>JANYED010000277.1 GCA_025363315.1 Polaromonas sp.
GTCATTGAACTGCTGAAAGCCCCACCCAAAGGCGAAGAAGCTTTTCTGGTGGAGCTGATCACGCACCGCGTACCTGCAGGCGTAGACAATGCCGCCAAGGTTAAAGCCAGTTATCTGGCCGCTGTGGCGCACGGCACTGAACGGTGCTCGCTGATCTCACGCGAGCATGCCGCGCAATTGCTGGGCACCATGCTGGGCGGCTACAACATCAGCCCGATGATTGCGCTGCTCGACGATGCCGAAGCCAGCGTGGCTACACAAGCCGCCGCCGGTTTGAAAAACACGCTTTTGATGTTTGACCAGTTTCATGACGTCAAAGAAAAAGCCGACAAGGGCAACAGCTACGCCAAAGCCGTCATGCAAAGCTGGTCCAACGCCGAATGGTTCACCAGCCGGCCCGAAGTGCCTGAATCCATCATGCTCACCGTCTTCAAAGTCGCAGGCGAGATCAACACCGACGACTTGTCGCCCGCGCCCGATGCCTGGAGCCGCCCTGACATTCCGCTGCACGCGCTGGCCATGCACAAAAACCCACGCCCAGGCATCACGCCTGAAGAAGAAGGCAAGCGCGGCCCGATCAAGTTCATCGATTCACTCAAAGCCAAAGGCAACCTGGTGGCTTATGTGGGCGATGTGGTCGGCACGGGCTCGTCACGCAAGTCAGCCACCAACTCGGTGCTGTGGTTTACCGGTCAAGACATTCCGTTT
Source organism: Polaromonas sp. (assembly GCA_025363315.1). Lineage (GTDB taxonomy): Bacteria > Pseudomonadota > Gammaproteobacteria > Burkholderiales > Burkholderiaceae_C > Polaromonas. Next base: position 709 of record JANYED010000277.1, read on the forward strand.
GTGCCGAACAAGCGTTTTGGTGGAGTGTGTTTGGGCTCCAAAATCGCGCCGATTTTCTACAACACCATGGAAGACTCCGGCGCCTTGCCAATTGAGCTGGATGTAAGCCAGATGGCGATGGGCGACGTAATTGAGCTGCGTCCGTATGACGGCAAAGCGCTGAAAGACGGCAAAATCATTGCTGAATTCAAATTGAAAAGCGAAGTTCTGTTTGACGAAGTGCGCGCTGGTGGCCGCATTCCTTTGATCGTTGGTCGCGGCTTGACTGCCAAGGCACGTTTTGCGCTCGGCCTACCCGCATCAACCCAGTTCCGTTTGCCGCAAGACCCACTGGACAACGGCCGTGGCTTCACCCTGGCGCAAAAAATGGTCGGACGTGCTGTTGGTTTGCCAGTTGTAGACGGTCATCAGCAGGGCGTGCGCCCCGGCACGTATTGCGAGCCCAAAATGACGTCCGTCGGCTCACAGGATACGACTGGCCCGATGACCCGCGACGAACTGAAAGACCTGGCCTGCCTCGGCTTTAGTGCTGATTTGGTGATGCAGTCCTTCTGCCACACGGCAGCGTACCCCAAGCCGGTTGATGTGAAGATGCACCACGAGTTGCCAGACTTTATGAGCACGCGCGGCGGCATTCCATTGCGCCCTGGTGACGGCATTATTCACAGCTGGCTGAACCGCATGCTGCTGCCTGATACGGTGGGCACGGGCGGCGACAGCCACACCCGTTTCCCGATTGGCATCAGCTTCCCGGCTGGCTCTGGCTTGGTGGCGTTTGGTGCAGCGACGGGCGTCATGCCGCTGGACATGCCTGAATCGGTGCTGGTGCGCTTCAAAGGCACCATGCAGCCCGGCATCACGCTGCGTGATCTGGTCAATGCTATTCCGCTATATGCCATCAAGGCTGGTTTACTCACAGTGGCCAAGCAGGGCAAGGTCAATGTGTTCTCTGGCCGCATTCTTGAAATTGAAGGCCTGCCAGATTTGAAAGTTGAGCAAGCGTTTGAGCTCAGCGACGCATCGGCCGAGCGTTCAGCGGGCGGCTGCACCGTGCACCTGAACAAAGAGCCGATCATTGAATACATCAACAGCAATATCACCATGCTCAAGTGGATGATTGCCACCGGCTACCAAGACGTGCGCACCATCAACCGCCGCATCGCCGCTATGCAGGCGTGGCTGGCCGACCCGCAATTGCTCAAAGGTGACGCAGATGCTGAATACGCCGCCGTCATTGAGATTGACCTGGCCGATATTCATGAGCCTATCGTGGCTTGCCCGAACGACCCGGACGATGTGAAAACATTGAGCGATGTTGCAGGCAGCAAGATTGATGAAGTCTTTATCGGCAGTTGCATGACCAACATCGGCCACTTCCGCGCAGCGTCAAAACTGCTTGAAAACAAGCGCGACATTCCCGTCAAACTCTGGATGGCCCCGCCGACCAAGATGGATGCCAAGCAGCTCACCGAAGAAGGCCACTACGGCGTGCTGGGCAGCGCCGGTGCCCGGATGGAAATGCCAGGCTGCAGCCTGTGCATGGGCAACCAGGCGCAGGTTAAAGAGGGCGCAACCGTGTTCTCTACCAGCACCCGCAACTTCCCTAACCGTTTGGGTAAAAACTCCAACGTGTATTTAGGTTCAGCCGAGCTCGCAGCGATTTGCTCCAAGCTGGGCCGCATCCCAACCAAAGCCGAGTACATGGCTGACATGGGTGTGCTGACGGCGTCTAGCGACCAGATTTATCAGTACTTGAACTTTGACAAAGTCAAGGATTACACAGATTTAGCCGCTACGGCGGATACGGTGAAGGACAACGTTCCAGCCTGATCTCCTTCGCCATCTCAAGTTCGCCGCTTCAAGTCAAAGCCCTGCAAGGAAAATTGCAGGGCTTTTTTTATAGCCCCAGCGGCAAAGGCGCGACCACCCGCAGCTCCGAGCCATCTACAAAACGCAACACCCAAAAGTCAGGCGATGCTGGCACGTTGGGACGTATGTAACTCACATTGGCGGGGCAGATGTAGACAGTACTCGCGCCGCCTTCTGGTGGCGGTGCGAGGTAGTGCCGCGTTGCAGCGATCAAGCCACCGATTTCACTGACAACGGTGCCTATGGATTCTGTCACCGCATTGACATTGATGCCCTGGCCGAGCAAATGGATGGTGGTCTGACCGATCAGGTCGGGCCGAGATGCTTCAACGTAAAGCACGGCTGCCGTGTTGATGCGCAGGTCATCAAGGGCGGCGGGGTCAAACGCTTTGTTAAAGGCAATGAATGGCATGGGTTGTTATGCGCTTCAGGACAAGTTCAATTCTTTGTGCTCACCCATTTTTTCAGGGGGATCGCCGGTGATGACGGCTTGAGCCATTTTGGCGAGTTGCATCATCTTGCTTTCTTTCACGTCCCAATATTCAGCATGGCCGATATTGACTTGCAGCAGGGCCAGGTTCGGGTCGGTAGCGCCGCCTGGAAACCAGGCCTTGGCAAACGACGTGAACAAATAGTCTTTCTTGGTCTGGTCTTCAACAACTGCACCTTTGCCTGACACTGAGACATATCGGTCATCGCCAGGATGGGCGTAAGCCACATTCACGTTGGCATCGCGGGCAATGCAGGTGGCGATTTCGCTTTTGCGTGAGATGAAAAAGTACAGTGCCGTGCCTTCGTCGTCGGCCTTGTTTTGCGTTGTCAGGGGCGTGCTGTGCAGGTGTCCGTCAGCATGCCTGTGTGTCAGCATGCCAAACTTGATGTCTTTTATCAAAGTCCACAGGGTATGTTCGTCGTTTGACTGGCTCATGAGTGTTCTTTCAATGATGGCTAAAAGTACCACTTTAAAAAGCCAGCCGTCATTAAGGCATCGGAAATAGACCAGCCGTCTTGTCAGCCAGCAGCTACAAACCCAACGGGATGGGCATGTGCCTGCCAGAATATGACGTATTGCATCATGTCAAGGAGCTCTCGCGATGGTTCAACCTGCCCGTATTGAAAGTACTTTTGTTAGTACCCTCAAGAACTTCAAGACGGCCTCCGGCAAGGCTGGCAAGCTTTACTCACTTCCTGCACTGGCAAAACAGTTTCCCAACATCAAGCGCCTGCCCGTGTCGCTGCGCATCGTGCTGGAATCGGTTTTGCGCAACTGTGACGGCAAGCGCGTGACCGCGCAGCACGTTGCCGAGCTGGCCAACTGGAAACCCAACGCCACCCGCACACAAGAGATTCCGTTTGTCGTCTCGCGCGTGGTGCTGCAAGACTTCACCGGCGTGCCACTTTTGGCTGATCTGGCCGCCATGCGCAGCGTGGCCGTCAAGCTGGGTAAAGACCCCAAGTGCATTGAGCCGCTGGTGCCGGTGGATTTGGTGGTGGATCATTCCATCATGGTCGATTACTACGGCAAAAAGACCTCACTTGACCTGAACATGA
>JANYED010000282.1 GCA_025363315.1 Polaromonas sp.
TACCGCGCAAGTCGCCTTTGACCAGCGTCACCTGCGCGCTGTTCATGGCCACGTCAGTGCCCGTGCCCATGGCGATGCCGACATTAGCTTTGGCCAGCGCAGGTGCGTCGTTGATGCCGTCACCCGCCATGGCCACCACATGGCCTTCGGATTGCAACCTTTCAATCAGTGTCAGCTTGTCACCAGGCTTGACTTCACCGTGAACTTCTTCAATACCCAGGCGTTTACCAACTGATCGGGCTGTGGTCAGGCCGTCGCCTGTGGCCATGACGATGCGAATGCCAGCAGCTTTTAATGTTGCTAAAGCTTCAGGTGTGCTGGCTTTGACCGGGTCAGACACCGCAAGCAAGCCTGCGAGTTTGCCGTCAACTGCCAGGTACATCACACTTGCACCGTCGGCACGCAGAGCTTCAGCTTGCTGCAGAATCACATCGACTGCCACGTTCATCTGCTGCATCAGCGTGGTGTTGCCCAGTGCAAGCTGCTTGCCATCCACCTGGCCCTTGACGCCTATGCCTGAGCCTGAATCAAAATTTTCAGGCGTGCCCAGCGTCATGTTTTTTTCTTTGGCTGCCCGAACAATGGTTGCAGCCAGCGGATGCTCACTGCCCTGGTCCAGGCTGGCAGCCAGCCGCAACACCTCATTGCTGTCAAACCCATTTGCTGCAACCACGCTGTCAAAGCCTGGCCGCCCTTCCGTCAACGTGCCGGTTTTGTCAATCACCAGCGTATCGACCTTGCGCAAATTTTCAATTGCTGCTGCGTCCCGAAACAGCACACCCTGCGTTGCACCCCGTCCAGTCGCGACCATGATGGACATGGGTGTCGCCAGCCCCAGCGCGCAGGGGCAGGCAATGATGAGTACCGACACGGCGTTGATCAGCCCAAACACCCAACTCGGCTCTGGCCCAAACATGCCCCACGCAAAAAACGTCAGCACAGCCGCCGCTACTACGCCATACACAAAATAGCCCGCCACCACATCGGCCATGCGCTGCATCGGCGCTTTTGACCGCTGCGCTTGCGCCACCATTTGCACAATTTGCGACAGCATGGTGGCACTGCCCACATGCTCTGAGCGCATGACCAGTGCCCCACTGGTGTTGAGCGTGGCACCCATTAATTTGTCGCCGACTCGCTTCGCAACGGGCAATGGCTCCCCAGTCAACATGGACTCGTCCAGTGCGCTGCTGCCTTCCGTCACCACGCCATCGACCGGCACCTTTTCACCTGGACGCACGCGTAGCATGTCACCCACGTGCACGTTGCTCAACGGTATGTCTTCTTCCTTGCCATCAGTGCCAATTCGCCTCGCTGTTTTGGGTGACAGGCCCAGCAAGGATTTGATGGCTGCTGAAGTTTGCGAGCGGGCTTTCAGTTCAAGCAACTGCCCCAGCAGCGTCAACGAAATGATGACCACCGCTGCCTCAAAGTACACCGCCATCCGCCCCATTGAAATAAACGAATCCGGAAAAACCTGCGGGAACAGCAACGCCACCACGCTGTAAATAAATGCAGCGCCGGTACCCAGACTGATCAATGTCCACATGTTAGGGCTGCGGTTGCTAACTGACTGCCAGCCACGCCTGAAAAATGGCGCACCTGCCCACACCACCACTGGCAGCGACAGCACAAATTCCACCCAACTTTGCGTGGCCATGCTGAACAGCTCCAGCCTGTGCCCCACCATGGCCAGCGTGGCAACCACCACCGTCAGCGGAAGAGTCCACCAAAAACGGTGCCGAAAATCAATCAGCTCCTTGTTTTCACCTTCTTCAAGCTCGGGAATCAACGGCTCTAGCGTCATACCGCAAATGGGGCAGTTACCGGACTTGTCTTGCCGTATTTCTGGATGCATGGGGCAGGTATAAACCGTGCCTGCCACACTCAAATGTGCTGCCGCCAATGCCGGTGGCGACATTTTATGAAGGTCTGTTTGCCTGGCCGCTGTGTACTCGGCCGGATGAGCGTTAAATTTAGTCTTGCAACCAGCGCTACAAAAGTAATAGCGCGTCCCATCATGCTCAGTGTGGTTTGCAGACTGCTCGGTCACGGTCATGCCGCAAACCAGATCCTCCAGCGCCTGCAGAGCAGTATCTGAAGGAACTGTTGCAGGTTTAGCCACAGCATCCACCAGCTTTTTTCACTGGCGGTAACTGGGCCGTTGTTGCAGAAGTCAATTTAGCCGAATAGCCTGCAGTTGTCGATGCCAGTACCAGCGGGTCGCCACCTTGCGGCAGATCTCCGCTGACCGTAACTCGACCGGCTTGCAGATCTACATCGACAGTTCTGACGCCCGGCAATCGGGTAAGAGCTGCAGTAACGCTCTTCACGCAGCCACCGCAACGCATGCCTTGAACTTCGAGATAAATGGTATTCATGGTGAACTTTGGTTTGGGTTGTAAAAATCAAGCAGATACAGGCGTGCTGTCGCGGTCTAAAAGCGCTTTGCGTTTTTCATACTCATCTGTGCTGACTTCCCCGCTCGCCAATCGGCGGCGCAGCGCTTCGTGTGGTGTCTCACGCGGTTTGCGTCGGCTTGCAGAACTGCCATTGCCCCAAAACAGCATGGTGGCAACCAAGCCTATCCAGAACACCCACCAAATGGCATGCATTCCCATCATGTTTTCGTAGTACATATTGACTTCCTTTTGGAGAGTAAATGAAGATCAAAAATTGCTAAATACGGTTCAGCCATCCCGCAGCCGTCGCGTAAATAACTAGAAATTAAATGTCTATCCTGTGTCTTGGTGGTGAAAGATTTAGCGCGAAAAACGTTTGTCTTGTTGCCCGGATAGTTGCGCGAAAAAACAAACTACTTTCATGATGTACCGCCATGTGTGCCGCGTCATTTTTTTAATCACTTTTTAGGTGCAACAGCTATTGCGACCACCAGTGACAATTGATGAAAGCCATTGATGGCGTGTCAATCGGGATCAACACATCTTCACTGCGCAGCAAATCAAACCGTAAACGCATGTACGGTGCGTCGCTTTACTTGTTGATTTGCTTTGGGGGGCCGCCCATCATCATGCTGGCGTCGCCATTTTTGGCCAGAAACTTGTCAAAAACAGCTATCTCTTTTTTCTGCGCACGAATGATGTCCTTGGCCATTGCCCGCATTTGCGCATTTTTGCCATTCTTCAGCTCTGCTTCAGCCATGGTGATAGCACCTTCGTGGTGCATCAACATCATCATTGCAAAGTCAACATCTGGATTGCCACTGGACTTCACTCCCATCATTTTGTCGTGCATGTCAGTCATCATGGGCTTCATGTCCGTGCCCCCGCCCGCGCCCATCGTTGCACCCGCACCCATGTTTGTCGTGCCGCGCTTCATGTCCATCCCCGGCTTGGCTATGCTCGCACCAGGTACAGGTTTGACAACTTCAGCCGGCATTTGCGTGGGCGCAGCTGGCTGGGAAAATGCACCCATTGCTGGCAACGCGAGGGCGGCCGCAATTAAAGTTGTGCGCGACAACTTGGCAAAAGCTATTGAATTTAAAATTGTCATGATGCAAGGCCCTTTGGGTTAAATTTGAAAAACTGAAACTTTAAACCTTATCTTGCGCCGCGAAAACGTGCACAAGTGTCAGGAAATGCGCCGTTAATTCACGGTTGACATTGAACCTTTTGATTTTTTGCTAATCAGTACTCTATGCACCGCTGTTTGCGTTTTTCGTTCGTGTTTGTGTTGGTTGTCTTGCTGCCTTTGCGCGGTTGGGCTGGCAACGTCATGGCAATAGAGATGACAACAAATATGGCAATGAAGATTGCAGCTGACATGTCAGTCAACATGGTCACAACCCCAGTGCTGGATCTTGCCGCCAGCGAGCTGAATCCGGAATCCGGCACAGTAAACCCCGAACAAACGCCGCTGCCTGCAAGCCAGACACTCGCTCCTGTGGCTGTGTTTGTACCGATGGCCCTTTCTATGCCTGCTGACTGCGCCATGCATTCACAGCCAGCCGCAGACGTTGTTGCTGGCGATGCTGTCACGCATTGCAGCAGCTGCGATACATGCGAGCTGTGCCTGGCAGTTACCAGCGTGGCAAAGGTGCAGTGGTCGGCAAGCCGCGCACTGCAACATTCATTACTCTCTGCGTTTGACATGCGCTTTAGCAGCGCAGTCAAAGCTTCAGACCTCAAACCACCGATTTCCTGACCTTCAAGCCCGAAGTGCGTCTGCTGGCAGTCAGCAAACAACATTTTTGAAGGCGATCAATGCATCGCCCAAGCCTGAAGGAATGTGATGAAACAATTTTTAGCAGCAGCTGCCTTGCTGACCAGTGTGTTGGCCCATGCAGGCCCGATGGGATTCAATGGCAGCACGATGGCCATGGGTGACTTTTCACCCAACTGGCAAGAAGCCTGGGTGAACCACGCCGTCACTCCGCGCGATGCTTTCGGTGGGGGCGTTGTGCTGATGCGGTCAGACGACAAAAAGCTGACCCGTCAATTCAGCGAGCTGACCTACACCCGACTTTTGCACCGGATCAATGGCGAGCATTCACAGACAAATTTCTGGTTTGTCGCAGGCGCGGGTCAGTTGACAGGAAGCAACTTCAACGGCAGCAAAACCATGCTAGCGCCAGGCGTGTCGGCGGACTATGAAACCACCCGGTTTTATGAGTCGGCTACAGCAAGGCTTTATCGCGAAAACTTGGGTGGTAAGGGCATCAACCACGACTTTGTATCGGCGCGCACAGGCTTTTCGTTTTACGAAGTTGACTACGAAGAAACCCAGCCTTGGCTGATTGTGGAGGCGCGGCGCATGCGTAGCCTGTCTGACAAAACCGAGATCACACCTATGTTGCGGCTGATTCACAATCGCTATTTTGTGGAATTCGGCGTGAACAACATGAAGCGGGCGCGGTTTAACTTTATGTATATTTTTTAACTTTTGGGGAAATTCATGAAATCTTTATTCACTACAAATTCAATAGCTGCTTGCGCCCTGTTTGGTTTGGCTTCAGGCACTTTTACTTCAGTATTTGCAGTTGAAACCGTGAAGGCCACCGTTAATGGCATGGTGTGTGCATTTTGCGCACAGGGCATAGAGAAAACCTTGCTGAAAATGCCTGAAACCAAAGCTGTGTTTGTCGACCTGAAAAGGAAAGTTGTGGCGGTGGAAGCCAAAGACGGGCAGATGCTGGACGGCAAGAAAATCACTGCCGAGATCAAGGATGCAGGCTATGACGTGGTCAAGCTGGAGACGGTATCGCTGACGGTTGAAGACATCAAGACTCAGATGAAAGCAAAGAAGTGACAGAGCCGGCAGGTCTCAGGACGCCCGGAAGGTTGTCGGCTTTCCTGAG
>JANYED010000309.1 GCA_025363315.1 Polaromonas sp.
CTGATGATCGCCTTCGAGTCAGTGCCGAAAGTAGCCATCGTGCCGATTTTGGTCTTGTGGTTCGGCATCGGCACCCTGCCCGCCATCCTGACATCGTTTTTGATCGCGTTTTTCCCTATCGCTGTCAACGTGTCAACCGGCATTGCAACTGTCGAGCCAGAGCTGCGCGACGTGCTCCGCGCTCTGGGTGCGAAGCCACTCGATATAGTTAAAAAAATTGGCATACCGCGCGCCATGCCCTATTTTTTTGCGTCACTCAAGATTGCCATCACCTTTGCATTTGTCGGCTCCATCGTCAGTGAAACCGTGGGTGCCAACAACGGCATTGGTCACCTCATCATGCTGGCCAGTTCACGCTTTGATGTGCCGCTGGTGTTTTCTGGTCTGGTGGTGACGGCTGTGATGGGCGTGAGCATGTATGTGCTGGCCCGCATTGTTGAAAACCGCGTGACTGGCTGGGCCACGCGCGGCCGAACGTAATTTGGTTTGTTCACTTAAAGGAGTATGTTGATGATTTCACGTCGCCATGTTTTGGCCGCAACGACCACTGTCGTCGCTACTGCCGCCCTGCCCACTGTGGCCCAAACACCGCCGCTGGCCAAGCTCAAGTTCACACTCGACTGGGCGCGCCAAGGGCCAAATGCCTACACCGACCTAGGCAAAGAAAAAGGCTTTTTCCGCGACGTGGGTATCGACATCACGATTGACCGGGGCTTTGGCTCGGGCCGCGTGCCCACCGACATCGCAGCAGGCACATACGACATGGGTCAGGGCGACATTGGGCCGATCATCAAGTTCATGGCACAAAACCCGGAATCCGATTTGATTGCCGTCGCAATATGGGGCGACAAGTCGCTGATGGGCGTCACCGTGCGTTCAGACAGCCCGATCAAAACGCCCAAAGACTTTGAGGGCAAGACGCTGGCCGCACCAGAAACAGACGGTGGCCGCCAACTGTTCCCGGCGTTTGCCAAAGCTAACGGCGTTGACATGGCCAAAATCAACTGGATGACCGTCACCTCCGACCTGCGCGAACCGATGCTGGTGCAAAAGCGGGCAGATGGCATCACGGGTGCGGTCACCTCTACCAGCATGTCGCTCAAAAACATTGGCATGGACCTGCCGCAGCAGCGCATCCTGATGTACCGCGACTTCAACGTGGACCTGTATGGCTACTGTTTTTTAACGACGCGCAAATTTTTGGCGGCTAACCCAGCGCTGGTTCGCAATGCACTGAAAGCGCTGTTCAAGTCGCTGGTGTATGCCAACAACAACCGCGCCGAGAGCATCACGGTGCTGAAAAAAATCGAGCCGCTCACCGACGTGGCGATTGAGACAGAGCGTCAGGCCATCAGCTACGAGCGCATGGTGATCTCTGATTATGCAAAACAAAACGGTTTGTCTGTGGTGGACCCGGCACGCCTCGTGCGCGTGATTCGCACAATAGAAGACGCTTACAGCCTGCCCCCCAAACTGACGCCAGCCAACGTTTATACCGATGCCTTTTTGCCGCCGCTTGCCGAGCGTAGACTTTAACGGCACAGACTTTTATCACCCACTACTGGAGACATGCCCTTGACCACTGCTACAGCAGACCCAATGGCGGACGTTCAAACCAACCTGCCGCACGCGCTGGCTGAATTACGCCACGCTTTCGATGTGTACGAAGACGCCTTGGTACACAACAAGGTGGACGTGCTGGACGCTCTTTTCTGGAACAACCCGCATACGCTGCGCTACGGCGCCAAAGAAAACCTCAATGGCTACGATGACATCAAGGCGTTTCGCGCCGCCAGGCCCAGCGCGGGCTTGAGCCGCGACATTCTGGATTGCCACATCGTGACCTTTGGCAGCCACATGGGCGTGGCCAACATCACTTTTAGCCGGGCGGGCGAGCCGCGCGTGGGCCGTCAGTCGCAGACCTGGGTCAAGTTTGACTCGCCTTTTGCGGACGGTTGGCGCGTGGTGTCGGCGCATGTCAGCTGGATGGATGTTTGATCCATGAGCGCAGTGGTCAACGGCCTGTTTCACATCGCGGTGAAAACCGCAAGCCTTGAAAGCAGCCTGGCATTTTACAAAGGCGTGCTGGGAATGAAAGAAGTTGCCCGCCCCAACTTTGGCTATCCCGGTGCGTGGCTGAGTTGCCCCGGCCTGGGGGGCAGCGCCATCGTGCACCTGTACGCGGGCGGCCCGGCGCTTGGCAACACGGGCGCAGTGCCTTCCGGCAGTGCAGCAATTGACCATATTTCGTTGGCATGTGGCGGCTTTCACGCGTTTCGGGCCCGCTTTGCGGCACACGACTTGCCGTGGCGCGAATTTTTGGTGCCCGGCACCAGCCTGTGGCAACTTTTTGTGTATGACCCGAGCGGCGTGCAGATGGAACTGACGTTTGAAGGCACGCTGGAAAGCGGTGCGCCGCCCGACATGTCCCCCGGCAGCGCTTATGTGGCGGGAACTACTTTTTTTGGGCTGCCAAACCGTGCATGACATGACAAACACCCGCTTGCCGCTTGGCTCAAGCCACCGTAACCAGTGGCAAGTCAATGCCGCGCAGTGCGATCTGGTGCGCGTTAACCGCACGGCCAGGCCGCTAGCTTTGCCTGCGCTGCCGCAAAATATTGTCATTGACCTGGCGCGCACCGCATTGATAGTGATTGACATGCAAAACGATTTTTGTCATCCGCAAGGCTGGCTGGCGTCTATCGGGGTAGATGTTGCGCCTGCACGCCAGCCCATCAAGCCGCTGCAAGCTGTGCTGCCCACGCTGCGGAGCTTGCGTGTACCCGTGCTGTGGCTCAACTGGGGCAACCGGCCCGACAAGCTCAATTTGAGCCCTTCTGCGCTGCATGTTTATAACGGTGATGGGCAGTCGGTAGGGCTGGGTGACGTGCTGCCCGGCGCCCCCTGCGACGCATCGCAAAACCATATGTTGCAGGCCGGGTCATGGGGCGCGGCGGTGGTCAACGAACTGGTCAAGGCACCTACAGACATTAGCATCGACAAATACCGGATGAGCGGCTTTCAGGACACATGCCTGGATTCAGTTCTGCGCAACCTGGACATCCAGACCATCCTTTTTGCGGGCGTGAACGCTGACCAGTGCGTGCTGGCCACGTTGATGGATGCGAATTTTTCAGGCTACGACTGCGTGCTGCTGCAGGACTGCAGCGCCACCACGTCGCCCTCTTTTTGCTGGGACAGCACGCTGTACAACGTGCGCCAGTGCTTTGGCTTCACGGCCTTATCAACTGGACTTTTGACATGACTGTTGCTGCGCACACCCTGCTGGAATCACGTGATTGCCCCGTGTTTCGCATTGCTGCGGACGAGACCAACAAGTTCGTCATGCTGGTCAACCCGCTGCTTGAAAAAACCGGTTTTGTTCAGGTGCTGGAGATTTTTGATGTCGGCGGTTTCACGCCGCCCAACCAGCACCGCGCCGCCGACGAAGTATTTGTGGTGTTGTATGGGCATGGTGAGGCATCGCTGGGCGACGCCAAGCTGTCCATCAAGCCTGGCTCAGTGCTGCTGCTGCGGCCCGGCCACGCGCACGCGGTACGCAACCTGGGGGCCACGCGCTTGTATTGCCTGACCACCATGGTGCCTGATGAAGACTTTGCCAAGCTGATCACCAGCGGCGTACCAGATGCGCTGGACGCGCAGGACCTGGCCGCCCTTGGCTGGGCGTGACGCCGGCTCTGTTGTTTTGTTTCGTTTACTTGTTGTTTTTTAACTTAAAAAGGCGCTTATGTTTTTAAAAAACTTGAATCAAACCAATAGCTCATACACCCGTCGCGCGCTGTTCGCGCTGGCTGCATGGAGCGCACTTACAGCCCAAGTGCATGCGCAAACGCAAATGCCCGCGCCGCTCAAAATCGGGGTGCTGTACAACACGCCGATTTCTGATTTGGGCTGGAATTTCCAGCACCACAGCGGCATTCAGGCGATGGAAAAAGCCTTCGGCAATAAAGTGAAGGTGGAATACATCGAAAACGTGCCCGAAGGCCCAGACGCCGAACGCGTGATTCGCCAGCTGGCGCAAAACGGCAACCAGCTGATTTTTACCCCCAGTTTCGGCTACATGGAGCCCACGCTGCGGGTGGCCAAAGAATTTCCGAAAGTTATTTTTGCCAACGGCACCGGCTACAAGCAAGCCGACAACGTGGCCAGCTACAGCGCCAGGTTTTACGAAGCACGCTACCTGCTGGGCGTGACGGCGGGCTATATGTCCAAATCTGGCGTCGCCGGTTATGTGGCGGCTTTTCCTATCCCTGAAGTCCTGCAAGGCATTAATGCTTTCACCGTCGGCATGCGCAGCGTCAACCCCAAGGCAGAGGTCAAAGTGGTGTGGGTTAACTCGTGGTTTGACCCCGGCAAAGAAACCCAGGCCACTACCTCACTGATCAACCTTGGCGCGGATGTGCTGACGAACCACACCAATTCGACCGCCGTGGTGGTAGAAGCTGAAGCCAAGGGCAAGTATTCGTTTGGCTACCAGTCCAACATGGCCAAACTGGCGCCCAAAGGCCAGCTGTCTGCGGTCGTGCACAACTGGGGGCCGTACTACACCAAGACGGTGGGTGACGTGCTGGCCGGAAAGTGGAAAAGCTCAGACACCTGGGGCTCGTACAACGACGGCTTCATTCAGATTGCGCCGTTGAATGCGGCCGTGCCCAAGGACGTCAAAGACAAAGTCGCCAAACTGGAGGCTGACTTGAAAGCCGGTAAAGCCATGCCGTTCAATGGCCCGATCAAAGACAACGAAAACAAAGACAGGGTGGCCGCGGGAGGCACGATGTCTGTGGCTGACATGCAAAAAATGGATTACTACGTGATGGGCGTGACCGGTAAAGTACCGAAATAAAACACCCCCGGCTACGAACCACGAAGCGCTGCCCTGCTTCCTTTACGTCTGCCAGTATGTACTTGATGTCATCATCAGCCTGCAGCCCAATAAGTACGGGCGCAAACAGCTACTAAAGATATAGCTTTTGTAGCAACTTGAGCAGCGTCTTTTTTTCGGCGGCGCTCAAGCGGCTGGTAGCCTCATGCTCTAGCGCCGTGGCGGTTTTTTCTGCCTTCAGCATCAACCGTTCGCCTACATCCGTCAGGTGCAAACCAATGGCCCGCCCGTCATCAGGGTGCGACCGGCGCGCCAGCAGATTGCGTTTTTCCATGATGCTGATTTTGCCGACTAGGTTAGGCGGAAGCAAGGCCAGGGCGCCGCATATCTGGCGGGAGGTGATGCCCGGGTTGTGCACGACCAGCGACAGGATGGAAAAGTCCACCGGGCTCAAGTCGTAAGCGGCCATGCGCTGGGTAAAAAGCTCTATCACCGTCAGCGACACGCGCCGGGCGTTGTAGCCCAGCAGCGTTTCGAGATAGCTGGTGTCGACCTGATCGACGCTGCCTGCCGGTGTTTTTCGCATCGCCAAAACAACAGGCATAACTAACGGCACAGCGCCTTGATGTTTTCAGGCACAGCAACGGCTTTGATGCGGTCAGGATCGTCAGGGTGGCGGATGCAGAATGCGCGGGTTTCCAGGCCCTCGCAGATCAGCGTGTCACCGCGCATGACAACGTGTTTTTGAACCAGCGTCTTGCCGCGCCATTCCTGCACGCTGGTGTGAATTTGCAGGCGCTGGCCGTAGGTGGCGGGCTGAACGAAGCGGGTGTGAATCTCGAGCAGCGGCGTGCCGATGATGCCAGTGGTTTTGACCAGCTCGCGCCAAGTGGGTACGCCGCACTGGACAAAAAAATTCAGCGACGACGCGTCCATCCACTTTGAAAAGTTCGGGAAAAACACGATGCCTGCGGGGTCGCAGTCGCCAAACATAACCTCCACCTCAAAGACCACTGTTCTATTCGCCGCTGTTTTATTCATCACCGTCTTGTTCATGGTCGTTTCGCAGGGTTAATTGCTATTATTTAAGGAGCTACTCACATCCGAATCTATCGGGTTACAGGCCTATTTAGTGCCTAAACAACACTTTTTACCGATCTCCATGACTTCTCGACGCTTATTAAGCCCCGGTCATGTGTGTCTCGGGTTCTCCAGCAGCAGAGCCATGCCCTGCCCACCACCCACGCAGGCTGATGATATGCCGTAGCGCACACCGCTGGCCTGCATTTGCCGTGCCAGCGTCACCGTCAGCCGCACGCCAGTGGCCGCCAGCGGGTGGCCGAGTGCAATAGCGCCGCCATTCACATTAAGTTTGGTCATGTCCAAGCCCAGCTCTTTGGCAACTGCCAGGGTTTGCGCGCCTTGCGCTTCGTTGATTTCAAAGCAGCCAATGTCGTCGAGCTTCAAACCCGTGCGTGCCAAAAGCAGGCGAATCGCCGGGGCCGGACCGATGCCCATGATCTCAGGCGGCACGCCAACTGCGGCGGCTGCCACCAGGCGCGCCAGAGGCTTTTTCGCTTGGGCCCTGACATAGTTACCCGACGCCACGATACTGGCTGCCGCCGCATCGACCAGTGCCGCGCTGTTGCCGCCGGTTTGCACACCACCTTCATACACGGGCCGCAGCTTGGCGAGCACCTCGACGGGGGAAACTCTAGCGTGGGTGTCAAGCGCCACCTCTGTGACCTTGCTTTGCAGCCGAATGCCGCGCGATGCATAGCCGGGCAGCTCAAACTTTTCGGTGACGACCGGGATAATCTCGCCTGAATGAAAACCCCTCTCTTGCGCGGCGACCGCCTTGGCAAATGAGCTGGACGCAAAAGCATCAACTTCGGCGCGCGTGATGCCGTACTGTTCGGCCAGATTCTCGGCCGTTTGAATCATGTTGATGCCAGGCGCCGGGTCGATGAGCGCCTCCCACATGAAGTCTTTAAAACCCACAGGGGCGCCCAGCTTGAAGCCGGTGCGGTGGTCAAACGCCGCAATCGGGTTGCGCGTCATGCTCTCGGTGCCAACGACTAGGGCTACACCGGCTGCGCCGCTTTGGATTTGCTCGCCAGCTTGCCGGAACAACTCAAAACCCGTGCCGCAAATGCGCTGCACCATGATGGCGGGCACGTCCACTGGTACGCCTGCATACAGACCAATGTGACGCGGCAGCATGAACTGGTCAAAGTCGCCGGGGGCCATGTTGCCAGCAATCACGCTTTCAATATGCTCAGGCGGTACGCCCGCTTTCGCGAGCACTGCACGAGCGGCTTTGATGCCCATGTCGGTGGGCGACACATGGCCTAAAGCGCCGCAGTAATCCACCATCGGCGTGCGCATGCCATCCAGCATCCACACGTCATTAAATTCGGAGACAAAGCCTTTTTGTTTCATGTCGGTTTCTTAACTGGAATGGGGTTTAAAAATCGGTCGCACAGCATCCTGGTGCAGCGCGTCAACCAATGCTGCGCGGTGCGTCAACACCGCGCGCTGGTTGACAGAGCCCTTGTCGGTCACTTCGCCTTTGTCAATCGACGGTGGTTCGTGCATGACGTGCAGCCGCGCGATGCGGTTGGCGCTGCCAGTGGCGGTTTTCGCCAGCTCGTTGACCAGGTGTTGAAAGTGCGCGGCTACAGCTTCGACTGGCAGCGCGCGCGCCGCTGCGGTGGGAATCACAAGCGCACCCACTTCTTTCAGGTTGAGGCCGGTCAGCACCACGTCTTGCACATAGGGGGCACCAGCTGCAATGATTTTGGCGCGCAGCGGGCCAACGCTGACAAACGTCCCGGTTGCGAGTTTGAAGTCTTCGGCAATGCGCCCGTCAAAGCTCAGGCCCGCATGAAGGTTGTTGGCATCAATCCACTTGACGGCGTCACCGGTGCAGAAATAGCCTTCGTCGTCGAAAGCGTCCGCCGTTTCAAGTGGTGCCCGCCAGTAGCCGGGCGTGATGTTCGGCCCTTTGTAGCGCACCTCGGTTTTGCCGCCGGTGGGAACGAGCTTGAGCGTCATGCCCGGTGTCGGCAGCCCGAGATCGCCGGCTTTCACGTTCGGGCTGGTCACAAACAAACCAAATGGGCCTGATTCGGTCATGCCCAGGCCGGTCGTGATCACGATGCGCTCGCTGACCTCACGCTCAGCTGATGCATACAGGCTGTCCCAGACCGGTTGAGCCAGCGCCGCCCCTGCATAGAAAAACATTTTCACGCGGCTCAGCAGCTTGCGGCGCAGTTCGTCGTCGGTCTGCATCGCGTCTGCAATCGCTTCAAAGCCTGTTGGCACATTGAAGTACACCGTGGGCGCGATTTCGCGCAGGTTGCGCAGTGTTTGCGCCATTAGTGCCGGTGTGGGTTTGCCATCGTCGATGTACATCGTGCCGCCATGAAACAGCACCAAACCAAAGTTGTGGTTGCCGCCAAAGGTGTGACTCCATGGCAGCCAGTCCACCAGTACAGGCGGCTGGTTTGCGTCAGCCAGCACTGGCATGGACTGCGCCATTTGCTGCTGATTCGCGCAGATCATGCGCTGCGTGTTGATGACGGCCTTGGGCAGCTTGGTGGAGCCGCTGGTGAATAAAAATTTGACGATCGTGTCTGGGCCGGTGGCTTGCATCGCCGCATCCACAGCCGCAGTCGCTGGCATGGCCAGCAGGTCGGCAAAGGCGGTAGTGGCGCGGCCACCTATCTGCCCCACGCCAAGCACAACTTCAATATCAGTAGCAACAGCCGCTTGAATTGCCTTGGTGTAGCGCGCACCATCGGCCGCAAACACCAGGCCCGGCGTGGTGGTTTTGAGCACATGGCGCAGCTTGTCAAAGTCCTGGCTGACCAGCGAATACGGTGGCGACACTGGTACAAAAGGGATGCCCGCCACCATGCAGCCGAGTGCCAGCAGAGCGTGATTGAGATCATTTTCAGACAGGATGGCAACTGGCCTCTCAGAGCTCAAGCCGCGGTTGATGAGCGCCTGCGCTATGCACCTGGCACTGGCCCACGCCTGGGCGTAGCTGATGTGTTGCCAGTCGCCTGTATTACGCACGCCCCCAGGTGTTTGATCGTCCTGCAACTTTTCGCGCTTGGCCATGAAGCTGCGTTCGGGCGCAGTGTGTGCCCAATGCTGCAAGCGGTCAGTGATGCGCGCCGGGAAGTCGCTGAGCGCCTGCTCGGCGGTAAAGTACTGGATGCCGTCTTGCCCGCTGCGCAAGGCAGCACCCGTCACGCCAAAGGTCAGGGGGCGAAATTTGGGGGCCGTCACGTTGCTGCGCCGTCAGTCTTTTTTAACCTTGGCCGCCTTGCCATCTAAAAACGCTTTAACGCGGCTTTTAGCCTCGGGGGCACTTTGGGCGATGGCAGACATCAAGGCTTCGGTAAAAAAGCCCTGGTCGGCGGGCTGCTCGGCAATGCGCGGCAACGCGTGCATCAGCGCATAGTTGGTCAGCGGCGCGTTTTGCGCGATGCGCTCGGCCAGCTCGAAGGCCTTGTCGAAGGCAGTACCTGCTGGCACTAAGTACTGCGCCAAGCCAACGCGCTCACCGTCAACCGCGTTGTAAACGCGGCCAGTCAACATCATGTCGGTCATGCGGGCCACGCCAATCAGTTTGGGGATGCGCACTGAACCACCACCGCCAACAAAAATACCGCGCGAGCCTTCAGGCAACGCATAAAAAGTCGAGTCATCAGCCACGCGAATGTGGCAAGCGCTGGC
>JANYED010000336.1 GCA_025363315.1 Polaromonas sp.
GGGGTCGGCCGCCTTACCATCACTCACCCATCGCAGCAAAATTTAAAGAAATTGTGATGGAAGAGTACAAATGACACATCGCTTCTGGCTTTTACTCACCAGCGCTGTCGCTTTGAGTTTATCGGGCTGTGCATCCGATCAGCCCTTCAATGGGCAGAAATATTCAGTTCCAAAAAGCATCTCTTTTGCCTGGGACGATGGTGTGAATACCTTTGTCATTCCCAACAAAGGAGTTGCCTTGAGTACACATGTATTCACCGATCTGACTGAATCCAAGCTCCAGGAGCGCGGTTCCTATTTCTTTATCGGTGGCGTATTCAAACGGATTGTTTTGTCTGACCAGACAGGCAATCCTATCGTCATCCAAAAAAAGTGATTTTGAAATGACCAATTCATTTTTGAACTCACTTTCTGAAAACTGCTTACAGATTCATGCTTCTGTACCTGTGGCTTCGCTTAATTGCATGCACGGTCAATATCCACGCCAAATCTGACGTTATTCATTTCCTCATTGTTCACACTTGTCCTGAAGATAGCTTTTAAGGTTTTAAAGAATTGATATGAAAAAAACACTCCTTTATTGCGCAATTTTTGCATCAGCTTGCACACCCCTGCATTCATTTGCTGCAACGGCTGTAGGTTGTACGACCAATTCGACTACTGGCGCACCCGAGGCAACATCTCCATGGCGTAACACCCTTGGGCAGGAGAGGGCAGATGCTATTTGCAGAAGCGCAGCTCCTACGTCACCACAGCCGCCACAAATGACCGCGCCAGCTCAAGCAACTCAAACGATGCCAGCAGGTCAAATGGGTTTAAGCGCATCACAAAGGCCAGCTCGTTTGCAACCTAAGTTACCGGACATTTCGGTGTACGCGCCAGGTGAGACTGTCATCAGCAGCCCATCATCGCAGCCAGCCGCAACAACTGAGCCTGTTCGCCAAGCTGGGTTTGCTGTTTCCCCGGCTGATGCCAATTTTCGCTCTGTGCTCACGCGCTGGTCTACACAAGAAGGCTGGGTGTTTAAACCAGAGCATTGGACGGTTGGCAAAGACATTCCAGTCGGCGGCTCAGAGACGATGTTGGTGGACTACAAAAGTGCCGTTCGTCGTCTCCTTGAAAGCACGCTGTTGACCGATACAGCAGCTCAACCCTGCTTTTACAGCAACCGTGTCCTGCGGGTCATCCCCGCTACTGAACTTTGCTCGCGCTCAAAAGAGTAAAACCAATTTAAGGCAGTTATGAAAAAAATACACATTCTCCGTCTTACGCTTGTCGCTTCGGTGGTGGCCTCATTGGCTGGGTGCGGAACCTATACCGCCAACAGTGAGGTCAAGAAAACAGCTTCCGATGCGGAATTGGCGGTGTTGCGCTACAAAAACACCACACTAGCACGAATCGAGAGCACTAAGTCCCCAACAAAGGATTTTGCGCAGGACGTGAACGCACCGTGGCTTGCAGGAAAAGCAATTCCACTATCAAAGGAAATGACGTTGCCAGCTGTTCTTCGCCAACGGCTTAATTTGTCGAGCAATTCTGTAGATGCTTTGGGTAGAACCAAAATCACGGCTCTATCGCCTGACTGCAATCCATCTACCTATACGCTACCCCGGCTTGCCTCATGCATCACCTCTTTGATTGGTGTTCCGGTGCGAGTGAAACCAGATGCACTTTTGCCCGCAGAAAAGTTTGTTCAAAGGGGTGGCGCAACTACAACCACACCAACAGCTGCCAGTGCTGGGCCTGGTGTGTTGAACGTGGCTCCGGTGGACATGGAACTCAATACCCTTTTGGATTTGGCTGATGCACACTTTGGTGTTTTTCACCGTGTCACGGCGAACGGCACTGTCGAGATTTTTCGCATCGAGACAAAAGTCTTGCGTATCAAAGCATTGGCTCAGAAGGTCACTACGAAAGTGGTGAACCCTTCTGGATTTGGTGACACCAGCAACACCACCTACGAAAACACCGCCACAGACGTGCTGGCCAGCATGAAAACAACGCTACTGGTGATGGGCACCATCGCCGGGACAGTGGACATCAACCCCGAGGCGAAGACTGTTGTGGTCACTGACACGCCCGAAGCCATCGCCAGGATGGAGACCTTCATTGATTCTGAAAACAAACGCCTGAATCGCCGCGTGACGTTGGTGTTTGAGCAGCTGTTCGTGTCCAGCAAAAACGGGGCAGAAACAGCTGTGGATTGGTCGCTCTTGTACGGCAAGCTAAGCACAGCCACAC
>JANYED010000363.1 GCA_025363315.1 Polaromonas sp.
CACGTTTTCACCGCTTTGAACAAACCATCACCTGCCATCATTGCCCAGTCAGCTGTGCGCCGCCTCCCGCGCATTGCGCTGCTGCTGTTTTGCGTGGCATATGTGCTGCCCGGTTTTTTGGGACGCAGCCCCTGGAAAAACGAGGACATCGCAGCTTTTGGCGTGATGCAGGATCTGGCGCTGCACGCCAGTCATTGGTTGTCACCACAGTTGCTTGGCACGGCCAACAGCTTTGATGCGTTAGTGCCCTACTGGTTGGGCGCACTGGCTATCAAAGGCTTGCCGTTTCTGGACCCAGCCCTTGCCGTAAGGCTTCCTTTTATTTTGCTGCTGGCTTTGAGCCTGTTGGCCACCTGGTATGCCACCTACTACCTGGCGCGCAGCCCCCAGGCGCAGCCTGTGGCCTTTGCCTTTGGTGGTGAGGCCAGCCCAACTGACTACGCGCGGGCCATTGCAGACGCAGGTGTGCTGGCGCTCATTGCCAGCCTGGGCCTGGCGCAACTGTCACACGAAACCACGCCCGCACTGGCGCAGCTGGGCTTTACCGCTCTGGCGTTTTACGCCATGGCCGCCAGCCCGTACCGCCGCGCCACCACCCTTTTTGGGCCTTCTTTGGGCTTGCTGGTAGGCTTGACAGGACTCGCCCTAAGCGGGGCCCCTACCCTGGCGGTACTGTTGGGACTGGGCGGTGCACTGGTGGAATGGACACACGCCCGATGGGGCAGCACCAGCGAGCCTGATGCGTCGCAAAAGCAGTCGCTGCAATGGGTGATGCTGATCGTCGGCATGACGCTTTTCGTGGCCTGGCTTGCGTTCATCCTAGATGTGTGGCGCTGGCGCATTCATCTTCCGGGAAGTGGTGTGCAAAGCACCTGGACCGACTGGCGCAAGCTGGGTCGATTGCTGCTCTGGTTTACCTGGCCAGCGTGGCCGCTCGCGCTGTGGACCCTGTGGCGCTGGCGCAGACAGCTGGCCAGCCGCCATGTTGCGCTGCCGCTGTGGTTTGCGTCCATGTCGGTGATGGCCACGCTGACAACGCCTGGCGCTGACCGCAGCCTGCTGCTGAGCCTGCCGCCGCTGGCAGCGCTGGCGGCGTTTGCGCTGCCCACGCTCAAGCGCAGCGTGGCGTCGCTGGTGGACTGGTTCACGCTGCTGTTTTTTACCAGCTGCGGCATCATCATCTGGGTGGTGTGGATTGCCATGCAAACCGGTGTACCGCGCCAGCCAGCCGCAAATGTGGCCAAGCTGGCGCCTGGCTTTGAACCCAGCTTTTCGTGGCTGGCATTTTTAATCGCGCTGATGGCCACAGCGGCGTGGGCGTGGCTAGTCAAGTGGCGGGCTGGCAGGCACCAAGCCGCCGTCTGGAAGTCTCTGGTCTTGCCTGCAGGCGGTGCCACGCTGTGCTGGCTGTTGTTGATGACCCTGTGGCTGCCGCTGCTGGACTACGCGCGCAGCTATGCAAGCCTGTCGCGTCAGGTGGCGAAACTGGTGGGCAAAACAGCTTGCGTTGAGATTTACGGGATCAGCACCGCGCAAGCAGCCGCTTTTCAACACCACGGACAGTTGAGGCTTCGCCAGGCAACGCCCCGCCCTGCGTGCCCTTACCTGCTTGTGGACACCGACTTTCAGTCCAGCCTGGGCGAAACCGTCCATCTGCCCGACTGGGCGCTGGTAACAACAGTGCGCCGCCCCGCTGATAAAAATGAAAACGTGCTGCTTTTTAAGCGGGCTCAAGGCAGCGTCAGCAACAACATCAAACCCAGAAAGCAGCTCACTCCTTGAGTGAACTAAAGGTCATCGTCCGGCACGCATCGACGGTGCTGGTCGGCCAGCTCGCGGTTATGGCCTTCGGTGTGGCCGACACCATGATTGCAGGCCGTTACAGCGATACCGCGCTAGCCGCGCTGTCGGTAGGCTCGGCGATTTACATCAGCGTGTACGTCGGGCTGATTGGCATCGTGCAGGCACTGCTGCCTGTCTGGGCTGAAATGCTGGGAGCCGGCAAACATTCGGCGATTGGCCGGTCACTCCGGCAAGGCTTGTATTTGTGCGGTTTCATCACACTGACGGGCATGGCCGCGCTGTTGTTTCCAGCAGCTTTACTGCGCTGGGCGCAGGTGCCGGCCAGCATGATGACGGAAGTTGAAAACTACCTGACAGTATTGGCGTTTGCCTTTGCGCCAGCGATTTTGTTTCGCCTTTACAGCACCTTCAACCAGTCGCTGGGCAAGCCTGTGCTGGTGACTTGGCTGCAAGTGGGCGCGCTGGGCATCAAAATTCCGCTTTCGATGTGGCTGGTAGCCGGAGGCGCGGGTTTTGAACCCATGGGTGCCGTCGGCTGCGCGTGGGCCACACTGTTGGTGAACTACTTGCTGGTCTTACTGGCGTTTGTGACGCTGCGCACACAGACGGTGTATCAGCCTTTTCACATCTGGCGGCCCATTGAAACACCGGACTGGCCAGTGATCGGCCACTTCGCCCGGCTAGGACTTCCCGGTGGACTGGCTTATTTGGTAGAGGTGACCTCTTTCACCCTGATGGCTTTGTTCATTGCACGGCTGGGTACTTCAGCGTCTGCCAGCCACCAAATCGCCGCCAGCATGGCAGCCGTTTTGTACACGCTACCGCTGTCTACGGCCATCGCCTGCAGCGCGCGGGTGTCGTTTTGGCTGGGCGCTGGCAAAGCCGACCTGGCAAAACGCGTGGTTTGGCTGGGTTTAAGGCTCACAGCCTTTACTTCGGCGGCGCTAGCAGCTATGCTTTTGATAGCAAGCAGCTACATCGCGAGTTTGTACTCCACCAACCCTGTCATCATCGCGATGGCAGCATCACTTCTGGGATGGGTGGCGGCATACCACCTGGCAGACAGCACACAGGCGGTTTGCGCATTTTTACTGCGTTGCTACGGCGTGACGGTTGCCCCGCTGGTGATTTATGGCGTACTGCTGTGGGGGTTGGGTTTGTATGGCGGCTACCTGCTGACTTATGAAGGTATAGCAGGCGTGGCATCCCGGCCTGTACCTGCCAGCTTTTGGGCCGTCAGCACCATCGCGCTGTGGCTGGTAGCGGTCAGTTTTATGGCAGTGCTTTGGCGGACGGTGCACAAAAGCTCAAACCCAGGCGCTGTAAAAAATCACCTCGCCTGAGCCGCGCGCACTCGCACTGCCGGGAAAGTCATGGAAAAGACGGAGCCCTGACCCAAGACACTTTCAATGTGGAGCTCCGCGCCGTGACGCTGCGCCACATGCTTGACGATGGCCAGACCCAAGCCCGTACCACCCGTCTCCCGTGACCGGCTTCGGTCGATGCGGTAAAACCGCTCCGTCAGCCGGGGAAGGTGCTCAGGCGCAATGCCTGGCCCGGTGTCTTTGACCCTGAACTCGCCCCGTCCATCGTTCAATATTTTCCAACTCACGTGAATCGCACCCGCATCGGGCGTGTAACGCACGGCATTTGTGACGAGATTCGACATGGCGCTGTAAAGCTCGTTGTGCACGCCGGCGACGGTGCTTGGCTGGCCTTTCTCAAAAACGATGTCATGGCCATGCGGCGCCACCAAAACAGACAATGCATGTGCATCCTGTTCGCAATTCGCCAGCATGCCCTGCGTACTTATCCAATCGTTGCCGCCAGGCTGAGGGCTGCCTTCAAGCCGCGACAACGTCAGCAGATCACTGACCAATGTCTGCATACGCTGAGACTGCTGCGCCATCAGCGCAAGATAGCGCTCACGCTCTGGCGCTTTCAGCGGCAGCGTTTGCAATGTTTCGATAAAGCCAGACAACACCGTCAGGGGTGTACGAATCTCATGCGAGACATTGGCCACAAAATCCCGCCGCATGGCCTCGGCCAACTCGACCGCCGTTATATCGCGCGACAGCAGCAATTTTCGATCAGCGCCATAAGCGTGTATGTGCACCGACAAGTTTACCGGTCGGCCAGGTGTGCTGGCGCTACCAGAAATAACCACATCGTGCGAGAAATCATTGCTGGCCATGTATGCCTTGAATGCAGGCGCCCGAACCAGATTACTCACATGCTGCAACACATCCCGCTGTGCATCAAATCCAAAGTGCTGGGTGGCCATCTGATTGCACCATTCAATGCGGTCTTGTGCATCGAGCAGAACCACGCCACTGGGCGACGCCTGCATGGCGGCCAAAAATTCTTCGAGGCGTGATTGTCCGTCCTTCACCAGCCGATCGCGCTTAACGAGCAACCTTCGCACACGGTCGGTAGCCAAGCCCCAAATGCCCGGCAGCGCTGGTATCAATTCAGCCACAGTTGCCGTTGACTCGTTACCCAGTTCATGCCGCAGCCACCCCATGAACCGAACCGCGTAAAGGCTGTCAACAGCTAACCACGCGATGGCTGCCAATACTCCACCAGCAATCAGGCCCTCCAGGTATGCGGCCCAAAAACCAATCGCACTGCCAACCGCCAAAACAACAACGAACAAAAACCAGCGGTTGATCATCTGCCGGATTGTGCCTCAGGGGTTGCTGCCTGCACCGTCAACCTGTAGCCAGAACCACGCACGGTTTCAACCATGGCACCCGCATCCCCAAGTGCCTCCCTCAAACGCTTGATGTGGACATCAACAGTGCGCTCCTCAATGAACACATGGTCACCCCAGACTTTGTCCAGTAGCGAACTTCTGCTGTGCACGCGTTCGACGTGCTTCATCAAATAGTGAAGTAATTTAAATTCGGTCGGCCCTAACCTCAGGTCCTGGTTTTTATAACAAATACGGTGTGTATCCGCATCTAGGACTAACTCGCCAACAGCAACGGCGTCACTTGAAGACTCGGGTGATCTGCGGCGCAATACCGCCCGGATACGGGCCAACATTTCCTGGGTCGAAAATGGTTTGGTAATGTAGTCGTCGGCACCAGCGTCCAGGCCAGCAACCTTGTCCGGCTCGTCGCCGCGTGCGGTCAACATCAAAATAGGAATGCCTTTGGTGCGATCGTGCTTGCGCCACTGGCGTGCCAAAGACAAACCACTTTGCCCTGGCAGCATCCAGTCCAGCAAGATGGCGTCAGGAAGAGCCACATCCAGTGCACGCTGCGCAGTCACGCTGTCTTGTGCCACCACAGCCTCAAAGCCACCATGTTGAAGGTTAACTGCAATCAGCTCTGCGATGGCCGGCTCGTCTTCAACCACCAAAATTCTGGGTCTGGATTTCATTTATTGGACACTTATTGCACCGCTGACTCAATTTTCGCCATGGGCGTGTGCCTGACGTCTTCGCCTTTGACAATATAAATAATGAATTCCGCAATATTTTTGGCGTGGTCACCAATGCGCTCAATGGCCTTGGCCACAAAAAGCAAATCCAGGCTGGGTGAAATCGTCCTCGGGTCTTCCATCATGTAGGTGATCAGCTTTCGGACAAAGCCATCAAATTCCTGGTCAATCAGATCATCCTCTTTGAGGATAGACAAGGCCACCGACGTGTCCAGACGGGCGAAAGCGTCGAGTGCTTTGCGCAGCAAGCCAGATGCCAGCTCAGCCGCCACGCGAAGATCAGACGATGGCAGTGCGCGGGCCGCACCGCTTTCAATGATCGACTTGACCATGCGGGCGATTTTTTCAGCCTCGTCGCCAGCACGTTCCAGGTTTGCCGTGGTTTTTGAAATGGCAATGAGCAAGCGCAAATCACGGGCAGTCGGCTGGCGACGGGCAATGATGGAAGACAGTTCGCGGTCTATGTCAATTTCCATGCTGTTCACGCGACTCTCAGCCTCAATGACCTGGTTTGCGCTCTCAGAGCTGAACTGGGACAAGGCATAAATTGCCAGGCGAATTTGTGACTCCACCAGGCCGCCCAGCTCCATGACACGCGAAGAAACGCCATTGAGTTCACTGTCAAACTGGCTGGACAAATGTTTATCAGGCATTTTATTTTCTTTCGAATCGTTCAGAAATCGATTTAGCCGAAACGGCCGGTGATGTAGTCTTCGGTTTCCTTGCGTTTAGGCTTGAAAAACAGCTCTTCGGTGACACCAAATTCAACCAGATCGCCCAAATACATATAAGCCGTGAAGTCACTGCAACGCGCGGCCTGCTGCATGTTGTGCGTCACAATC
>JANYED010000046.1 GCA_025363315.1 Polaromonas sp.
AAAGTCAAAGGCCTCAAAGTCGGCAACGGCTTTTCAGACGGCGTGACCACCGGCCCATTGATTGAAGACAAAGCCGTTGCCAAAGTCGCCCAGCACGTAGCTGATGCGCTTGCCAAAGGCGGCAAACTACTGGCGGGCGGCCACAAGCTGGACGGCCAGTTTTTTGAACCCACGCTAATTGGCGATGCGACTGCCGACATGCTGTGCGCCAAAGAAGAAACCTTTGGCCCGTTTGCGCCGGTCTTCAGGTTCAAGGCTGACCAAGAGGCCATCGACGCCGCCAACAACACCGAATTTGGTCTGGCCAGTTACTTTTACAGCCGCGACGTGGGCCGCATCTTCCGCGTAGCCGAGGCACTGGAATACGGCATGGTCGGCATTAACGTCGGCGTGATCGCCACCGAGCATGTGCCGTTTGGTGGCGTCAAGCAGTCGGGCCTGGGCCGAGAAGGGTCGAGTCACGGCATGGACGAATACATCGAGATGAAGTACCTGTGCATTGGGGACATTCAGAAATGATTCGGCAGTCATTGAATAGTCGTTTAAGAGTCATTTAAAAATTTACAAATGAACCGCAGACTCTTCATACAGGCCGGCGTCATCACGCCAGTGCTACTAGTTGCTCCTTTTTTAGGAGCTGCTCGCGCCCAAGAACAGGGCGATTCAGGCAAAAAAGGCCCTAAAAGACGACAAAAAATCGTGATTCAGGTCAGTGACAACGACCCAGTCAAATGGAACCTGGCACTCAACAATGCCAAAAATCTGCAAGACGACGTAGGCGCTGCCAATGTGGACATTGAAGTCGTCGCTTACGGTCCTGGCATCGGCATGTTGAAACTCGAGTCGCCTGTCGCGTCCCGCGTGGCCGATGCGATGAAAGCCAAGGTCAAAGTGATTGCCTGTGAAAACACCATGCGCGGTCAAAACCTGACGCGAGACGACATGCAGTCAGCCATCAGCTACGTGCCCGCAGGTGTCACTGAAATTATGACCAAACAGAGCGATGGATGGGCCTATTTGCGCCCCTGACGGCGCATAAGAAGTACAAGGAACAGCCGTTTTGCTAATACAGAGTAAGTACTTCAAACAAAGCAAAGCAGGGCCATGAAATATCTTTGATTGAATGTGCTTATTAATTTGTAGAATCCAGCTTCAGCATTTGCACTGATTTAATACTTTGATAACATATCCTTTCAATAAACTATAAAGGCGTAAGCATGTCAGTCGCAACCTCCTATATTGATTTAAAAACCCAAATCAAAGCCCTTGAAGAACAAGCCGAAGCCGCAAGAAAAAGCGAATTAAAAGCCATTATCGAAGATATAAAATTGAAAATTTCGGCATACGGTATTGGCGTGAAAGATTTGGGTTTTGCATCCAAAGCATCGCCGCTCAAGTTGCCAAATGGCGAAAAGCGAACGGCAAAGCAAATTAACAGCGTTGCCAAGCCAAAAATCTCTGTGCCCCCCAAATACCGAAGTGCTGACGAAGCAAAAACATGGTCAGGGCGCGGAATTTCCCCAAGATGGGTCACTGCGTATGTTCAAGAGGGTGGCAAGCTGGCAGATCTTTTAATCAATAGATAGGTCTCTACAGAATTTTTATAACTGAAGGTACTTGCATCTCGCACCTTCAAGTAAATAACTTCCATTACTCTTCTTGAGTTATTTTAAAGCCGCGTGAATGCCATATATTGCGCGCCGAGGTCGGGCAAGTGATGGCTCAAAACCTGTAAAATCAAGATTCGCGATGCGGGTGTAGTTCAATGGCAGAACGGCAGCTTCCCAAGCTTCATACGAGGGTTCGATTCCCTTCACCCGCTCCAGTCCTTGCATCACTGATTTAGTCTGCTTGCGCTCTGCACAGCGGCTCTAGTTACCCATTTAAAGTACAGATTCGCAGCGGCCTTCTGGCCCAGCCATTGTCGAAACGCAAGCCGGCAGGCGAGTCAAAACCTCGCTTTTGACTCGTCGTCAACGGCGCAGGATACTTGCTGAAAACCATGAGTGGTTGTTACGCTAGCTATCAATAGAATAGCTGCTAACGCCCGTATTTATTGGGCTAGCAAGCTATCTACGGCCTGAACTTCGACTTTTGAGGCTTCCCGACCACCTTGCCCGAACCGCTGTCTCGCGGCGGCAATCCGGTGTGTTGTGTCAATATGCGGCCCTTGACAGGTGACGCTGCAGCACTGGTTTTGGAAACCGACGTTGAGTTCTTGCGTCGCGCGCTCTGGTACGTGCCATCCACCAGCGGTTGAAACGTCGGTATCAAGTGATGCTTGCCATTGCCAATCAAATCAGCCCGGCCCATGGTCTTGAGCGCCTCGCGCAGCAACGGCCAGTTGTTGGGGTCGTGGTAGCGTAAAAAGGCTTTGTGCAGGCGACGGCGCTTTTCACCACGCACGATGTCTACTGTTTCGCTGTCGCGCGTGATTTTGCGCAGCGGGTTTTTGTTGGTGTGGTACATCGCCGTGGCGGTCGCCATGGGCGATGGGTAAAAGGTTTGTACCTGGTCGGCTCTGAAGCCACTTTTCTTCAGCCACTGGGCCAAATGCATCATGTCTTCGTCGCTGGTGCCGGGGTGCGCGGCGATGAAATACGGGATCAAAAACTGCTTTTTACCGGCTTCAAGGCTGTACTTTTCAAACAGCTGCTTGAACTTGTCATAACTGCCGATGCCGGGCTTCATCATCTTGGTCAGCGGCCCTTGCTCGGTATGTTCTGGCGCGATTTTCAAGTACCCGCCAACGTGGTGGCTGACGAGCTCTTTCACGTATTCAGGGCTTTCAACCGCCAGGTCGTACCGCACGCCGGAGCTGACCAGGATTTTTTTCACACCTTTGAGCGCGCGCGCGCGGCGGTACATTTTGATCAGTGGGTTGTGGTCGGTATTCAGGTTCTGGCAGATGCCGGGGTACACGCAGCTCGGCTTGCGGCAGGCGGCTTCAATTTCAGGCGATTTGCAGCCGATGCGATACATATTGGCCGTTGGGCCGCCCAGGTCTGAAATCGTGCCAGTAAAGCTTTTGACCGAATCGCGAATCGCTTCAATCTCGCGAATGACGGAGTCTTCAGACCGGCTTTGAATGATGCGGCCCTCATGCTCGGTGATCGAACAAAACGTGCAGCCGCCAAAGCAGCCGCGCATGATGTTGACGCTAAAGCGAATCATCTCCCAGGCCGGGATTTTTGTACTGTGGTCGTGGCTGCCGTTTTCGTCAGCATAGCTCGGGTGCGGGCTGCGTGCGTAAGGCAAATCGAAGACGTAGTCCATCTCGGCGGTGGTCAGCGGAATGGGTGGCGCGGTGATCCACACGTCGCGCGCCGTGGCACCTTCACCATGCGCTTGCACCAGCGCGCGTGCGTTGCCGGGATTGGTTTCCAGGTGCAGAACGCGGTTGGCGTGGGCGTACAGCACGGCGTCACTTTTGACTTGTTCGTACGACGGCAGGCGGATGACGGAGCGGTCGCGTGGCGGGACTTTGATCTTGCCTTGCTTATGGGGCAAGGCTGGGTTGGGCATGAACCGCAGCGGCTTCGCCGCGCCCTGACCCCTGCCCTCTCCCAGGGGGAGACGGAGTAAGCCCGAGGTCTTCTCTGCCTGTACAGCTACCGCCTTCGCCTCATCATCCCGTGCACAACTCGCGCCCAGCTCTTTTGCAGCATCAGCCACCATCAAATACGGGTTGACATGCGCCTCTACCCTGCCCGGCTCGTCGACGCTGGTCGAATCAATCTCAAACCAGCCCTGCGCGGTTTCATCGCCAGAGCGGCGAATGAATGCGGTGCCGCGAATATCGGTCATCGTCGCGATGGTTTCTTTTGCGGCCAGGCGGTGCGCAATCTCGACAATCGCGCGCTCGGCATTGCCGTACAGCAGCAAATCGCATTTCGCGTCGACCACCACGCTGCGGCGCACTTTGTCTGACCAGTAGTCATAGTGCGCAATACGACGCAAGCTGCCTTCAATGCCGCCCAAAATAATCGGC
The DNA here is from genome assembly GCA_025363315.1 of Polaromonas sp. Classification (GTDB taxonomy): domain Bacteria; phylum Pseudomonadota; class Gammaproteobacteria; order Burkholderiales; family Burkholderiaceae_C; genus Polaromonas. The sequence goes on from JANYED010000046.1 coordinate 3,992, forward strand.
ACGTCTTTAAATGCCTCACGCGCCCGCTGGCAATACACCAGCGCGGCGCGGTCCGGGCGCTTGCCGCCAATGTCGCCGGCGGTGTAGGCGTCGTCTGAACGGATTTTGTGGTCAGCCGTGTAGCGGTTGATCATGCTGTCCATGTTGCCTGCTGTCACGCCCCAAAACAGATTGGGCTTACCCAGAATTTTGAACGGCTCAGCGCTTTGCCAGTCGGGCTGGGCAATGATGCCGACCCTGAACCCCTGCGCTTCCAGCATGCGGCCAATCACCGCCATGCCAAAGCTCGGGTGGTCTACATACGCGTCGCCCGTGACGATGATGATTTCGCAACTGTCCCAACCCAGCGCGTCCATCTCTGCCCTGGTCGTGGGCAAAAACTTGGCCGTGCCAAAACGCGCGGCCCAGTACTTGCGGTAACTGGTCAGCGGCTTGGCGGCGCGGGCAAAGAAGGAGACATCCACTGGGGCGTTCATGGGGGGGGTGGCTGACTGCAGCAGCGCAGTGCTGGCGTTTGAATAAATTCTATTTTACGGTTTTAATGCATTTGCAAAGCGGTGACGTCGCAAATGTCATTCAAAAGGACTGCAGTGTCCAACAATCGCCGCAGAATGGCAAAAGGCCTGATTTCAGCAAGAAATCAGGCCTGAAGCCCAATAAATTCGGGCACGAACAGCTCCTGATTTTATAGCATTAGTTGCGTACCGTCATCTGGCCACGCAACTCGCCGCCCGGGTTGGCCGCCGTGTGTACATTGGCATACCACTTGCCAGCGATCAGGTCGGCGGCCTGCGCGGCGGTAAGTGTGGCGCTGCCTTCCATGCCATTGGTAATTGGATTGGGCCAGCCAAGCGCAACACCGGCGTTGGTGCCGACGGCCGCTGGTCCGTGAAAGTGGCCTGCCGTTGCATTGCCG
>JANYED010000033.1 GCA_025363315.1 Polaromonas sp.
TGACGCGGCTGTCCTGCACAAAGGTGGGCAGCATCAGTGTGAAAGCGCGGCCCAGGCCCACCACCCCGATGCGCAGTGGCTGCATCACAAGTCCAGCACCAGTTCTGGCGACACGGAGCCGGGCAGGGCGCGAGACACACACACCATGATGTTGCTGGCTTTTTCGTCCTCTGACAGCACCAGGTCACGGTGCTCAACGGGGCCGCCCAGCAAGCCGGTGCGGCACGAGCCGCAGGTGCCGCTTTCGCACGAACTGGCCACTTGCAGACCCGAGGCACGCAGTGCTTGAAGAATCGACTGGTCAGCATCGACTGGTATGACCCGGCCAGACTTGTTTAGCCGCACGGTAAACGCTGTGTTGACCGCGTGGCTGACGCCGCCGGTGCCTGTATTTTCAAAATGAACCGCTCCCGCCGGCCAGTGGCCGGTCATGTCTGCCACCGCGTCCATCAGGTCGCGCGAACCGTAGCAGTACACCTGGGCTTTGGTGGGCGTTTCAAACAGGGGCCAAAAATCAAACGCGTTGTCGGGGTTGCCTTGGTCGTGGTGCAGTGTCACGTGGGCGCTGAATTCAGCGCCTGTCAGTTCATCGAGGAAGGGCGTTGAATCCGCATCTGGTGTGCAGTAAATCAGCTTGAACTGCTGGTGCCCCTTGGACTTGAGGCTTCGCATCATGTCCAGAATGGGCGCGATGCCTTCCTGGCTGGCAACAAACACATACTCAAACTTCGGGTTAACGATCATTGGGGCTTTCCTGAACGGTATTGACAAGTATCCATAAGAAGAATATTCTTAGCTAACTAAGAATAATCGTGTTTAATTAATTTTGCAAGCTGAAAGAAACAAAACATGTTGACGCATGAAGAAAACGATCTGCTGTGCCGTGTGGAAGGCAAAGCACCCATGGGTCAGCTGATGCGACGCCACTGGACGCCCGTGTGCCTGATAGAAGAGGTCAGCGAGCCAGACGGCACGCCTGTCAAAGCCCAGGTGTTTGGTGAAGACCTGGTTGTGTTCAGAGACACGGAGGGCCGTGTCGGCGTGATGGACGAGTACTGTCCGCATCGCCGCGTGTCACTCGTTTTTGGCCGCAACGAGAACTGCGGTTTGCGTTGCCTTTACCACGGCTGGAAGATGGATGTCGAGGGCAATATCGTCGAGCGCGTGTCGGAGCCTGTGATTCCGATTTCCAGCACCAACGCTGCACCGCCCAAACATCTGGCGTATCCCGTCAAAGAGTGGGGCGGTTTTGTCTGGGCTTACATGGGCCCGCCTGAAACGCTGCCTGCATTCGAGCCGCCCGCCTGGGCACCGACGGCCGATGCGCAGGTCACGATTGCCAAAGTCATCATCGACTGCAACTGGGCGCAAATTCTTGAAGGCGCGATTGACTCGGCGCACAGCTCCAGCCTCCATTCGTCCGACATGGTGCCGGCACGGGTAGACAGCGCCAAGGCCACAGAAAGCATGTGGCTGCGCCCGTCCACAGACAAGGCACCGCGCATTCAGATTGAACGCGGCTGCTATGGCTTCAGGTATGCCGCCATTCGCCGCCCTATCACCAACGCCGCCGCGAACGACTATGTGCGCTCCACCGTTTTTGTGGCACCCGCCACCGCCCTGATACCGCCCAACAATCTGTACAACGTGGCCAACATCAATGTACCGATGGACGACACCCACACCGCGTTTTACTTCATGGCCTGGGGTCATACGTCGCAAACACCTGATACCGATACCTGGCGCAAGTTTTTGGGTCAGCAAATCGGCCCAGACCTGGACACCACCTACAGGCCGCTGCGCAACCGTACCAACATGTTCTGGCAAGACCGCGCCGCCATGAAGGCAGGCAACTTCACGGGCATCACAGGCTTTCCCAATCAGGACATTGCCATGTGGCTGACGATGGGGCCGATTGCCGACCGGACGCATGAGCGGCTGGGCGCGAGCGACCTGGCGATTGTCGAGTTCCGACGCCGGATGCTCGATGCGGTGCGCGCCGTCCAGGACGGCAAGCCCGCGATTGGCACTGGCGATAGTGCGATTCCGGCGAGCGTTTGTGCCTTCCAGGCCATCGTGCTGAAGACCACCGACTGGCGCTCCTTCGAGGCCCGATATGTCT
>JANYED010000099.1 GCA_025363315.1 Polaromonas sp.
GCTCACGGTTTGTGCCATTTCGGTTTTAACAACCTATCGGGCTGTCTATTTTTATTAGACCACTACACACCTCCTTGGCTAAAGGTGTTGCGACGACCGGTTGAATACGCCCTGGCTGCCTTGATCGCTGTGATGAATTACAGATTCAGGCTTGCGCGTGAGCAACGCCATGTTCAAAGCGGCAATCACCAAATCAGCCGTCATATTCACCCCAAACGCCCAGCCCACCACCTTGCGGCTGTAAACATCCGTGACTACTACCAGGTAAAGAAAGCCTGCCCAGGTCGGCACGTAAGTCATGTCGGCCACCCAAAGCTGGTTGATGTCGGTAGCCACAAACTGCGTTTGACCAAATCGGGGCCGGCCTTTGACGCTTGTCGCGGGTGGTGGTGAGCACGTAACCACGCCTGCGACTGACACCACGGATGCTTGCTAGTCTCACGACGCTGGCGATTCGTTTGCTGCTGGCCAACACGCCTTGATCGGCAAGTTCTGCGCGGATGCGCGGCATGCCGTAGGTGGCATCACTCTTGGCATGTGAAGCTTTAATTTGCGCCAACAGTGTGACGTTGGCGGCTTCCCGTTTGCTAGGCACGCGGCCATATCAGTCGTAGTAACCGCTGTCCGCGACTTTTAGGTGTTTGCACATGGCTTGGACGGGTAGTTCAGCCTGGTTGGCTGCAATTAGCGCGTAAACGTTGTAGGCGTCTTATCGCTTTTGCCTGCAAACCGTGGTCGCAAGCCTTTGCAAGTATGTCCCTTTCCTACAGAGCCTGGCGTAGCTTGCGGCGCAGCTCGACCAACTCTTGGCGCTCGGCTGCGTTTAGCGGCGCTGCCTGCTGGACAGCGGCGAATGACGACGCATCACGGCCTTTGGTGGCTCGAATCCACCTCAGGATGCTGGTTTCATGGCAGCCAAACTCTTTGGCCAGCTCGATCAATTGCTGGCGAAATTGCGCCGGATACGGCGGCTTGGGGTTGTACTGTCTTGGCATTGCTGACTCCTTCTTGATTTAACGATAAGGTGTCCGTGGAAACGAGTCAAGTCCAACTCCAGTTGACAGCAGATTTACAAATACCATTTGCTCAGCAGTCATCGGATTAGATGTTGCGACGTTATCTATATGTGACATTTTTAAAACTGAGGGTCAACATGAACAAACTTAAACTTTTTTCGTTGCTATGTTTTGGCTCCATCACACTGAGCGGCTGCGTTATCGCACCGCCAGTCGTGCGGCCTGTGTATGTTCAACCGGCTGTTGTCCGCCCGGTTTTTGTAGCGCCACCTGGTGTGGTGTACATCGCGCCGACCTATGCAGTACCTGCACCGGGCTACCTATGGGGTTACCACGCGAATCAAGGCTGGGGCTGGCATCACCCGTCGTTAGGTTGGCACCAGGGCTGGCGTTGAGTGATCCAAATGTCAGGCACAGCTTCAACCGTTGCAGGCTTGAATGCCCCACCGTGCCAGGGCGTTGTCGTCTGTAACGCGTCCATCCACCCAGCGTGCCCCGTTGGGTGTTTGTACTTTTTTCCAAAATGGCGCTTGGGTTTTCAGGTGGTCCATCAAAAATTCGCAGGCCTTGAAGCTTTCACCCCGGTGAGTTGAAATTACTGCCACCAACACGACTTGGTCGAGTGGCTGGAGCAGCCCCACCCGATGCACAACGCGGGCACCCAAGATTTCAAAGCGTTTAAACGCACTGACAGTAGTGGCCTTAATGGCTTTTTCAGTCATGCCGGAGTAATGCTCTAGCGCCATGCTGCTGACATTTTTCCCATCGTTGCAGTCACGCACGGTGTCGGCAAAAGTGCAAATCGCGCCGACCCGTTTGTCAGCAAGCCGCAGCGCCTGGATTTCGTCGTCGAGCTTGAAGTCATGCGCCTGAATAAAAACGCGAGCCGTCATGTCAGCCCCCCGCGACTGCAGGGAAAAAAAGCAACTTCGCAGCCTAGCGAAAGCAACGCGGCCTCATCGCTCATCACCTGTCCGAGTGCTATGCGCACGGCTCTGTCGCGCCCCAAGCAGGCATACGCAGAGCCGCATGCCAACAACTCATCGCGCAGGCCCGCAAGGGTGGTAGCGGCTGTTTCACGCTGCTCAACCGACAGGCCAATGGCTTCGCGTACCGACGCAAAATATTTCACGGTGATGTGCATATTGAAAACCTTCAGGATATCAATGAAGAAAATGGCATGAACTGCACCACATCGCCGCACGCAATCGTTCGACCCGGCGGGTTGTCAACCAAGCCATCGGCCCAGACGGCAGATGTCAAAACGCCAGAGCTTTGGTTGTCAAACAGGTTCAAACCGCCCGC
>JANYED010000102.1 GCA_025363315.1 Polaromonas sp.
CGCCAGCAGGCTAAAAGGCGCAGTGATCGCCTTGACGATGACATTGATGATGACCTTGATGATGATCGGGCCAAGGCTGAATTGCGGGTCGTTCAATGACCCGCTGATCGGCAGGTCAAGGTCAATCACGCCGTTGCGGTCACTCAGCAGTGCCACAGCCAGCTTGACGGGCAGGCTGGCGGTAGAGCCTTCGACCTTGTCGCCAAAGCTGAGCTGGTTCAGCACAAGTTTGTTTTTGGCGCTGAGTTTGCCGTCAGGCTGCACCAGATAGTTGACGTCAACGCTCATCTTGCCGCGCGTTATGCCGTAGCCTGAATACTTGATGGCGTATGGCGACAGCGGCGGTAATTCGAGGTCGCGCACCTTGCCTGTAATGTCCAGCGCCAGCGGCTTGGCCAGCGGGTTGAGCTTGCCCAGAATCTCCAGCGACGCGGTGCCTTCTGCCCTGCCCCGCAGCTCCAGGTCAGCCATGTTGGGCGTACCGCCCGTGGCCACGGATGAGAAGGCGCTGAGCTTGCCAGTCAGGTCGCTCAGATCGGCTGAATAGTTGGGTTTGACAAAGCGGTCTGAGAATGCGACGCGGCCATTGACGAGGCTGACCGGGCCAAAGTTGATGATCGCTGCGTTGGAAGTGGTGGTGGCAGGGGCGGCAGTGGCGGCGATTGCGGCAATGGTTAGGGTGCTTGAGCCCGCTGTTAAAACTATGGTTTCAGGTGCTTTTTGCAGGTCATTTAAGGCTGTAGCCGCCTGTTCTTGGGCGCGAGCAGCTCCTGAAATAGTAGCAGAAGAAGTAGCACTCTGAGCAACTGTAGACGTGACTTTGATTGACGTCCTTACCAGGTCTTGCAGGTTGATGCGCCCATCGGGCAACACAATCAGCCGCGCAAAAAAGTCACTCAGCACCGTTTCTGTCACGTCGACCTGAGTCGGCTTGGCTGGGCTTAAGGCCACGCTCAGGCCGCGCAGGCAGAGCGCCTTCCAGGCCAGTAAATCTTCACTCGGGGCCAGCGTGTTGGCTTTGAGCTCCTCAATCGCCACATCGCCATTGGCGGCAACCTGTGGCCCGGCGGTCGTTTGTTTGTAAGCGATTTTGCCTTTAAAACTGGCGTCGGCCCGCAGCAGCTCAATGTTCAGCAAATCGGCAAAGTACGGCTCAAAAGCCTGCACTGGCAGGCGTTCAGCCAACAACTGGCCTTGCACTTCAATAGGCGCCAAGCCCAGGTTGCCTTTGAAATTGACCTTGCCGGGCTCAAACCTGCCAGCCGTCAGGCGCAGCGATGCGGACAGCGGCATCAACTTGGAGGCAGCAGCTTTGCCGGCAGCTTTGCCGGACGATTTGTCGTCCGACCAGTCGTTCAAGACCAGGTTGTTCAGTTGCGCATTGACCGCATTCACGTCGAACGCCACCGGTTTGCTGCCCGCTTTGTCTGCAAATTGCATTTGCCCGCCCGCCACGCTGACCTCATTGATCGCGACGGCCCAAGTGGGGGCGTTGGCTTTGGTGGCGTCAGTCGTGGGGGGCGATGCTGGCGCAGGACTTTGGCTTTGCACCTTATTACTGACCAGCCAGCGCTCAAACATCCATCGTTTGTCAACGTCGCGGTCAACCAGCGCCTTGGGTTGAATGACCTGCAGCTTGGCGGCCTTGAAGGTCTGCCCGGTCAGGTTGATGTCCGCGCCGTCAACCTGAATACGTTTGACCGAAACCAGCGACACCTTGCCTTGGGCCAACAACACATCGCTTAATGACGCTTGCTGGGCGGTGATGTTGATGGCTTGCGGCTTGTCTGCCGACCCGGTTCCAGCGGCCTGCCAGGTGATGCCAAGCTGCGCATCAAGCTGAGCGCCGAGGGCGGGAAGTAAAAACTGGCCAACGTATTTGGCCGCCATCGTCAAAGGCCAGGCCGCCACCGTGGTGCTGGCGCTTAGTGCTTTGTCGGTAGCCAAGCCGCTGAAATTGATCGTAGCTGGGGTGGTAGCTGATGCCGCCAGCGCCATGGAGCCACTGAATGCCAGCGGCGCATTGGGTGCAAAGGGCATCGCGATTTTGGATGCATCCAGCGCCACCAGCGCCAGCTTGGCCTGCGCGGGTGGGCTAAGCGTTTCGTCCAGCCAATTGATGCTGCCGCCGCGCACAGCGATGCTGGCGACGTTTACTTTCCACGGGATTGAATTGCTGGGCTTTGCCGTTTTTTGGGTATCATTTCGGCCTGCAACGCCCTGATTACGGGTGCTAGCAGCTCCTGATTTAGGAGCATCTGCCTGGCCGGCAGACGCCACGTTCAAGCGCCCTACCCGGTCACGGCTAATGCTGATGACCGGGTTGCTCAGCTCAACACCGGACAGCACAACCGATTGGGCCAGCGGGCGCACATCAGCCAGGGCAACTTTAAGCCGGTCAAAACCTAGCAGCGCCTCGCCAGACTTGTCCTGCACGCCGACCTTGTCAACTGTGACCACGCCCGACAGCTTGACCACCGCCTGCGGGTTTTGCTCAAACGCGACTTTGGCATTTGCGTTGATGACTGCGCCAACCAGCTTGTACGGCAAGCTGGCAGGCAGGTAGCCCAAATACGGGGCCAGGTCAAAGTCACTGAGCTTGAAAGTCGCATCCGTCTTGCGGGTTTGGGCAAACGGCGTGCCCTCGGCCGCTGAGTCAAAACTGCTGCCGCCCAGCTTAAAGGCAACTCGAGGCGCGGTGGTGACGTCACGTTTGGATTCCAGGTTGCTTAAAAATGGCACCGACAGATTCAACGCCGTCAGCTCGTGCGTTTTGCCAACCGCCTTGTCGGTAAAACTGACTTGCCCCCCTGTCAACGCCAGGTTGTAAAGCGCAAAACGAGGCGGCTCGCTGGGTGCAGCATCAGGCGGGCTTTTGAGTTTTTCAAGAATGTCGTCAATGTCGTATCGCCCCCCGCCGAGATGCGTGAGGAACACCTCTGGCGCGTCAACCGCTACCGCATCAATCACAGGCGCCAACCGCAGCAGCGACTGCAGCTCTGCATCTATATAGATGCGCTTGATGCTGAGCTGGGGGCCGGCTGCGTCTTTCGTGGCGATCTTCAGGTCGTTGACGGTAAGTTCCAGCGTCCACGGCTTAAAGTCCACCGCGCCCACCGTGACGGTGCGGCCCAGCTTGCTTGACGCGATTTTCTCAATCTGCGACTTGGCAACAACCGGCACCAGCGCATAGGCCGCAGCCCAAAACAGGAGCAAGCCGCCCAATGCCCAAGCCGCCCGCAAGCGCCACTTACCCCATTTACCCCACTTACCCCATTCTTGGGATTGAACCACCGCAGCCGCTTTGCCCGGCCATTCTTTGGGTTTGCTTGTCATGCCCCAGAGTTTAGGGTTTGGAGCCGCGCAAAAGAAGTCTCAAAATGAAAAAACCCCGACGGGCTGAACCAGTCGGGGTTGGCAGCTAGCAAAAATGCTCATGCTGCCGCTAGTCGCATGCCGGGGATGAATCGCCCGTCAAGCGAAGAAAGCAAGTGATTGCCTTCAGTGTTTGCCAGGGTTGGTTACCCGGCAGCGCCCGATCAGATCGAACGGCTTAAGACTAAGTCTGGCGCCAACGGCGGACAAGACAAAAATTTCTATCACAGCAACCGCTGTGATTGGCTCGATGCACCCGGCGGGCTTTCGAAATTTTGAAAATTTGACGTGGTGCGATCTGTATAAAGTAACAGTGACTTAGAGTTTTGCCTCAAAAACCCGCGCTAAGCGCTTGATTTGACGCATTAAATGGAAAATCGCCGTGTTGATGCATTGTTACAATATATCAAACGAGTTTCTTAGTATTGACAGGTTATTAACCCGCCCCCTAGAATTAAAAGCAATAAGAAAGCTACGGGACAACCCGAAT
>JANYED010000123.1 GCA_025363315.1 Polaromonas sp.
AGCGTGCCCAAGAAAAAGTCAAAGTGCGGTTTGAGTTCCGGCTTAGCCTCAGGCGGCAGTGGCGTCAGGCGGGGCATGGCGGCCAGTCTCAGGACCCGGTCTTGCTTTTGATCAGCGCGTATACAAACAGGAGCACCACCGCTCCAATGACTGACGCAATAAAGCCTGCGACCTGCCCGGGCTGGTAAAAACCGAGCGCAGTGCCTGCATAGTTAGCTAAAAATGACCCCGCCACACCCAAAATGGCGGTCATGATCCAGCCGAGTTTGTCGTCGCCGGGTTTGATGGCGCGGGCGATAAAACCCACAATCAGGCCGATGAACAGGGTTCCGATAAATGACATCATGCGGTGCTCCTTAATAGTGATGAAGGTCCATGCAATGTAACCGAGCCCGCGGCGCTGGTTAGACTTGGCAGCCATGACGCTCATGCCCACCCCCTTTCACATCACACGCAAACACGGTTTCATCTTTTTTGCCGGCACGGTCGCCTTGCTGGGCCTGGTGTTCTGGCTGCTGGCGCGCTGGTTAAGCCCTGCACCACCTGGCCAGATTGACATGACGACCGGTCCTGTTGACGGCGCGTCTCACCAGTTCGCCGTAAAATACCAGGCTTTGCTCAAAGCCAGCCACGTCACGCTGCGGCTGTTGCCATCAAGCGGTGCGGTACAAAACCTGGAGCGACTCAATGCCGGCACGCCCGTAGGGTTTGTGCAGGGCGGGCTCAACACTCTGGCGCAAACCGGACAAGCCGGTCAGACAGAAATTGACGACGACATGCCGCTGCGCACCCTGGGCGTTGTGGGTTACGAGCCGATCTGGATTTTTACCCGCGCACCGTCGTTGGCCAAAACACTGGCCAAAGGTTTGGGCGGCATGGCGGGCAAGAAGGTGGCAATTGGCGCTTCCGGCAGCGGCACGCGCAAGGTGGCGCTGGACGTGCTGGGCAGCTACGGCATCACCACGGCAAACGCCGGGCTAGAGTCCGCAGGCGGCTTAACTGCAGCCAATGCGCTGCTGGCCAATCAGCTGGATGCTGTTTTTACGATCGGCGCACCATCGGCGCCAGCGGTGCAGTTGTTGCTCAATCGCGCTGATGTGCAACTGGTATCGCTTGAACATGCCGAAGGCTTGAGTCGCAAGCTGAATTACCTGTCTGTCATCAAGTTGCCTGCCGGTGCCGTCGACGCGGCGCAAAACCTGCCGCCACAAGACGTTGCGCTGCTGACCACCACCGCCAACCTGGTGGTGCGTGAAGACTTGCACCCTGCCATTGGCTATCTGCTGCTTGAAGCCGCCCGCGAGGTACACCGAGGCGCTACGCTGCTCAATCGTCCAGGAGAGTTTCCGCGCCTGGAAGGGGCAGATTTCACACTGTCTGAAGGGGCGCGGCGCTATTACAAAGACGGCAGGCCCTTTTTGCAGCGCTATGTGCCCTACTGGGTGGCCAATGCTGTGCAGCGCCTGCTGCTGGTGCTGGTGCCGTTGCTGGCGGTGGCGATACCGTTGTTCAAATACATTCCACAACTGATTGAGTTCAAACAAAAATCCAGGTTGAATCGCTGCTATGGCCTGCTGCTGGACATGGAGCACCAGATTCGGTCAAAACCCTTGAACCCTGAGGAGGCGGCGGCAGCCACAGACAAGCTTGGGCAGATCGAGCGCGACGTGAGCAGCATGAAGTTTCCGCTTGACTTTACCGACCGGGTTTACACGCTGCGCCAGCATGTGGACTATGTGCGCGGGCAGCTGCACAAGGACAATCAGGCCCCTGCAGCCTTGACAGGGTGATTGTTCAGCCCGACCGGGGCATCGCAGGCCGGTGTTGGGTCGGCTTGTGGGCATTGCCCTAATGGCACTTTGCGCCTGCGCTAAAGCGACGGCTTGACAAAAGCTGCTGCGCGTCAGGTAAAGCTCGGTAAATAAAGGAGTCATCGCGGGTAAACCTGCCAACCGTACCCACCGCTGACCCGTTAGGCATGTGCAACCCATGAACGATCAGGAGACCATGATGCCGCCACGCCCTTCACGTCCTTCACGCACTTCACGCACTTCACGCCGTTCAGGTGGTCCAGGCAGATTCAACCCGTCCATGCTTGGCCTGGCGCTTTGCTTGCCAATCTGCCTGATCTTAAGCAGCCAGTCAGCGACCGCGCAGACCGACACCAACACCGCTGGCGCCTGGCGCGCCACGTCCCGCCTGGGCTACGGGCCTACTGCAGCCACCGCACAAGCCGCTGGACAAAACCCCAAGGCCTGGGCCACCAGCCAGATAGAAGCCGCTTATGCCGCCAGCCAGCGGGCACCCAACATCCCGGCAGACATCGCGCGATTCAACCAGCCTATGGACGCTTTGGCCCGAGACTTTCGAGCCGAACGCGAAGCCCGCAAAAACATAAAAGAGCAGGCCAGCCAGCCCACCGGCGGCGTGATGACAACCAACAGCAATATCAGCACAAATACCCCCGCAGACCAAGCCGGCCCCCTGGGTTTTAGCCGTGAAATGACGCAGACCGCCAACGCCTGGCGGCTGATGTCCTGCAGCGACCCCGCACTTGAAAACCCGCTACTGGCCCGCATGACCGAATTCTGGTTTAACCATCTGAATGTCTACGCCGGCAAAGGTGCCGTGCGTCCGTTTGTGGGTCACTACGCCGTCAACGTGGTTCGCGCCAACGCACTGGGCAAGTTTGAAGACCTGCTGCTGGCCAGTGCCCGCCACCCGGCCATGCTGTTTTATCTGGACCAGGCGCAGAGCAACGCGCGCGGCCTGAATGAAAACTACGCCCGCGAATTGATGGAGCTGCACACCTTGGGTGTCGATGCGGGCTACACACAAAATGATGTGCGAGAGCTGGCCCGCATTCTGACAGGCTGGACCGTTGGCTTGCAGCAAGGCGAAGGCTTCAGGTTTGCCGACAGGCTGCACGACAGCGGCAGCAAAACTTTGCTGGGCCGCAGCGTCAATGGCGGCGGGGTACGCGAAGGCGAAGACGCCATCCGCATGCTGGCGCGCCACCCGGCCACCGCCCGGCGCATTGCCAGGCGCCTGGCCACTACTTTCGTGTCTGACAAGCCGCCGCAAGCACTGGTTGACCAACTCGCCGCCACCTTCACTCGCACGCAGGGCGACATTCGCGCCGTCATGCACGCGCTGGTTGAATCGCCGGAATTTTGGCGAGCAGACAACACACTGTTCAAAACCCCGCTGGACTTTGCCTGTTCTGCCCTGACGGCGGGAGGCGGTGCCAAAGAGCGGCGCGAGATTCAATTGACGCTTGGCTTTTTAAACCAGGCAGGCCAACCCATGCACGGCTGGCAAACACCTGACGGCTACAAAACCGACGCCGCGACCTGGCTGGCCTCTGAGGCCCTGACGCGCCGCGCGGATTACGCCATGACTTTGGGCGGCAGGATGAGTGAGCCTGCGTATTTGCAACCATTTTTAAGCGCCGCTACCCGCGACCGAATTGCCCGCGAACAGCCCGCCACGCGCACAGGCTTGACGCTGGCCAGCCCCGACTTCATGAGCAAATAAAAACGGAGATCACCATGCACACCTCGACACTTTCTCGCCGCCAACTGGGTCAAATGGCGTTTGCATCTGGCATGGCGCTGGCCGGCAGCACATCCCGCGTATTTGCACAAGCCGTACCGCAAGGCAACAATGGCAATGGTCGTTTAGTAGTGGTCATGCTGCGCGGCGCGTACGACGGCTTGTCGGCATTTGTGCCGTATGCAGACGCACAGTACTACAGTAGCCGCCCCAACATTGCCATCGCCACACCAGACGGAAGTGCCAAAACCGCGCTCAAGCTTGACAGCACGTTTGCCCTGCACCCTGCCCTTGCGATGGTGCTGCCATTGTGGCAACAAGGTGTGCTGAGCTTTGTGCCCAGCGCAGGTTTGCCAGCGCCAAACCGCTCGCACTTTGCGGCGCAATACGAAATGGAAATCGGCCAGAGCGGTAAAACCAGCGCAGCACCCGGCTGGTTGAATAAAGTAGCCAACAACAACAGCAAAACCGTCACTTCAGCGATTGGCGTTGGGGAAGCGAATCCGGCGATATTGGCAGGCGATGCACAGGTCAAGCTCATCCCGCGCGGCCAGGCGGCTGAGCGCACTGGCGTGCTTGCCAATGACAAAACACGGCAGGCCCTGATGGACTTGTACGCGGGCAATGACAAGCTCAGTGAAGCGTTCAGGCAAGGCGCAGGCAGCCGCATGCAAAGTGCGCAAGAGCTGAGCACTGAAAAGATCGACATGGACAACAAGCGTATGGCCCCCAAAATGGACAAGGCGCTCGACAAAGACGGCGCACCCGCCACCGCACAAGCACAAAACGCGCAAATGCTGGCCGCCAGTAATGGCGCGTCCGACCCTGTCGGCCTGCAGCTCGACGCGCAACACCTGGGCACGCTGATGCGCAATGACAGCAAGCTGCGCATTGGGTTTTTATCAGCAGGCGGCTGGGACACTCATGCCAACCAGGGCAACGCCACTGGGCAACTCGCCAACAACCTGGGCAACCTGGGGCGCGGCATTGCGCAGCTGCGGCAAGACTTCTCTGAGCCGGGCGACGTGGTGGTGGTGATGAGCGAGTTTGGCCGCACTGCCGTTGAGAACGGCACGCGCGGCACCGACCACGGCTATGGCAACGCCATGTGGCTTGTAGGCAACCGTGTGAACGGCGGGCGCTGGCATGGCCAGTGGACAGGTCTGGAACGCGGCAACCTGAACGAGGGGCGCGATTTGCCAGCTCACCACGACTACCGGGCGGTGCTGGCGCAAGTGATGCGCAGCACCCTCGGCATGCAGGACTCAGCCCTTAGCAACGTTTTGCCCAACACCCGGTGGGACACCCGCCTGGATGGCTTGATGCGCAGGACCTGAGCCTGGTGAAAGAGTAAAACGCTCGCAAAGCGATTAATCAAAACCAGGCAAATTGAATGCTGATTTGGACAAAGTAAAAAGGCCGCTCAACGAACGGCCTTTTTTATGTACCTGGCGCTATTTCGACTCAATAGCCGCCGACTGTGTCTGCCCTCGGGTTTTATACAGTGACACCAACACGCCACCTGCAATCAAACCAAACGTCACGCTCAGCGAGAACAAGGGCGGTATCTTGCCAATGATTCCAACCAAAAATATTTTTGTACCAATAAATACCAGCACCAAAGCCAGCGCGTACTTCAAATACTTGAAGCGGTGCACCATAGCGGCCAGTGCAAAGTACAAGGCACGCAAACCCAAGATGGCAAAAATATTGCTGGTGTAAACGATGAACGGATCGTTAGTGATGGCAAAAATAGCGGGGACAGAATCAACCGCAAACACCAGGTCAATGGTCTCCACCATTACCAGCGCCAGAAACAGCGGCGTCGCGCAGCGTACCGCCTTGCCTGTCGTTGGGTCAGGTTTGTGGACAAAAAACGCATTGCCTTCGACCTGAGGCGTCACCCGCATGTGCTTGCGTAAAAACTTCAAAACCGGGTTATTGGCAATGTCCGGCGTGTGGTCTGCTACCAGCCACATCTTGATCCCGGTAACGACTAAGAAGACACCGAACACATACAAAATCCAGCTGAATTGCGTGACCAGCGTGGCACCCAGGCCAATCATGATGGCGCGCAGCACAATTACGCCCAAAATGCCCCAGAACAACACCCGGTGCTGATACAAACGGGGAATGGCAAGGTAAGTAAAGATCATGGCAATGACAAAAACGTTGTCCATCGACAGTGACTTTTCAATCATGAAGCCGGTGAAATATTCCATGCCGCTGGTCGCACCCAAGTACCACCACACCCACGCGCCAAACAGCAGTGCCACGCTGATGTAGCCAGCGGATAGAAACAAGCTTTCCTTGACTTCAATTTCATGGTCGTCCTTGTGCAGCACGCCCAGGTCAAATGCCAACAGAGTCACCACAATACCGATGAAAAGCAGCCATATCCAGGCTGCTTTGCCTAGAAAATCCGAATTGAGAAATTGAAGCAAGGTATCCACGAAAAAACTCCTCCCGATGGTGGGTTATTGGTATTTATAAAACTAAAAGGTCAATCAAAAATATCGTTCAGCCAAGACTTTCTTCGCCTCGGCTGGTAGCCATGCGATCCATACGATTTATGGTGATCTGAATCAACAAAATCTGGCTGTGTCGCCATGGCCGGGCGTTGCGCTGATGGCTGGGTAGCGCCCAGCGCGATCAGTTTGTCCAGCTCGCCCCGGTCCAGCCAGACACCGCGGCACTGGGGGCAATAATCAATTTCAACGCCCTGACGGTCAGTGATGACCAAAATGGAATCAGGGCATGTGGGGCATTTCATGGTGACGTCCTTTAAATCGAGTGGTTAGAAAGCAAAGAATAGGCGACTCGTCATTTCTTAAAAAGCAGATAATTAAGAAACTTAACTTCTTAAAAACCTGACGATGAGCACAACCTTCAACTATCGCCATCTGTATTACTTTTGGGTTGTCGCCAAAGAAGGTGGGATGGCCAAAGCCGCTGACAAGCTGGACATGGCGGTGCAAACCGTCAGCACCCAGGTGCGCGAGCTTGAAAAATCCCTCGGCTATGAATTGCTCAAGCCCGCCGGGCGCGGTGTCGCTTTGACAGACGCGGGCCGGGCTGTCATGCAGCAGGCAGAGCTGATATTTCAGTTGGGTGAGAAGCTGCCGGACGTGATACGAAACGCGGTGGGCGCCCCGTCCGTCAGGCTGGCGGTGGGCATATCTGAAGGGCTGGCCAAACTGGCGGTCAGGCAACTCATGCAACCGGTCATGCATACGCCCCACCTGCGGCTGATTTGCCAGGAAGACGAGTTTGAAGATCTGCTGGGTGACCTGGCCTTGCACCGGCTCGATGTGGTGCTGGCAGACCGCCCCGCCCCTGGCAACCCGAACCTGAAGGTTTACAGCCACTTGCTGGGGTCATCAAACTTGTCCTGGTATGCCGCACCTGCTCTGCTGGCCGCCGCCCGCAAGGGGTTTCCACAATCTTTGGCAACCGTGCCGGTGCTGCTGCCAACCAGTCATGCGGCAGTGCGCCAGCGTGTTGATCACTGGTTTGAGCGTTTGGGTATTACGCCCAATATCGTTGGCGAGTTTGAGGACAGTGCGCTGCTTAAAACCTTTGGCGCAGCGGGCATGGGCGTGTTCCCGGCGGCGGAGCTGGTGCAATCGCAATTGACGAGCCAAGATCACGTCAAACGGGTGGGAGATTGCGAAGGGGTGGCAGAGCACTTTTTTGCCATTGCGGCTCAAAAGAAAATTTCGCACCCGCTGGTGCTCAAGCTGCTGCAACCTGCGCGACACCAAACCTGAGTTTTGCCGCCACGCCATCAATGCGGTTCGTGTTTACCCGATGTGTCGGCACGCAGGCTAGGCGTACATTCTGGCCCACGGTAGGAGCGTGCGCAGACACATGACGCGCGCACATGCCGCAAAGCAACCCCTGAAAAGCAGCCGTACAAAGGTCGCTCGATTTTTTCACCTTCTGAGGTACAACTATGAATAATTTGAGACTATCACTGCTGGCGTTTGGCACAGCACTCGCTCTGGCAGGCTGCGGCGGAGGCGATTCGTCACCCGTCGCCCCTGTGCCTGCAACCAGTTCGATCACCGGTTTGGCGGCAACTGGCGCAGCTCTGGGCGGTGCAGCCGTCATGGCCAAATGCGCCACTGGCGCACCCATATCTGCCACCACGGACGCTGGCGGCGCTTTTGTGTTGCCGATCAATGGCCAAACGTTTCCTTGCATGCTGCAGGTCGTTAAAGGCCCGACAACGCTGTACGGCCTGGCGCAAAGCGCGAACCGCAGCAACGTCACACCTGTGACCGACCTGGTTGTGAGTAAAGCACTGGGCAGCAACCCGGCGGCTGCTTTCACCGCTTTTGACAGCGCCAAAGGCGCCGCGATTCTGAGCAAATTGACAGCGGCCATTGCTTACGTCAAGGCCGAATTACAGGCACTGGGTGTTTCGACGACAGCTAACGACCCCCTCACCTTTGCCTTCAGCGTCGGTGACGCGGACGACAAAGCCCTGGACCAGTTGGGCGCCAAGCTGGTGGCAGCCAATAAAAAGCTGGACGAGTTGCGTGCAACTGCGGTGGCAGGTAACCCGTTTGTTGCTGGGCTGGCCCGCGGGACGCTGATTGGCAGTGCAACTTCAATCGTTACGCTTGCACCTGCAGACATTGATGCCGCAACAGCAAGTACGCTACAGGCCATCGGAGTAGCCGGCAAAGCCAAATGCAGCGTTAAGTTTGTAGCACTGAACTACAACACCATCGGCGTCAAGGGTGAGGCCGCCAACGCGTCAGCCGTCATGTTGGTGCCAACCGGTACCGGAATTTGCGCCAACCCAACTGGATTGGTAGCCTACGCCAAAGGCACCGACGTCAGAAAGCCGCACACGCTCGCAAACCCGGGTGATGGTGAGACCTTCTTGCTGGCTGCCGTGTACGCTGCACAAGGCTACGCCGTGGTGGCAACTGACTACCTGGGTTTTGCCCAATCGACCTACGCGTACCACCCGTATTTGCATGCTGACTCTGAGGCCAGCAGCGTGATTGACTCGATCAGGGCCGCACGCTTGGCGGCAGTTCCGGTGGGCGCATCACTGTCGGGCAAGGTCATGCTGACGGGATATTCACAAGGCGGTCATTCTTCTATGGCAGCGCACCGCGCAATTGAAAAGGACAACGCGGCTGAGATCAACGTCGTGGCCGGCGCGCACCTGGCTGGGCCTTACAACTTGTCAGGCTCATTCAAGTTACCGAACGCGATTGCCGGTTATCAGTATTTTGTGCCTTACCTGGTCACCGCCTGGCAAAAGATTTACGGCAACCTTTATGCGTCGCCGTCTGATGCTTTCAATGCGCCGTATGACAGTTACATCGAAACATTGCTGCCCAACCCCACACTGGACTTCACCACGCTGGTCACAACGGGCAAACTGCCAGGCGGCCCAGCGGTTACGCCAAACATGGCACGTGACATTGTGTTCAAGTCGGCCTTCATTAGCGACAGCCAAACCAATCCAAACAATGCGCTGTTTTTAGCCGGCAAAAAGAACGATTTGCTGGGCTGGAACCCGGTCGCTAAAACGCTGTTGTGCGGTGGAGCAGGCGACCCCACCGTGCCGCCTGGCATTCACCAGGTTGTGTCGAAAGCAGACTTTGACAGCCGCGGCTTGACCAATGTGACGTCGGTAGATGTGGACGCTAGTATTCAGTTTGTTTACGGGACCAATGGCGCTGCACCTACGGACCCCACCAGCGTAGCATTTGCAACGTACTACGGGAACTACCACGGCGCTTACGAGCCGCCGTTTTGCCATCAAAAAGCCAAGGCAGTTTTTGACACCGTGAATTAAGCTTTCTCGTTATCAAATAAAAAAGCGCCGTCACGGCGCTTTTTTTATGCCATGGCCACGGAGCCGAACTCAAGCACCCCGCAGCTTTTCAGGCCGCGCAATCTTTTTAAACTTGATCAGCCGCGCCATTTCAATCGCGTCTTTTTTCACCTGCCGCTCGGCATCCAGCAGTTGCCCGGCTGCCAGCCAATTAGCAAATTCGTCAGGCGTTTCCAGCGTGATTCGCCCGAGCGTCGCATGCCGAAATTCGTAAATCACAATTTCGGCGGCTTTTTGCAGATTGATGCGACCTTTGGTCAGCACCGCCCCACGTTTGCGGCCAATGTCCTCTAACACCGTCTCGTCGGTTGACTCGGGCGTGATGTCGACCTTGTAGCGCTCTGTCAGTGCAGTTGGGTATTTTTTTATCAGGAGGTTGAGCAGCTCAAGCGCCACTTCTTCTTCACTGAAAGCATTGCGACCGATCGCGCCGCTGGCCGCCAGGTTGTAGCCGCTTTGCGCCACGATGATGCGCGGCCACAGCATGCCCGGGGTGTCCCACAAATAAAAGCCGTCGGCCAGCACAATGCGCTGCTCGATTTTGGTGATGCCTGCCTCGTCACCCGTTTTGGTGGCGCGCTTGCCCGTCAGGGTGTTGATCAGCGTTGATTTGCCAACGTTGGGAATGCCGCAAATCAGCACCCGCATCGGCTTGACCATGCTGCCGCGCAGCGGTGCCAATACATGGCAGGCATCAATCAGCTTGCGGGCGGGTGCTGTCTCACCCGCATCAAGTTCGATGGCTCGCGTGTTGGGCAGCGCGTTGTAATGCGCCAGCCACAGCGCGGTGACTGCCGGGTCGGCCAGGTCCTGTTTGTTGAGTACCTTCAGCGTGGGGCGCGATGCGGTCAGCTCGGCCAGCTTGGGGTTGGCGCTAGAGCCGGGCAGGCGCGCGTCCAGCAGCTCAATGACTACATCAATTTCCTTAATGCGCTCACTTATTGCCTTTTGCGTCAGGTACATGTGCCCTGGAAACCACTGGATCGCCATTGTTCAAATTCTTTCGTTGCGAGGTCGTATTATCGGCTGCGTCACTTTTAACGATTGATCTGCGCCATGCCCCTGCCTCGTTCACCCACCCAAGCACCCGCACAAAGACCCGCTCAAAAATCCGTCAACAATCCAGCCGCTAAAGCCATCAAAACCATCAAGGCCACCAAGGCGAATAACGAGCTGGCCATCAAAGGCATTTTGTGCATATTGATTGGGCTGGGCGTGGTGGTGTCGCCCTATTTCATCACCTCGCCGGGTATGCAGGGCATCGTGGCCAAATCAGCGGCTGTTGGCTGGTTTGCTTTGGTGCTGGGGCTGGCGTTTGTGGGACTGTATGCGCGGCGGCGCATGGCGGGCAAGACCGGCTAAACGCTATCAATAAAATAGCTGCTCGCGCCCGTATCTATTGGGCTACAGGCATATTCAACGCCTAAAGGCATGATTTGAGCAATTTTCAAAGGTCTTCAATCCCCAGCAGCATTTCGTTGATGCCCTTGCCTGCCTGCACCATCGGGAACACGTTTTCGGTTGGGTCGGTTCTAAAGTCCATGAATACGGTGCGGTCCTTGAGCTTGCGTGCTTCGCGCAGCGCCGGCTCCACGTCCGACGGCTTTTCAATCAGCATGCCAACGTGGCCGTAAGCCTCGGCCAGTTTGACGAAATCAGGCAGCGCGTCCATGTAGCTGTGGCTGTAGCGGCTTTCGTAGTCAAACTGCTGCCACTGGCGCACCATGCCCAGATAGCGGTTGTTCAGCGACACAATTTTGACTGGCGTGTTGTACTGAAAGCAGGTCGACAGCTCTTGGATGCACATCTGAATCGAACCCTCACCAGTG
>JANYED010000140.1 GCA_025363315.1 Polaromonas sp.
TTGATGAGCCTGGACGGCGGCAAGTACAGCACGCCTGGTATTTCAGCGGTTCAGGATAAGAGTGTGATCGAGCAAATCGAGATTACGGCCAAGTACGCGGGCTACATTGACCTTCAAAAAGTCGAGGTCGAACGCGCCGCGCATTACGAAAACCTGAAACTGCCGCCCGAGCTGGATTACCTGCAAGTACAAGCCCTGAGTTTTGAGGCGCGGCAAACGCTGGCCAAGCATCGCCCTGAAACGCTGGGCTTGGCATCACGCATCTCCGGCATCACGCCTGCCACGGTGTCGCTGTTGCTGGTGCATTTGAAGAAAAACCTGTGGAAGAACACCACACCACTAGCGGTGCAGGAGAAAGCCGAGGCATGAGCGACGAAGAAGCGACCCTGCATAAAAGACTCATTGAGGGGCTGGCGCAGCTGCAACTTCAGCTGGGTGACACACAAATTGGCCAGCTACTCGACTACCTTAAGCTGATTGCCAAGTGGACCAAGATCTACAACCTGACCGCCGTGCGCGACCCAGCCGAGATGATGACGCAACATTTACTTGACAGTCTGGCGGTGATTGCGCCCCTGCAGCGACACATTGTCCAAGGTAACTTGCTGGATGTTGGCTCAGGCGCAGGTTTGCCCGGCGCGGTCATCGCCATTTGCTGCCCAGCCATTGCAGTTGTCTGTGTAGACGCGGTGGCAAAGAAGGCAACGTTTATCGAACAGGTGGCACTGGAATTAAAGCTGCCCAATTTGGCTGGCCTACATGCCCGGGTTGAGAATATTGAAGATAGGTTCGACGTGATCTGCTCCCGAGCCTTTGCGTCTTTGCCCGATTTCACGAACTGGTCAGTCGGTGCGCTTGCCCCGGCAGGGGTGTGGCTAGCCATGAAGGGCAAGCACCCGGCAGACGAGTTGGCGGCGTTGCCCGCAAGCGTTGATGTGTTTCACGTGGAACAACTGCAAGTGCCGGGCCTGAGCGCTGAGCGGTGCGTGGTGTGGATGTGCAAAAAGCCCGTGTCGTAAACTAGCGGCCTTATTCCAGGAAACATCCCATGTTTGGCTCATTTTTCGGTATCGCCGACTACGGCGCTTTCGTCATTGCATTTGTATTGCTTTTACTGCTGCCCGGGCCGGGAAACCTGGCTTTGATGACCTCGGCGGGCAAGGGTGGCTTGAAAGGCGGCATCGCCTCGGTTTTCGGCTTGCTGCTGGGCGACCAAATTTTATTGTGGCTCACAGTGGCCGGGGTGGCGGCCGTGTTGTCTGCAAACCCCGTGATTTTTCAAGTGCTGCAGTGGCTGGGCGCTGCATATCTGGTGTGGTTGGGCGTAAAAATGCTCACGGCTAAACCAGGTGACAAACCGATGTTGAACATCACGCCAGGGCATTACTTTCGGCAAACCATGGTGATCACTTTGTTCAACCCCAAGGCGATCATGTTTTATGTGGCGTTTTTTCCGCAATTTATTGACCCAGCCAAGCACCAGGGCGTGCTGACCTTTGGCGTCATGGCCGCGACTATTGCCGTGTTGGGTTTTGTGTATTGCATCGCTGTGGTGCTGGTTACGCACTACATGGCCGAGCGCATTCGGGCAAATCCGCGGGTCACAGCAGTGCTCCAGAAAATAGCAGGCCTGTTTTTGATCGGTTTTGGCGTCAAGCTTGCGCTGTCCAAGTAGCAGCGCGAATCTGCCTCGTTCAGTAGCTTTAACTAACAAAAACAAAAACAAAACAAATGGCCAAGATTTTTTGCATTGCCAATCAAAAGGGCGGCGTCGGCAAAACGACCACCACCGTTAATCTGGCTGCGGGCTTGGCCAAAGTCGGCCAGCGCGTGCTGATGATTGACCTCGACCCACAAGGCAATGCCACCATGGGCTCCGGCGTGGACAAACGCAAACTTGAATACACGGTATACGACGTGCTGCTCGAATCCGCAACGATTGCAGAGGCCAAAGTCACTAGCCAAAAGCTGATTGACGGCGGTTTCAGCTACGACATTCTGGGTGCTAACCGCGAGCTGGCCGGGGCGGAGGTCGAGTTGGTCGATGTGGAACGGCGCGAGAAACGCCTGAAACTGGCCCTTGGTGAAGTTGATGCCCAGTATG
>JANYED010000159.1 GCA_025363315.1 Polaromonas sp.
ATCACCTTGTCGCTGTCCGTGGCCACCAGAATTTGCGGGTCGCTGTATTCAATCGCTTCTTTCCAGTACGCCAGGCGCTTTTCGTAGGTCATGGCTTTCAGAACCTCATCAGGTATCAGGCCATGGTAAGCAGCTTGCCATGTGGCAACATGAATTTCAGCAATGGCTTTGGCATCGCGGGGGGCGGCGGGTCGTACGGAGTAGCTTGACATTAAAAATCGCTTGTAAATTGAGGACAACTCATGATTGTCGCGCATGTTGTAATTTGCGGTGACATGACAAATGCGGCAAGCTTCACAGCCCACATCGCCAGTACCGACCTGCATTTCAGCGCGCCGGCAGACATGCCCTTGCTGCAAGCGGCTGAGCTGGCAGCGATAACAGGGTTGTACATCGACAGCTCATGCCGCAACGGCACGTGTCGCACCTGCATTTGCCAGCTGATTGAAGGTGAGGTGACCTACCGCATAGCCTGGCCAGGGCTGAGCCAGGACGAAAATCGCGAGGGGTTTATCTTGCCTTGCGTGGCTTATCCGGTGACGGATGTGGTGATTGCGTTGAGGGTCTGAGATGCTGCCTTCAGGCTGAATTTGAACTCAGCTTGCAAACGGTGTCTTTCGACGGAATGGTTAGGTGAAAGTGTGCTCTCGAATGTCATTTTTCTTTTAACGCCATAACGTGAGCAACGATTGCATTGGCGTGCCCGTGACCGAACCCGTGATCAGACTTTAAAAGGGCAACCATTTCCATGTACTTTTTGTCCTAAATTTGGCTAACTAGGTCTAACCAATGGTCGATTGGTTTTCCATATTTCTGCTCTATCAAGGGAAAGTACGATGCGGGGCCATTAACTTTCTGTGTTGCCATTTCGTGCTCCATTGCTACAGTGTGATTAACTCGGAACGCGCCTAACGTCGCCGCTCGGCGGGAGCCCAAGTTGATTCGATGCAGCGGCTTCCTAAAGCGCTTTGCAATTGACCGGGCTCATCAAATTTCATAGTACTTCGGCTTAAACAATAAGCAACCGTTGCACGGCACGATTTGCCCAAAGTTGAGATGTTTTGACTCCACATTTCATGAAAGTGGACACCGATGCACCGCTTCGCCCAGTTGCAGCCAAAGTGAACGACATCAAACCGTCACCCAAGACTGTCAGGATGAACGCATGCTGCTTCCGTCCCCAATCGTCCAACCTGCCAGCACCCAAACCATCACCAACATCCTGACCCTCGCAGGCACGCAAGACACCACCGCCACCTTTGGTGAGCATGAAGAGCTCAAGACCATCTTGCGAGCCGGTGACGGGCAATTTGACATTCAAACCGTATGTGAAGTGCATACCCGGCGTGCGCCCTTCCCGGTGTTCCCCATCTTCACCGCCAGCATTGGCTCACGTGACCCGCTGGCACCTGTTGTCGGCTTTTTCGGTGGCATTCATGGGCTCGAGCGGATTGGTACGCAGGTCATCCTGCACTACATGCGGGCGCTGCTTTTTCGGCTGGAATGGGACGAGCTTTTGCATCAGCAGCTTGAAAAGGTTCGGCTGGTCTTTATGCCCATCGTCAACCCGGGCGGCATGTGGGCGCACAAGCGGGCCAACCCGAACGGGGTGGACTTGATGCGCAATGCCCCGCATCGCTCTGAGGGGCGGGTGCCGTTTTTGGCGGGCGGGCAAACCATCAGCCCCATGTTGCCCTGGTATTGCGGCAGGTCGGGTGCGGCGATGGAGGTTGAAAGTGCGGCGCTGCTCAAGGTAGTCAGCGAGCAACTGGCCATGCGCCCTTTCAGCCTGGCACTGGACTGCCATTCGGGCTATGGGTTTGAAGACAGCATCTGGTTTCCGTATGCCAAAACCCGGCGCATGATGGCGCACATGCCTGAAATGTTTGCGCTGAAGACCATGCTGGAACAAGCCCACCCGCACCACAGTTACAGCTTTGAGCCGCAAAGCAACCAGTACCTGCTGCACGGTGACCTGTGGGACCACGCTTATGACGACACACCCGCAGGCAACGTGTTTTTACCGATGACGCTGGAGCTGGGCTCGTGGCTGTGGATTCGCAAAAACCCGCGCCAATTGTTTTCACGCCACGGATTTTTTAACCCGATCAAGGCGCACCGCATCAAGCGCGTGCTGCGCCGCCATGCGGATTTGCTTGACTTCTTAACCCGCGCTGCCTTTGCTGCACCGCGCTGGTTGCCGCCTGAAGAACGCCGCGCAGAACTGCAGCAACTGGCGATGGCCGAATGGCGGCGTGGGCGGGTGCTGTGAAAGCGGCAGTGAACTGGGTTTTTTTACGCGGCCTGACGCGGGAGGCGCGACATTGGGGCCGCTTTACGGGGCAGTTTGAAACGAGGATTGCAGGTGCAAAAGTCGTAGCGCTTGACTTGCCGGGCAATGGCGAATTTCGTCAACAAAGCACACCATTGGCAGTTGAAACCATGGTCGCGTTTGCGCGCGAACAGTTGCTGGCGATAGGTACCAAGCCGCCCTACGCCCTGCTGGCGATGTCGCTGGGCGGCATGGTGGCCACCAGTTGGGCGCAGCGCTACCCGCAAGACATCAGCCGCCTGGTGCTGATCAACACAAGCATGCGTCCGTTTAGCAGCATCAGGCTGCGGCTGCGGCCTGCCAACTGGCTGGCGCTGGCTAGGCTGGCTGTACGCTGGGGCGATGCGGCTTACGCCGAGCGCAGCATCTACCGCCTGACATGCAACCAGCCCGCCCAGCGCGATGCAGATCTGGCTGCATGGCAGCAGATACGGCGAAACGCGCCGGTTAACAGCGCGAACGGCTTGCGCCAGCTGATGGCTGCAGCGCGCTTTATCTGCGCAGCGCAAACGCCGCGCTGCCCGGCGCTGGTCTTGTCGTCGCGGGCCGACCGGCTGGTCAACCCGCTGTGCTCCACCCAACTGGCCGCCGCCTGGCAGGCACCGCATCAGTCGCACCCGTGGGCAGGCCATGACCTGCCGCATGACGATGGACCGTGGATTTGCGAGCGGGTGGCTGACTGGTTGACTGGTTAAGTGGTCGATGAACGCTATTTAATCAGTAGCTGCTCGCGCCCGTATTTATTGGGCTACAGCCCTAAACACCCCCCAAAACGGCTGAACGCACCGCGAAAAAGGCTTTTTGAGACCTGCGGAAGGCTGCAACGGCCTATTCAGGCAAAATTCGGATGATTGACACGCTTGCTGGTCAAACTTTTATGACCACGACTTTGATACAAAATTTCCTCATACGTTGGCAACCATCTGTCGCCGCAGTGCTGATGGCGGCCACGGCAGCCAGCGCCGCCCCCAGTTTCAAAGACGACATGGCGCAGCGCACGCTGGCCTGCACCGCCTGCCACGGCCCGCAAGGCCGCGCTGCACCTGATGGTTACTACCCCCGTCTGGCGGGCAAGCCTGCGGGGTATCTGTACAACCAGCTCGTCAACTTTCGGGAAGGCAAACGCCACTACGCGCTGATGACGCAGCTGGTTGCGCCGCTGACTGACGCGTACCTGATGGAGATGGCGCAGCATTTCTCTGGCCTGGAAGTGCCCTACCCCGCGCCTGAAAAAACAAACGCCAGCGCTGCCGTGCTGGCGCGCGGCCAGCAACTGATTTTGAAGGGCGAACCTGAACGCGGCATCCCGGCCTGTGTGCAATGCCACGGCAGCGCCATGACAGGGGTTGCACCCAACGTGCCTGGGCTGCTGGGCCTGCCGCGCGACTACCTGAACGCACAACTGGGCGCGTGGAAGACCGGCAAGCGCCGTGCCCATGCGCCTGATTGCATGAAGACGGTGGTAGCGCTGCTGCTTGATGCCGACATCAACGCTGTCAGCAGCTATCTGGTGGCGCAACGGCTGCCCGCCAACACCAAGCCCGCCATCAGCGCGCCTCCGTTGGCTGCAGGGCAAACCATCGTTAGCTGCGGCAGCGCGGCAAAGCCATGAGCAAATTGGCCAAAGCCTTGGCTGGCCTGTGCGCTTTGCTGGCGTTTATGACTGCGGCGGTGTGGCTGCTAAACACACGCGGCGATGGCCTGCAAGATGTGCCTGTCGCCGCGGCCAGCACGGCAGAACGCGGCGCGTACCTGGCCCAGGTAGGCAACTGCGCGGGTTGCCACACGGCGCGCGGTGGCCAGCCGTATGCGGGGGGCCTAGCCATTGCGACGCCGTTTGGCAGCGTGTATGCGCCCAACCTGACGCCTGATGCCGCGACGGGTATCGGCAGCTGGACGCGGGCTGAGTTTTGGCGCGCCATGCACAACGGCCGATCGAAAGACGGGCGCTTGCTGTACCCGGCCTTCCCCTACACCAGCTACACGCTGGTGACGCGAGATGATTCTGACGCGATATTTTCGTATTTGAAAAGCCTGCCAGCAGTGGTGCAATCGAATCAGCCGCCCACGCTACGCTTTCCGTACAACTCGCAGGCCGCCC
This sequence comes from Polaromonas sp., assembly GCA_025363315.1. Classification (GTDB taxonomy): domain Bacteria; phylum Pseudomonadota; class Gammaproteobacteria; order Burkholderiales; family Burkholderiaceae_C; genus Polaromonas. The sequence goes on from JANYED010000159.1 coordinate 4,434, forward strand.
TGGCCATTTGGCGCGCGCTTTACTTCAAACCTGGCACCTATCAGGCAGACGCCAACCAAAGCGCAGACTGGAACCGCGGTGCCTACCTGACCGAAGGCCTGGGCCACTGCAGCGCCTGCCATGCGGCGCGCAACGCATTGGGTGCGACGAATGGATTGAACCTGGCCGGCGGTTTGATACCCGTGCAAAACTGGTACGCGCCATCGCTTGTAGCGCCGCAAGAAGCTGGCTTGCAAAAGTGGCGCGTGGAAGACATCAAGGCTTTGTTTAAAACCGGCATGACACCGCAGGCATCAGTAAATGGCCCGATGGCCGAGGTGGTGCTGGGCAGCACACAGCATTGGAACGACGCCGACTTACACGCCATGGCGATGTATTTAAAAGCACTGCCTGAAACACCCCAGCCGCCGCAGGCAACTGCAGCCGGTAAACCGACAGAACGGGGAAGCAAGCTGTACGAACAGCACTGCGCGCAATGTCACGGCGATGGTGGCAAAGGCGTGCCAAATGCCTACCCAGCCCTTAGAGGCAACCGCGCTGTAACGATGCCGCAAACTGCTAATCTGGTGCAAATGGTGCTGAACGGCGGCTACGCCCCCGCTACCCAAGGCAACCCGCGCCCTTTCGGCATGCCGCCCTATGTGCTGGTGCTCCGCAGCAGTGACGTTGCAGAGGTGCTAACGTACATTCGAAGCAGTTGGGGCAATCAGGCAGGCAGTGTGTCCGCGTTTGATGTGGACCACATTCAGGCCCATGGTGCGCGATAGGCGCGCCGTATTAGCTGCCTAGCCAACGACCCAACGACCCAACGAGTCGCCAGTTAACATCACCATAAACAGATCATCAGAACAACATCGAGGACATTTATGCAGCGTATCGTCATCATCGGGGGGGGCGCAGGCGGCCTGGCATTAGCCACGCAACTGGGCAAGCGCCTGGGCAAGAAAAAGCTTGCCACCATCACGCTGGTTGACAGTGCCCGCACGCATGTATGGAAACCTTTGTTTCACCAGCTGGCCGCCGGCAGTTTTGACACGCACGCCGAAGAAATTGAATACCTGGCGCAGGCGAGGTGGAATCATTTCAAATTTCGCTTGGGCAGCCTGACAGGTATTGACCGCACCAGCAAGACCGTTCAACTGGCGGCGAGCCACGACGCGGTGCGCCGGGAGATCACACCGGCGCAGTCGCTAGCCTACGACACGCTGATCATTGCCGTCGGCAGCCAGACCAATGACTTTGGCACACCCGGTGCGGCCGAGCACACCATCAAACTTGACAGCCCGGCGGCTGCCAAATACTTCAACGCGCGGTTGGTCAACGCCTGCCTGCGCGCACAAACGATGCCGCGCATCGCCGGCCAAAGCATGCTGACCGTGACCATTGTTGGCGGCGGTGCCACGGGCGTTGAACTGGCGGCTGAGTTGCATTCGGCAGCGCACGTCATGAGCAACTATGGGTTTGAAAACATCAACCCTGAAAAAGACCTGCAAATCGTGCTGGTTGAGGCCGGACCGCGCTTGTTGGCACAATTGCCTGAACGTCTTGGCCATGCCGCCGAGAAAGAATTGCGCAAACTCGCTGTGGACGTGTACACCAATGAAAAAGTGGTCGAAGTGACCGAGAACAGCTTGACCATGGACAGCGGCAAGGTGATTCAGTCCACCTTGACGGTGTGGGCGGCCGGTGTGAAGGCGGCCGATTTTCTGAAAACTATGGGCGGGGCCGAACCACTTGAAGTCAATCGGCTGAATCAATTGGTCGTCAAACCCAACTTGCAAACCAGCCTGGACAGTAGTATTTATGCCTTTGGTGATTGCGCCGCCTGCCTGCAGCCCGATGGCACCTGGGTGCCGCCGCGCGCGCAGGCAGCCTACCAGCAAGCCATGTACCTGGCCAAAGCCCTGCCCCAGCTTATGACGGGGAAAGTCGCCAAGCCTTTTGTGTATACCGATCAGGGCTCGCTGGTGTCGCTGGCCGAATACTCGTCGGTAGGCTCCCTGATGGGCTCCTTGAGCAAAGGCAGCTTTTTTGTGGAAGGTCAGATTGCCAAACTGATGTACTGGGCGCTCCACAAACAGCACCAGCTGGCGCTTGGAGGCTTTAAAAAAACCGCCCTCGTCACGCTGTCCGAACTGATTGACCGCGCACACCGGCCACGCATCAAATTGCACTGACAATTACAGTGACAGCTACAGCGACGATTCCGGTGACAATTCGGCTGATAATCACGTTTTATTTCACTGGAGAACGCCATGGCAAAAGGTCAGCAAAATAGCGGCAAGATGGTCAAAAAACCGAAAAAAGACACGTCCCCACCGAAGTCCGTGTCGCCTGACGCTGTACGCCCCACCGTCGTCACCCAGGTGCCGCTGCGGGGCAAACTGAAGAACAAGTGACCGACGCTGCCGAGCCCAACGACGCACAGTTGGGCAACCCTTTGCACGGCGTGACGCTGGAAGCCGTCGTCACCGCCCTGTCAGCACATTACGGCTGGGACGAGCTGGGCCGGCGCATCGCCGTTCGCTGCTTTCAAAGCGAGCCCAGCGTGGCGTCCAGCCTGAAGTTTTTACGCAGAACGCCCTGGGCGCGTGACAAGGTAGAAAGCCTTTACCTTTTCATGCTGCGCGACATCAAACGCAGCAGCCCAACGGTTCATAACTTTCCCCCGCCCAACATCAAAAAGCCAGGTGACTGACACCAATCAGGGCTTTGAAACCATCTATGCCGACGCACACCTGCTGGTGTTGAACAAGCCATCAGGCCTACTTTCGGTGCCTGGGAAAGGTGCTGACAAAGCAGACTGCCTGAGCAGCCAGGTGCAAAAATATTACCCCGACGCCTTGGTCGTCCACAGGCTGGACATGGCCACGTCGGGTTTGATGTTGATGGCACGCGGGCACACGATGCAAACGGCGCTGTCAAAGCTGTTTGAAACCCGTGCGATTCACAAACGGTATATTGCCTTGGTTGATGGCTGCATGGCAGCCGGGACTGACTGGCAACTGATCGATTTGCCGATCGCACTTGACTGGCCAAACCGGCCACTGCGCATCATCAGCCCTGACGGCAAACCTAGCCAGACCCGGTGGCGCAGTCTGCGCCACGATGCAGACAAAAACACGACCCGGGTAGAACTCGAACCCATCAGCGGCCGCTCACACCAGTTGCGTGTGCATTTGAAAGCGCTCGGTCATCCCCTACTTGGTGATGCGCTTTACGCACCTGCAGATATTCAGGCCAAAGCCGGGCGCTTGCTGTTGCATGCTTGTGCGCTGCGGTTTGTACACCCAGCAAACCAGCAACACCTCGCTTTTGAAAATGCACCTGAGTTTTAGGAACTTCAATGGGATTGGGGCCTCATAACAGGCCGCGCCTTATCACACCTTCGCCCCCGCTTGCCCTTTGCATCAACTCATGACCCAACATCTTTTTATTCTGACAGGTGCCTCACGCGGCATGGGGCTGGCCATGGCGCGCCAGCTGCTGCGACCGGGCAACACGCTGCTGTGCATATCGCGCAGCACTGATGAGACTCTGGCAGATCAGGCCCAGCAGACGGGCGCGCATCTTGTGCAATGGACGCAAGACCTGGCGATTGGCTCTCACGCAAGCGCCCGGCTAGAGCAGTGGTTGCGCGAGCAGTCTGTCCAAACTTTCGCCACGGTGTCATTGATCAACAATGCAGGCGTTATTCCCCGCATTGGCCCGCTCAGTGGGGCCGATGCGGACGACCTTGGCCGCGCGCTGCGGGTAGGACTGGAAGCACCCATGCAACTGACCAGTGTTTTTTTGCGCGCCACACAAAGCTGGCCGGGGGTGCGCCGGGTGCTCAATATTTCATCTGGCTTGGGCCGCAGGGCCATGGCCTCGCAAGCCGCTTACTGCGCTGCCAAAGCCGGCATGGACCACTTCACCCGCTGTGTGGCGCTCGACGAAGCAGCGAAAACCAATGGCGCAAAGGTGTGCTCTCTGGCACCAGGCGTGATTGACACCGGCATGCAAGACCAGCTGCGCGCCGCAGGTAGCAATGCATTTCCTGATCTGCCTGCTTTTGTCAGCCTCAAAACCACCGGGTCGTTGGCTTCGCCTGAAGAGGCTGCTGCGCGGGTGCTGGCGGTTTTGATGAGGCCAGACTTCGGGGTGAACGCCGTGGCCGACGTGCGTGACTGATACGTGCGGCGGACTATCGACAGCCCGACTGAGCAGTCACAACAACTTAAACCGCCTCAACTCGCCAAGAGCCGCTGGTAAATCTCATCTTTGATCTTCAGGCGATTCTTTTTCAGAACCTCTAATGCCTCGTCCGTGATAACGCCGCCGCCCAACTCATATTTTTTGATGGCGTGATTGTCTTCGTCGTATTCACTGAAGAGTTTGCCAAAGCGCGCGTCGCTTCCCTTCAGCGCCCGCATCTTTTCAACATGCTCCGGAAACTCGTGTGCCAGGTCGTGGTTCAGCAGATCCATATTTATCCTTGGTTTAAAAATCTTTTGGTTCGCGGACGATTAGCACTGGCAAAGTTGTGTGCGACAAAACCTGCGCAGCGACACTGCCAAGTACCAGCTTTTCAAGGCCCTTTCTGCCGTGCGATCCCATCACAATCAGGTCGGCATGAGCCACCTCAGCTGCATCCAGAATATTCTGGTAAATCGCTTGCCCTTCGACAACTGAAGCCGTTGCTTCAATGCCGTTTTCCGCAAAAAGCTGTTTAGCTGTTGCAACGACCTTATTGGATTCTTGAGTAGCGACGTTCAGGTATTCGACTTGCCCGTAGCCGGCGTTCAGCCCCATCCCGGCAAAAGCATAAAGGTCTATCACGTTCACTACGGTGACGGTGCTGTTGAACGCCTGCGCCAGCGCAGTCGCCTTTTCAATGCATTGGCGGGACGAGGCGGAGCCGTCTACTGGAACCAAAATATGCTTGAACATGAACGTCCTCCTGATGCACGCCAAACCCTTGTCAGGCAGCGCCTAGTGTGCATGTTTCACGGCATGTCTGTTATCAGACAACGCGCCGACATTTGTTTAGTTTGGCGTGTCTAACATGCTGCGCCATAAATCCCATGCGCGTACAACTTGCCCTTCAGTGGTGGCGGCTGCCAGTGAGGCTTCTTCTTCGTTCAGGAAGTTGATGGGGCCGAGCGCTGCAGCCTGGATTTGCAGCTTCGCGTTGACCTCGGCATAAATGGCGCGGTACACAGCCACTTCAATCGATGGCCCGGTGGTGGTGGACCCGTGGCCTCGCATCAGCACGCAGTTGCTTGAGCCAAGCGATTGCGCAAGCGCTTTGCCCAAATAGGTGTCACGTATCAGCATGTCGGTATTGCCTGCAGCATCCCGAATCTCAAACAAGGCTGAACCGCTGCCCAAAAAACCGCTCATATGAAAAATTGGCCGCAAGCGCTGCCCGGTAACACCAAAAGGAATCACACTTTGCGAATGGCTGTGCACCACAGACATCACATCAGGTCTGGCTTTGTAGATTTCGCTGTGTATAAATCGCTCAAGGTAGGAGCGATGCTCAGACGGTTCAGCCAAGTCGCCGTTCATGTCTAGGCAAAGGATGTCTTCAGCAGTGACCAAGCCGGGCGCAAGGTTGCGTGAAAGCAAAAAGTGACCTGGAGACTTATCGTGCCGCACGCTGATGTGGCCAAAACCGTCAACCACACCCTGGCTAAACAAAATCCGATTTGCGATGGCCAGTTTTTCTACCAGATTGGCGTTTGCTTTTGGCGGCGCTGGCGACTTTGGTGCCCCTGATGTCATGCAGTGTCCTTATTGTTGCGACGCAGTTACGAAATTAATAAGTATACGTACCGACAGGCGCAGGCCAGTTTCAGGCCTCAATCTTGACACCTTTCCAGAAGGCAACATGACCTTTTATTTCTTCGGCCTCAGGCTTTGGATTGGGATAAAACCACACCGCATCGGTGTTCATTTCGCCATTCACCAGCAACGAGTAGTAACTGGCCTGGCCCTTCCAACCGCACATGGTGTGATGATTGCTGAAGCTGATGTAGTCGCGGTTGAGCGAAGCTTCCGGAAAGTAATGATTGCCTTCCACCACCACAGTGGTGTCGCTTTTGGCTATAACCGCGCCGTTCCAAATAGCTTTCATGAGGTTTCCTGGGTGGGTTTTGACAATACCAACATCCTACTCTGCAATCGGTTTGCACTTGGTTGCTGAGGGGATACCAATGTGTCAAGTTCGGGCTTCGCGAAGCCGTTGTGCAGGCTTAATCGTCATGGTCACCCTTGTCCCTGCCTTTGCCGTGATGCTTTTCTTTCTTTTCTTTCTTTTGCTTGTACTGCTCGGGCCGGTCACGCTCAAAACGGTCATCACCGTCAACCCGCACAAAATAAACCGGCTGGCCGCACGCGTTATACCGTGCGCAGTGTTTTGACCATTTTTTCGCGTGGCCAGGCGGAACGTGCAAATACAAAGGCTGCTGTACGACCACCGGATTACGGTAAACGATAACCGGTTGCGAATAAATCAACGGCGGCGGTGGCGCGGTACCAATTTCAATGCGGCCATAAACACCTGGCGACAATGCGCCCTCAACCGTCGCGTTTGCGTAGGGTGTGGCACTTTGCGCGACGCTACCCCACAAGCCGCAGACAATGAGGAGGCCGACCAAAACTATTGATCTGGATGCGCTTAGTTTCATAATTTCTTTCAAAAATTTTTATTTACGGGTTGCATTAATTATGCAGCCACCCACAACTGACGCGCGGATCCACCCAGGTTTTTGCCTTCGCTTTGGTGTAGCAATATGGGCTGCCGTTTCAGAGAGTCGAATAAGATGCGACCATCTTGCGCCCCTAGCAAGTCACCTACCCATTGATTTGTACCAACGCCGCGTGATGCGCGCTGTAGGAGAACTGCCAAACACGTGAGCACACGTTACCCGAAGACACGACTGCCGGCTGGTCTCTGGTTATCGGGCACACCACGCTGCGGTCAAGAACTGGCCTACACACCACCCTGCGGATGCGTAGGGTCGATCCACAGCACCGCGTTGGGCTTTTCAACCGGGGCAATGTCCAGATTGACGGCAACCGCTTCGCCATCGCTGCGGCACAACACGCATTCAAGTAGCTCGGTCGGGCTGGCGTTGATCTCCTGGTGCGGCACATACGGTGGCACATAAATGAAGTCGCCCGGCCCCGCTTCAGCGGTGAACTCCAGATGCTCACCCCAGCGCATGCGGGCAAGGCCTTTGACAACGTAAATCACGCTTTCAAGATGGCCGTGATGGTGTGCGCCGGTTTTGGCATCAGCATGGATAGTGACTGTACCGGCCCACAGCTTTTGCGCGCCCATGCGTGCAAAGTTGACGGCTGCCTTGCGGTCCATGCCGGGCGTTTGCGCGGTGTTGCCGTCAAGCTGGTTGGCCTTCACAACGCGTACGCCGTCGTGCTTCCAGGCAGGCTCATGCGAATGGGCATGTGGGTGGGAGTGACCGTGGTCGTTGCTCATGATGTGCCTTTACGCATAACGCTCACGCGCAAGAGCCGCACCTAAACCTAATGCATGCAGTTTTTTGATGGCAATCTCTCGGCTCATCGGTGCCAAGCCGCAATTGGTGCAGGGTATCAAGCGTGCTTTTGGCACATATTCAAGCGCCTTGCCGATGGTGTCGGCAACCTGCTCAGGCGTTTCAATGTCGTCGCTGGCCACGTCAATTACGCCGACCATCACGTCTTTGCCTTCCAGCAGCGCCATCAAATGTGGCGGCACATGCGAGTGGTAGCACTCCAGGCTGACCTGCTGAATGCTGCTTTTGGCCAACGCAGGCAACACCTCTTCGTATTGCCGCCACTGGTCGCCCAACGTTTTCTTCCAGTCGTCATTGGCCTTGATGCCGTAACCGTAGCAAATATGCACGGCGGTTGTGCAGGTCAGCCCGCGCGCGGCCACTTCGAGTGCCTTCACGCCCCAGTCGGCGGCTTCTTTCATGTAGACGTTGAAGGCGGGTTCGTCAAACTGGATAATGTTCACGCCATCAGCCTGCAAGGCCAGCGCCTCCTGGTTCAGCAGCTCGGCAAAAGCCATCGCCATTTTGACTTTGTCGCCATAAAACTGGTCAGACACGGTGTCGACAATCGTCATCGGACCAGGCAGCGTGAACTTAATTTTTTTGGCAGTGTGGGCACGCAGCAGTTGTGCCTCAGTCGCATGCACTCGGCCTTTTAACTTGAGAGTGGAAACCACCTGCGGCACCATCGCGTCGTAGCGGTTGTTGCGTATGCCCATTTTGACTTTGTGATCAAAGTCGATGCCTTCGACCTGCTCTAAAAAGCCGTGCACAAAATGCTGGCGTGACTGCTCGCCATCCCCAATCACATCCAGCCCAGCGTCTTCTTGCGCCTTGATCCACAACAGCGTGGCATCGGCTTTGGCTTGCTTCAGCTCTTCGCCTTCAGCCTTCCATTGCGGCCAGAGCTTGTTGGTCTCAGACAGCCAAGCGGGCTTGGGCAGGCTGCCTGCGATAGCGGTGTTGAAGAGCTTTGTGGTCATATGAGATTGTCTCGTTCTGATTAAAAGAGCAATTATAAAAACTCATGCGCGAGTATCTCGTACGACCGCCTCTGGGCCGCCGGGTCGTGCGCCCAGGTAATCACCACCAGTTCGTCTACATCAAGCGATTCAGCCAGCGCACGCAGTTTGGCAGCGACTTGCGGGCCGCTGCCGACCAGCGCATTCGCCCGAAGTTGATCGGCCTGTACCTGCTCGGCAGCGGAATATGGCCTGAGGGCCGCTTCTTGAGGCGAAGACAGCGGGCCAATCGAGCCACGGTTGCGGTCAATCTTCCAGCGCTCGCGGCCTGAAAAGTGATGCCACGCCTCGGCCTCGGTGTCAGCGGCCAGCGCCCACACGCAAAGCACGGCTTGAGGCGTGGGGTGCAGCGCGCTGGGGCGATACAACTGCCGATACAGGTCCAGTGCCTGATGAGCGCCCTGCCCGTCAGTAATGAAATACGCAAACGCATACGGCAAGCCATAGTGCGCGGCCAGTTGCGCGCCGTAGTCAGAGCTGCCCAGCATCCACAGCGTGGGGCTGGTGGGGCCAGTCGGGTTGGCCGTTACGCCACGGCCCGGGTGGCCTTCAGGCAAGTCGATACCAGAAACCCAGGCTTGCAGTTCCCGCACCTGAATGGGAAAGTCATCGGCTGACTGCTGTGGGCTTTGCCGTAAAAGCCGCGCCGTGCGCATGTCAGAACCCGGTGCGCGGCCCACACCCAGGTCAATGCGACCAGGTGCCAGCGCCTCCAGCACCCTGAACTGCTCTGCGACTTTTAAGGGTGCGTATTGCGGCAGCATCACCCCCGCGCTGCCAATGCGGATGCGGCTGGTGGTGGCGGCAATCGCGGCCATTAATACTTCGGGGGCTGAGCCAACAATGCTGGGGTGGCTGTGGTGTTCACTGACCCAAAAGCGGTGAAAGCCCAGCGCCTCGGCATGCTGGGCCAGCGCCAGCGTTTTGCGGATGGCAGTGTCTTCAGTTCGGCCGGTGACCGCGGCAGATTGGTCGAGTACAGATAACTTGAGCGGCATGGCAAGACTATAGCCAGTGCCGTTGATATGCACCGGGCGCGCTCTGTTCCAATACAGGCTTTACTGTTTACCCGAAAAAGATTCTTATGGCGCTCAAAGCCACCATTTACAAAGCCCAGCTTGCCATTGCCGACATGGACCGCAACGTCTACGCCGACCACAATGTCATCATTGCCCGCCATCCGTCGGAAGCTGACGAACGCATGATGATTCGCCTGCTAGCGTTTGCCCTTAACGTGCCGGCAGACGACAAAAACGGCAAACTCGACTTTGCCAAAGACCTGTGGGATGTCGATGAAGCCGCCCTATGGCACAAAGACTACACAGACCAAATACTGCACTGGATAGACGTGGGCCAGCCCGACGACAAACGCCTGATGAAGGCCGCTGGCCGGGCAGAGCGCGTGACGGCGTACAGCTTTTCAAGCAGCACCGCCGTCTGGTGGAAGGGCATAGAAACCAAACTCACCCGCGCCAGCAATTTGGTGGTGTGGCAGATTGAAGCCGCGCAAAGCCAGGCGCTGGCCAAGCTGGCCGAACGCAGCATGCAACTGCAAGTGACGGTACAGGACGGAACGGTGTGGATGAGCACCACGGCAGATTCGGTGGAGATCACCCCCAAACGCCTGACGCTTGGCGGTTGACGGCTGGAAACCAGAGTTTATTTACTATTAATAACGTAGCTGCTCGCGCCCGTATCTATTGGGCTACAGCCACTTTTATAGGCGAAATGGCGTTTTTCACATATTTTTTCAGCACTCAGGCAATTTCACCGACTGGTTCATGCGCCAGCGCCATCACGGCATGTGGCGGCAAACCTTTCAGCTTGTGGTCGCTCCACACCTGGCGCCAGCGGCGACTGCCGGGTAGGCCGTGGCGCAGGCCCAGCATGTGGCGGGCCACGGCGCTCCACGGTGTGCCATGCTCTGCCATCTCGCGTGCCATGTAGTCGCACATGTGCGATTCAATGTCTTCGCGGCTCAAGGCTGAGGGCGCTGCGCCAAAAAATTCAGTGTCCCACGACGCCAACAACCACGGATTGTGATACGCCTCACGGCCTACCATCACGCCATCTAAGTGTTGCAATTGCTCGGAAATTTGCGCGTTGGTGGTGATGCCACCATTGATGGCAATCGTCAGGTGCGGAAAGTCTTGTTTGAGCCTGTGCACAAGCGCATAGCGCAGCGGAGGTACTTCGCGGTTTTCCTTGGGGCTCAGGCCTTTCAACCAGGCACTGCGCGCATGCACGATGAAGGTGTTGCAACCCGCCAGGCTGACAGCGCCAACAAAATCGCGCACAAAGTCATAGCTCTCAATTTTGTCAATGCCAATGCGGTGTTTGACAGTCACAGGCACGCTGACCTGGTCCACCATCGCCTTGACGCAGTCGGCTACCAGTTGCGGCTCGGCCATCAGGCAGGCCCCGAAAGCACCGCGCTGCACCCTTTCGCTCGGGCAGCCGCAGTTCAAATTAATCTCGTCATAGCCCCACTGCTCGCCCAGCTGGGCGCAGTGCGCCAGATCAGCTGGCTCGCTGCCGCCCAATTGCAGCGCGACCGGGTGTTCCTCATGGCTAAAGCGCAGGTGGCGCGGCACATCGCCATGCACCAACGCGCCGGTGGTCACCATCTCGGTGTACAGCAGCGCATGGCAGCTGAGCAAGCGGTGAAAGTAGCGGCAATGCCTGTCCGTCCAGTCCATCATGGGCGCGACCGACAAGCGGCCGTACTCGGGTACGTAGGCATTAAGGGCTGGATGGGTTGACATCGACATCTCTGTATTTTCTCATTTGCGCCACTGCTTATCCAAAGTTATTGCTCGCCCTTCGCAAGTGCATAATTATTGAACTGTTGCAGCCAACCTGGGCTCCCAGCAAGTTTTAACTTCCTTTAGCCATCACCCATCACACATGAAAAATTTTGCACTGACTTCCGATATGCTGACCATGGGCGGTACCTTCTACCCAAAAGGTTATGCCTTCATCATGTTTCCCCAGACCGCGTCTGCTGACGAAGTGGCTCAAAGCATCGGCAGTCATCCCGGCACAGGCAGCCACGTCAGCTTTTTAAGTGCTGCTGTGGTCTTAAAGGACATTGGCAAGGTCGATGGAGACACAGACATTGATCTGCCGTCAATAGGCACCGAAGGTGCCACGGTGCACAAATATGTTGATTTGGCCCGTCAGGGTCACTGTGCGTTACTCGTCAAGGTCGATTCGGACGAAGAAACAGAACGGGTCATGCAGTTTGCGCGAAAAGCTGGTTTTTCGTACGGGCAGCGCTACCACCTGCTGGCCATTGAAGACCTGGAATAAGCCAACGAACCGTCATGCTTGACCTGTACTACTGGCCTACGCCTAACGGCTGGAAGATCTCCATCATGCTGGAAGAGTGCGGCTTGCCGTACAACTTTATTCCCGTCAACATTGGCAAAGGCGAGCAGTTCGCGCCCGGCTTTCTGGCCATCAGCCCGAACAACCGCATGCCCGCACTGGTGGACCATGCGCCCAACGGCGGCGGCGCGCCGATCGCGGTGTTTGAAAGCGGCGCGATTTTGCAGTACCTAGCTGAAAAAACCGGACGCTTTATTCCCACTGACTTGCGTGGCCGCTACCAGACGCTGCAATGGCTGATGTGGCAAATGGGCGGCCTGGGCCCGATGGCCGGACAAAACGGGCATTTCTTGCTTTATGCGCCTGAAAAAATTGCCTACGCGATTGAGCGCTATGGCAAAGAAGTTGACCGCTTGTACGGCGTGCTTGACACCCAGCTAGGCGTGACCAAAGCTTATGTAGCCGGTGCTCACTATTCCATTGCCGACATGGCGATCTTCCCTTGGGTACGCACGCACAAGGCGCAGCAGGTTGACCTGAGCAAATTCACCCACGTCGAGCGCTGGTACAACGCACTGTTTAAAAGGCCTGCCGTCAAACGCGGGCTGGATCTGGGCAAAGAGCTGCGCGCACCCGCACTGACCGAAGACGCACGCAAAGCGCTGTTTGGCCAGCCAGCCGCCAGCATTCAATCCGGGGAATATAAGGGGGGACATAACGGGGGACATAAAAGTGATTGACTTTTATTTTGATGTGTCAAGCCCATGGACGTACCTCGCGTTTCGCAACATTCAGCCAATGGCCAAGGAGCTGAATGTGAGCATCAACTGGCGGCCGGTGCTGGTGGGCGGCATCTTCAACACGGTAAATCAGCGCATGTACGCATCGCGTGAAGACAGCAACTCGCCGCGCAATCGTTATGTTCTCAAAGACCTGCAAGACTGCGCTCGGCAAACCGGCGTTAACGTCGGCTTCCCGCCCAAAGTGTTTCCCGTCAACAGTGTCAAGGCAATGCGCGGCTGCATCTGGCTGCAACGCAGTGAGGCGTTCAAGGCGCAGTTGCTGCCATTCGTCGAAGCGACCTTTGCGGCCTACTTCACCCGGCAGGAGGACATTTCACAAGACAATGTTCTCACCAGCATTTGCAGCCAAACCGGAGTTGATACCGCTGCTTTTGCCGCAGGCATCACGCAGCCCGGCATCAAAGACGCGTTAAAAGCCAACACCGACGAAGCGATTGCGCGTGGCGCTTTTGGTGTGCCCAGCTTTTTTACAGGCAATGACATGTACTTTGGCAATGACAGGCTAGAGCTGCTGCGCCTGGCAGTGCTGCGGGCTCAAAGTTAAAGCTCGCGTAATTTGGCAGACCGGCTTTCGTCGGGGAGCGCGAACGAGTCGTCCCACTTGCTTGGGAACATGCCCGACCCATCTGGATTGAAGCCAGGCGCGTTCCGCCTGGGTATTGGCTTGAGCGCATCGTTGTTGTTGAGTTCTTGCAGCGCTGCAGCCTTTGCAGCCATACGTCTTTCTTTGGTGAAGCTGGTCAGATCGGCTTGAAAGCTGCTGTCGCCGCCCAGCGTGATTTGTGCATCTTCTGACTCGTCAACCAGCAACTCCCCCAAAAACGCGGCCCTCATGGCGCTGGTCTTTGGCAGCTTGACGCTGCGCACCACGGTGTAGCCAATGCGGCAATCCGACAGCAGCGACTCTTTCAAATCACGATTGGCCTTTTTTAACCCGCGCCTGGCCGGAACATCTACACAGCCGACCACATTGCCATTAGTGGTGCACACCGTAAAGGTGCAATACACCCCGCCCAGCAAGTCCTGCCAGCGCGGGCCGCCACCGTTTTTGTCTTTACTGATCGGAATCGTGAAGCGCAGCACCGGCAGCTTGATCATCACCAGATGGTCATGAAACGCGTCGCGCAGCCACTTGAAAACCTCGTGCTCCTCGTTGGTCAGCAGCACCCGGCTGGTTAAAGGCCATGTATCGGGCAATCGCATTTTGGCGTTGGCTTGCGCATACCGCCACCCTGCGTACAACGCCACACCAACGACCGCACCCAATATCAGCCCCAGACACATGGCCAAGAACGAGGACGTATTCAAGATGACTCCCTTTTATGATTAACACAGACGCAACAATAGTAATACGCCGCAACCGCGCATGTCGAGTTGTTACCAGTGGTTTCATAAATCAGTATGTTCCGGCGACTGACAGCCCGCAACGGCTCAGCGCGCTGCGCCCGAATGTGGGCGGCGTTGTCGCTTGCCCGCCCCGTTCGTCAGCCCCCTGAACGCTTGACGACGTAGCCCCGCTTATGCAGCGCCGCCATGATGAGGACGACATGATCGCCCTGCACCTCCACCACCCCATCTTTCAGCGTGCCGCCAGAGCCACAAGCTGAACGAAGCTGCTTGGCCAGCGCGGCCAGGCCCAGCGCATCAAGCCGCACGCCGGTTACCAGCGTCACGCTTTTACCGCCGCGGCCCTTGGTCTGCAAGCTGACCCGCACCACGCCGTCGGTTTTGGGCAGCACCTGCGCTTTGCACAGGCAATTGGCAACCGGTTGGCGGCAGTCGGGGCACATGCGGCCTGTGTCGGTGCAATAGACCAGGCCGCCCAAGCCGCCCAGCGCCGCCAAACCAGTATTTGTTCGGTTATTTTTCATGAGTTTTCATCGCGCTCTCAACGCCGTATTCTGACTCAAGCAAAATCAAGGCACATGACTGACCATCTCCCCACCCCTGACAAAGAACAAATTAACCTGCTCGACGCCTTTGACCGCCTTGGACTGCAGCAGGTACAAATGGTCACCACTGCCGAGCAGGCCAGCGCTGCGCTGCAAGCCTTGCAGGGTGAAACCGTGCTGGGCTTTGACACCGAATCAAAGCCCACCTTTGCCAAAAACGAAGCATCGACCGGGCCGCACATCGTTCAGTTGTCTACCCTGCAAAGATCCTGGATTTTTCAGCTGGAAGACCCGCAATGCCGCAGCGCGGTGGCCGAGCTGCTTGAATCACCCCACATCATCAAAGCGGGTTTTGGCTTGGGCGACGATAAAAAACGCATCACCTACAAACTGGGCGTTGACCTCAAAGGCGTGCTGGACCTGAACGCTGTATTTAGGGAAAAAGGCTACCGCAAGGACATGGGCGTGCGCGGCGCGGTAGCGGTTCTGTTCAACCGGCGCTTTATCAAGTCAAAAAAAGCCAGCACGTCCAATTGGGCCAACGCGCACCTGACAGAGGCGCAAATCATCTACGCTGCCAACGACGCCTACGCCGCCATGCGGGTGTATGCCGCGCTGGGGCTGTAAGGACTTTGAGACGCGCCGGGTGTATCTTCGCGCGATTTTAGGTACTCTAGCCAAATAAATTGGTAAAATAGGGCTGTAGCCCAATCGATACGGGCGCGAGCAGCTTCTTTTTTAATAGCGCTAAGACTTCAGCAAAACACAATCGCCAGCAACGCTGGGTCATCTGCCCAGTTCAGCAGTGCGTGTGTGCTGATGCGGTAGACAGTAAAAATTGCCCAATCTGCCAAGACGGTGAACGTCATCTCTTGAAGCACTTTTTGAGCACCACGCAAGTCGCGCTACGGTTTTGCGGTGGCGGCTTTGCGGTCGGCCAGCACTTTTTGCGCGCTTGGCCGCTCGCTAATCATTTTGATGTACGGCTTGTAGTCGACCCCGCCGCTCAGCAGCAAGTCTTCGGCATAAATGGCCTTGGTTGCCATGCCCACCAACGGCAAAGACGCAAAAGCGGCGCAGTCGGCCTGGGTAAATGTGTCGCCGGCCGCGTAAGGCGCGAATTTGATCAGTGATTTCAGCCCAGCAATGTTTTTTTCCAGCTGCCTGCGCACCCTGGCCTGCGCGGCCTCGCTGACCGTACCGCCAAAAAATGCTTGCGCATAAAGCTCACGCGCCACCAGCTCGACGTGCAGGTCAATGTAGGTGGTCAGCTCACGCACCTTGGCGGCAGCAAACGGATCAGCTGGCAGCAACGGTGGCTGCGGGTAAGCCAGCTCAAGATAGTCCACGATGGCCTGACTTTCACACAGCGTGCCTTGCAGCGTGCTGATAAACGGAATTTTGCCCAGCGGAGAAGCCGCCATACCCGCAGCATCGACACTTTTAGGATGCACAAACTGCTCGGAAAACGGCGCATTTTTCTCGAGCAAAGCCAGTTTGACCTTGTTGTAGTAGTTTGAAACGGGAAAGCCGTAGAGTGTGAGCATGACAAGATTCCGAAAAAATGGATCGAATGAGTTTATGCGAAACAGGCCCGGCCAGCCTGCGCCGTGCACGCCAGCCGATCACCCTGAAAAATGACCGGCTTGAATGGCCTGATAGCAGCGCTGCAACATGTCATTTCACACACAACCAACTGACACACCCCTGATGCGCCCAACCCATAACGCCATGCGCGCCGCACTCGCCTTTGTTTTTCTCTGGTTCTTCATCGG
>JANYED010000304.1 GCA_025363315.1 Polaromonas sp.
ACCGAGCACCAGCGCGTCCCACAGATCGGCATCGGCGGTTTGTTCGAGCATTGTGGTCGCTACTAATTCAATAGCTGATCGCGCCCGTATCTCTTGGGCTACAGGCTTATTTGACACATTACTAACGGCAACTTCAAACAAGTCTTCTTTGAAACTCGGCGCACGGCCGGCCAGCGTGCCATCGGCCTGCAGCGCAAAAGAGCGGCCTTCAAAAACGATCTCGTCCTGCCCGCCCACCAGGTGCGCGTACACCAGCGGCAAGTCCACAGCCTGGGCGCGCTGCTGCATCATCCGCTCACGTTCACCGCCTTTGCCGATATGAAATGGCGACGCGTTGATGACGACCAGCAGCTCGGCACCGGCATCTTTTGCTGATTGCGCTGGCGCCTCAAACCAGGCATCTTCACAGATCAGCAGGCCGACCTTGACGCTTGCGTCAACTCCACTCTCACCGCCGCCCGCTTCAAACACGCACGGCTGGCTGCCCGGCGTGAAGTAGCGCCGCTCGTCAAACACCTGGTAATTGGGCAGTTCGCGCTTGGCATAGGTGGCCAGCACCTGGCCATCGCGCAGCACCATGGCGGCATTGCGCAACTGCTGCACCGCCACGCTTTTGGTACGCAAGCCATCGCCAGCCATCACGGGCGTGCCCAGCACGAGCGTCAAACCCTTTAACCCAGCCAGCGCATGGGCGACCTGATGGGTGGCATCATCGCAAGCTTGAATAAACGAGGCGCGCAAAAACAAGTCTTCAGCTGCGTAACCGCAAATGGCCAGTTCAGGCGTGACGACCAAGCGGGCGCCGGTGGCATAAGCAGCCTTGGCAGCGTCAATGATTTTTTGCGCATTGCCCGGCATGTCGCCGACGCAATAGTTGAGCTGCAAAACGCAGATTTTTAGGCCCATTTTAAGAATTAAAACCAGTCTGATGAACGAGAAAACCGATTATGTCATTCGCGTGCTGGCCTCGCCGCTCGAGGTGAATGGCGCAGACTGGAACGCCCTGCTGGCCACGCAGTCGCCAGACGGCGCATTAAATCCTTTCATAAGGCACGAATACCTGGCCGCCATGCATCTAAGTGCCAGCGCCACCCCCAAGACGGGTTGGACGCCGCGCTTCATCACCCTGTGGCACGGCGACACCCTGGCAGCAGGCTGCGCGCTGTACCTGAAAGACCATTCCTACGGCGAATACGTTTTTGACCACGCCTGGGCCAACGCCTACCACCAGCACGGATTGCCGTATTACCCGAAGGCACTGATTGCGCCGCCGTTCACGCCCGTGCCCGGCCCGCGCTTGCTGGCACGCAACGCGGCTGAGCGTCTGCTGCTGGTCAGGGCCGTGATCGCGTGGTGCGAGGAAGAAAAGCTGTCGTCGCTGCATTTGCTGTTCACATCGGTCGAGGACGTCAAAGCCTGCGAAGAAGCGGGGATGCTGCTGAGGCATACAGTCCAATTTCACTGGTCAAACACAGAAGTACAGTACAAAAGCTTCGACGACTTTCTGATGTCGTTATCCCAAGAAAAGCGCAAAAAAATTCGTCAGGAACGCAAAAAAGTAACGGACGCAGGTATCACTTTTCGCTGGGCGCTGGGCAAGGACATCAGCGATGACGACTGGGACTTTTTTTACCGCTGCTATGAGCGCACTTACTACGAACACGGCAACGCGCCGTATTTGAGCCGCGACTTTTTTCAGCGGATGCAAAGCACCATGCCCGAGAACTGGCTGCTGTTTGTCGCCGAGCATGGCGAAGGTGAAAAAAAGCAAAAAATTGCTACAAGTTTAATAGCTGGTCGCGCCCGAATCAATTGGGCTGGAGGCGAAAATGCCACCCAAAAGCAGCCGCATCCCGAGATTCTGACCGCCTACGGCCGCTACTGGGGCGCGTTGGCACGCGTCGACTGCCTGCATTTTGAAGCCTGCTATTACCAGCCGCTGCAGTGGTGCATTGAACACGGCGTGGCCAGTTTTGAAGGCGGCGCACAAGGGGAGCACAAAATGGCACGCGCCCTGCTGCCAGTCAAAACCACCAGCGCCCACTGGCTGGCCCACCCGTCATTTGCCGATGCGATTGAACGCTTTTTGGAGCGCGAGGGCTCTGGCATTAGCAGCTACATGGACGAGCTGGAAAAGCGCAGCCCTTTCAGGCAGCTCTGATGCTATTTATTCAGTAGCTGGTTGCGCCCGAGTTTAAAGGGCTAGAATAAGTTTTAGCCTATAAAAACCGGAGACAAAGCGTGAAATCACTGACCGGCCTAGACGCGACTTTTCTGTACCTTGAGACACCTGAGATGCCGATGCACGTTGGCTCGTTTAATTTGTGCGCGCTGCCAGCAGGCTTGAATGGTAGCTTTCACAAAGCGGTGACCCAGCATATTGGCAAGCGTATGCACCTGGCCCCGGTGTTTAGCCGCAAGCTGGTGTTCATGCCGCTGGACCTGGGACATCCGCTGTGGGTAGAGGCTGATTCGGTGGACATCAAATTTCATATCCGCCGTGCCACCCTGGCCCACCCTTCGGCCAAAAAAAGCACATCCCCGATGACATTGGACCAGGCGCACAAGCTGTGCGCGCAGCTGCATGGCGAAGTGATGGATCGCAACTTTCCGCTGTGGCAGTTTTATGTGTTTGACCGCATTAAGCTGCCCGAATCGATGGGTGGCAACGTAGTGGGCGGTTTCTTTTCAAAAATACACCACGCGGCGCTTGACGGCAAAGGCGGTGTGATGCTGGCCAATGCGCTGCTGGACCTGACGCCAGCCCCGCGCGACGTACCGAAGCCAGACCTGAGCAAAAGGCGC
>JANYED010000196.1 GCA_025363315.1 Polaromonas sp.
CACGGCCAGCTTGCCCACCACGCCATTGAGGGCGGACAGCCGTTCGGTAAACGGGCCCGGCTCGGCGGGCAAGTCAAACACCATGAAGCGCATGCCGCGCCAGGCCGCGTCATCGGGGGTTTGCTGCCGCACCGTAGACACGGCTTTTTGAAACTGCCCACGCCCCGCCCACAGTTCGCCGTCCATCGGCACACTTGGCCAGTTGGCAGTAAACCAGGCGGGTGCGTTGATTAGCTGGCCGCCGCGACTCAAGAGCTTTTGGCCGTCCCAATAGCCACGCACGCCGTCGTATTTTTCGCTGACCCAGTAGTCGGCTAGCTGCACCGCCGGGCCATAAACATTGGCCAGCATGAGGGGTGGTTTAACGTCGGCGGCCAAAGCCACAGGCGCAGCGCTGCAGCCGAATGCCGCTGTCAGAAGAGCTGTAATGCTATGTTTTAAGTAGCTGTTCGCGCCCGATTTGATCGGGCTAGAGGCCGATTTGGCATGTAAAAGCTGCATTTTGACAAAGTTCCGGATCGTCAGGCAGCTGCCACTGGCTCGGCTATGCCGCCCACCACCTGGCTAAAGCCGCCATCCACGTAGGTGATCTCAGCTGTCACGCCGCTGGCCAGGTCGCTGAGTAAAAACGCCGCCACGTTGCCGACTTCTTCAATCGTCACGTTGCGGCGCATCGGCGCTGCGTCAGCAACGGCTTTCAATATTTTGCTAAAGCCTGCAATGCCGCTGGCGGCTAGGGTTTTGATCGGCCCGGCGCTGATGCCGTTGACGCGAATGCCTTTAGGGCCCAATGATTCGGCGGTGTAGCGCACCGACGCTTCAAGACTAGCCTTGGCCAAGCCCATGGTGTTGTAGTTGGGCAGCACGCGCAGCGCGCCCAGGTAGGTGAGAGTCAGCAAGGCTGATTTGTCGTTCAAGTAAGGCAGGGCAGCCTTGGCCATTGCCGGAAAGCTGTAGGCGCTGATGTCATGGGCGATTTTGAAGCCCTCACGCGAGAGCCCTTCCAGAAAGTCGCCTGAAATCGCTTCTTTGGGCGCAAAGCCGATGCTGTGCACAAAGCCGTCAAACTTGGGCCAGACTTTGGCGAGGTCGATAAATAGTTGAGTTATTTGCTCGTCGCTACCCACGTCGCAGTCAAAAATCAGGTTCGAGTCAAAGTCGGCGGCAAATTCAGTGATACGCGCCTTGAAACGTTCACCCACATAGGCAAAGGCCAGCTCGGCACCCTGGGCTTTGCAGGCTTTGGCGATGCCGTAGGCAATCGAGCGGTTGCTTAAAACACCGGTGATCAATAATTTTTTGCCCGTTAAAAAACCCATGACGTATTCCTTGTGAAAAATCTTGCAGAATTGTGACATGCGCCTGTTAATGGTTTTCATGATGTTGATGGCTTCTTTGCTGGGTTCTGGCAGCGCCTGGGCTGCGCACGCCTACGCCCAGTTTGGAGACATCAAGTACCCAGCCGACTTCACCCATTTCAGCTATGTCAACCCAGCCGCACCCAAGGGCGGCGAAATGCGCATGGTGCCGCCAACCCGGCCTACCAACTTCGACAAGTTCAACCCCTTTACCTTGCGCGGCACCGCACCCTACGGCATTGGCACGCTGATGGTTGAAAGCCTGCTGGTGGGCAATTCTGAAGAGCCAACCACCGCATATGGTTTGCTGGCTGATGATGTAGTGGTCGCCCCCGACAAGCTCTCAGCGACCTTCAGGCTGAACCCGAAGGCGCGCTTTCATGACGGCTCGCCCGTGCTGGCGGCTGACGTGCTGCATTCGTACACGCAACTCGTCAGCAAGCTGGCCGCCCCACAGTTCCGCACGATTTACGCTGAGGTCAAGGGCGTGGTGGTGGTCAGTGACCGGGTGGTGCGTTTTGACTTTGCCACGCCCAACCCTGAACTGCCGATGGTGGTGGGTGGCATGCCGATTTTTAGCTCCAAATGGGGTGGCGGTAAGCCTTTCGACAAAATCGTGGCCGAGATTCCCATCGGCTCTGGCCCCTACAAATTGCCGAACAATAAAATGGGTCGAGACATTACCTACGTGCGTGACGCGAATTACTGGGGCGCTGACTTGCCTACCCGCAAGGGGCAATTTAACTTTGACCGCATCACCTTCAAGATTTACCTTGATGAAACCTCGCGCTTTGAGGGGCTGAAGGCGGGTGAATATGACTTCATGCGCGAATTCATCTCGCGCAACTGGGCGCGTCAGTACACGGGCAAGCAGTTCACGTCGGGCGAGCTGGTCAAACGTGCGTTTGAAAACCGCAACCCTGGCGACTTTCAAGGCTATGTTTTTAACCTGCGCAAGCCGAAATTTCAAGACGTGCGGGTACGGCAGGCGATTGGCCTGGCGCTTGATTTTGAATGGATGAACCGCCAGCTTTTTTACGGCATCTACAAGCGCGTAAATGGCTACTTTCCCAACAGCGAGTTTCATGCTGAAGGCTTGCCAAAACCCGATGAGCTGGCGCTGCTGGAGCCGCTACGCGATAAATTGAAACCTGAGATTTTTGGCGCCGTGCCCGTGGGCGCCAGTACCGCACCACCAGCCAGCCTGCGGGAGAATTTGCGCAAAGCCCAGGCGCTGCTGAAAGAAGCAGGTTGGGAGTACAAGGACGGTGCGCTGCGCAATGCCAAGGGCGAGGCTTTCACAATGGAGTTTTTAAGCGATCAGCCGTCGTTGATTCGCGTCGTCGGGCCATTTCAAAAA
>JANYED010000212.1 GCA_025363315.1 Polaromonas sp.
GCTGCTTTCGCGTGAAAAGCATCGCGCCGTAAACGGCATATAATTTAGGGCTTGCCTAAAACGCAAGGGAGATTAGCTCAGGGGTAGAGCACTGCATTCACACTGCAGGGGTCGCAAGTTCGAAACTTGCATCTCCCACCATGTAAGTTGTTGATTTCATTGAAGATTATTCAATGGCCGAACTTACTGAGGTGCGTAAAACGATTATTTGGCACACATTTGACACACTCGCTTTAAAAAGGGTGTCGAAATGGCGGTCATTCGCAATCGTGGGGATTTTCAATATCAGGCAATTGTTCGTCGTCGTGGCTACGAAGAACAAACCCGAACCTTCACCACAAAAAAAGAAGCCCAAGCATGGGCTATCAACATTGAATCAGAGATGGTGCGCGGGGTATTTGTGTCTCGCGTAGAAGCAGAGCGAACCATGCTTTGCGAGGTCATTGAGCGGTACATCCATGAGGTCTGTCCAAAACACAAGGGGTGCTACTCCGAAACCTTGCGGTTGCGAGCCCTGGCGCGTCATCCACTGGGTCGGCGTTTCATGGCAACCTTGAAGCCTCTTGACTTTGCCCGCTACCGTGATGAGCGGTTGAAGATTCGGATGCCTGGCACGGTCCAGCGAGAGCTGGCATTGTTTTCAGCGGTCATTGAGGTGGGGCGTCGCGAATGGGGATTAAACATCACAAACCCGCTTTCAATGGTTTCTAAACCCACAGTCAAAAACGAGCGAAACCGTAGGCTTTCCCCTAACGAGGAAACCTTGCTCATGATTGAGTTCGACAAAGACACCCGCGATGCGAACGGACAACTGGCCGCCGGTGGCGTGCGCAATATCTGGATCAAGCCTTTGGTGCTGGTCGCTTTAGAGACTGCGATGCGTCGAGGCGAACTTCTTTCATTGCGATGGGAAAACATTGACCTGGCCAAGCAGGTAGCATTCTTGCCGGATACCAAAAATGGGGACTCTCGTTCAGTTCCACTGTCTCGTGCTGCTGTAGCGCTTCTCCAAGGCCTTCCACGCTCCATTGATGGCAGGGTATTCGCTACTTCAGCTGACGCTGTCAAAAAGCCTTTCTCACGGGCTGTCAAGCGTGCTGGCTTGTTGGACTTTCATTTCCACGACACACGGCACGAAGCTACGACCAGATTGGGGCGCAAACTACCCAACATTATTGAGTTAGCTAGGGTGACAGGTCACCGTGACGTAAACATGCTGAAGCGCTACTACAACATCACGGCCGAGGAGTTGGCGTTGAAGATTGGATAAGAAGGGCTCAAAGGCAGCTCAGCTGTAGTTCCAGTTCTTTAACAGTCAGCAGGCGGCGGGGGAGTGTCTGGTTCGAGATCCTCGAGCTGCTTTTGCAAATCAAGCGCTTCTTTTTCCGTTTTGAAGCACTTGCCTCCGACGCACCAGAGCAAATTGCCCTCTTTGTCTTCGGTTGTGGTGATGGGGTAGTTTGTTGTATTCATGATTACAAGTTATCAGTAAAAATTTCACCGTCAAGTACTATTTATCATTTTAAAAACACAATTAACGTCGACGGCCACCTCTTCAGAAGCAGGGTCGGTCGCAGCATTCATAAACTCATCGAGACTTTTATGTGAAGCCCTGCACGAGTCTTGATTCCTTTTTTGCGTCCAAATTTTTTTGATTTGTTGCCAAGCAAAGAATGAAGTTGGATTCAATAAGTGATGTTGGTTATTCATTTTTTGAGCACCGTTTGAGGTTCGGAGTTGGTGTTGAAAATGCATGTGTCCCCCTCCATAAAAAGCAGTCCCCGCATTGGAGGGGAACCTGGCCGCAGGCTAGGGGAGGTGAAACCTCACGGGGGGTGGAGCGCAGCGAAAGGCGGGGGCAGCGCCCCTGGGAGGCTCTATCCTCGCCCGCAATGGCAGGGTGTAACCTTGCCATATGCTTTGGGTGAGGGCTTGCCCGAGGGGTGGCGCAAGCCTCCCCTGGACTTTGGAGAAGCGGGCGTCATCCTCTTGGCCGCTCGTTTTCATAAGATCCATCAGAATTATTTTGTGGGACATCCTTTTGCAAACTAGCCTCATGCTCTTTTTGTACCTCAAACCGTGCCCTTTCTTCAATTTCCCTTTGTTTTTTTGCTATTTCATTAATAGCACTAAAACCCGTTTTTAATGCTTCTTCAGCTAGATTTGCACTTGGATGGTAGTTAAAGTACTGGATAGTTGAGGAAAAAGCACTGATCCGAGCTTGTGCTAATTTGAGAAGTGATGGATCACCATTTTTAAATGTTGTGAGTAATTTTTTCTGTTCATTTGAAGCTGCCTTGGCCTTGAGAAAACAGTGCAGCCTAGCCTCCAACAACACGCTTGCTAGGTTTTTTGGTACCTGGGCCGGATGCTTTTCTTCAGCAGCAGCTAATGATTTTTTGAGTGCAGAAACTGCTGCTGTTTCTTTCGCGCAAAATGACTCCAGAGACGGAAAAGCGAACTTTAAAAGGCGTGGAGCCTGGCCTTTTTGAACCCAATGCTCTTTCTCTCTGTCCTCCAAACTTTTTTTGGTAACTCTGAGTTTTTCTTGGATTGAATAGACTTCATTAGCTATTACTTTAGGAGCATTATCCACATGCTTTTCAATGCTCCTCAGCTCTGTGGCGGCCTTTTTGAACTCCGACATTGCGCTTGCAATAATTTCATTTTGAGTTAGAAGTAGAGATGTAATAGGCATGCTCGGCTTAGAGAAAAGCTCGTCCAGATTACTATTTTGGTCACTGTTAAATTTGATTTCAGAGTCTGCAAAATCTTCAATTTTGTCAGCCATCATGGACGCCGCCAACTCGTCACGACCTTCGCCCTGAGGCAACAAGTCCGGGTCGTTTTGCTCAAGCGCGTTCGCAACTTTTGTCAATTCTGTTGCTGCATTTTTAATATCAGGTAGATCAATTGGGTCGGGTATTACGCGGCTTTCAACATCCAAAAAGTTTGACTCGAATGGCAGTGCTGTTTGAGCTTGGGCGCTGCCTGGTAATGCTGGTTTTAGCATCAAGCCAAACTTTTGGAGCAATCTTTTAATAAAATTTAGTAGTGCTTCAATGGCTGCCGCTGAAAGTTTCAAGGCCGCCACGCCAATCAGCAACATGACTTTGCTCACCGGACCAATGTCGGCCTGGGTAATGTTTTTTGTGGTCTTTGGCAGGTCAATATCGACTTTTGGGCGAGGTTGGAGAGAACTCCGAATCATTGCTGGGCGGCGGTCACGGTCTTGTTCTTTGGCGTGGGCAAGGTCATTGGTGCTGTCTTCTTTAAGTCGGGCCTCATTAAATGTTTCTTTTTTTAGATCTGCTAGGTCGGTGTTGTGTTCAATTTGAAAGCGGTGCGCGATTTTCGGCCACGACAAATCACGCGATAGAGTGCTTGCTTTTAACCACTCTTGGCTACCCAGACGACGTAGGCGCCAGCCATAGACAGACTGAGTTTGACCTCGTCGGTCGAACTCTGCCTCTATGCCTTCATCTATAAGGAGCTTTGTCAAGTGATTACGATCGCGGGCATCAGCCAAGGCTAGTCCGACCCGGGCTGCATCAATATTGGGAGGCAGTGTACCCAGCCGCTCGGCGCGGCGCCGGACATTGCTGGCGGCCTCGCGGTCACCGTGCTGGCTGTCTTTTTGCATTGGTGTTGGTGTGTTCAATTGAAGCTCCTTTTCAATGAGGCGGGCAGCTGCCTCGTTTTTTCTGAATGAGTGCGAGTCGCTGACCACCTGCCCGTCGTGCAGTACTCGCAAAAAAAAACGTGTGTGTGGTCGTGGTCGGTATCGTGGTGCCTGTAGGCAGCAAAGGCCGCGTTTTGCGCACCGTGCTCGGCCAG
This sequence comes from Polaromonas sp., assembly GCA_025363315.1. Taxonomy (GTDB): domain Bacteria; phylum Pseudomonadota; class Gammaproteobacteria; order Burkholderiales; family Burkholderiaceae_C; genus Polaromonas. The sequence goes on from JANYED010000212.1 coordinate 3,838, forward strand.
TGCTGTAGTGACGGCCGCCCGCCACTCGTCATCGGTTAACTTTCGGTCTGCCGGGTCTGAGCTCAAACTTAGATGGGCAATCGCCTTGGTCAGATTTGGTTTGAGTTTGCGCAGGCTTGACACTTCTGCGGCAAGCTCACGTGGGGTTTGGCCTGCCATATTCGAAAAAAAAGGGCGTGTGTGGTGGTGGGCGGTTTTGGTGGGCTGGGAGATGTAATTAAGTAGGCCGCGAGATCCTGATCCCAGCTTTATTTTTAGGATCATGTGGCTGCTGTGGCTGCGCCGATCAGTCCGAGCCGCAATTTCTTGACCGCATTACTAACTTCAATGACTGCAGCCATGACGTCGTCAAAAGTTACGCCGCTCGGCTCGTTCAACTTTGCAGCCAGGTTCAAACGATGAGCAATGTGATTGAGGTTTGCGGTGGTCGGTGCCAACTCCCGCCACGCCGCCAAATTGACGGCGGGTGCCGCACCCTTCGGTGTTGGATGTCCGAGCACACGATTTCTCATCAGCGCAGAAACGCTGATGCCGCAAATGTGTGCTTGCTCGATCAGCTCGCCCGACTCGGCGGGCGTGACCCGGACGGTGTGAAACGCCGTCCTGGGCGTTGCGTTCGTCTTCATGTCTTTCGCCTTTCTTAACCCGAATTTTTTTTGCAACCGAGGGGCAGCAAAACAAGCGTGCATCACCCACTTTGTGGGCGATGCACATGGCTTGCTGCTCACCTGAACCCGAATCCAATACTCTCAAAATCAGGGTCTTTGGTCACCTCAGTAACTTGTCGTCGTGGTTTGTGAACTGATAAAAAGTTATTGTGCGAGACGTGAAATGGCCGCACGTATTGTTCTTTTTGAGTACTCAAAGTGATCACCATGACGGCCCCGATCGGCTGCTCTTTTTTCAATCTCAGCTTCAACTGTGCCCACACTTTGGCCCGCCAAAAGGAGCTGGCAGGCCCGCCCGAAGTCGAGCCCGCTGGGTGTGTTGTCGCGGCCATTTAGTGACCGATGGCCGACTTGCTGGCTTACAACAAGTTTTTGAGATTGATATTCATCAGCAACTTCAATCGGCTCGATCAATCTGCCACCCAGAATTGAGTGCAGCCTGGTCACCCATTTGCCTCCATTTTTCAAATTGAGGGATCCAGGCAGCCTGTGTGGCTGCATGGCAGCAGTTGCGTTCCCATCACCCCCAAATTGTTTAGCCAGCGCCCTTTGGGTCGAACGGACCTGGGCATCCGTCCAGCCTTGACCAGTCGACAGCAGCGCTTGAAAGTTCCCCAAACTGGTCTCAATCACAATCGACGTAAAACAGTGTTTTACAAACAATTCCAAAGTTTTTTCTGTTAGGTCGTCAACTAGCAAAAGACGGTCGGCGTTCATGGTCATCTCAAACTTTTCATAGGCTGCTCGCTCAATTTGGTATTTCAAGTCGTCGTAATTTTCTGGCTGCGACTTGAAAAACACACCTCCCCGTTTCCCATCTTTTTTTTTGCGCCTCTGACAAAAAGTTGTCACCACACCGACATTTTGCTGAACCAAAAAATCAGAAAAAGTTTCTAAATCCAAAAAATCAAAATTTGAAAAATTAGAATCTGTAAAAACTGCAAATTCGCGGACACCACACCCCCCCGCACTTGCAGTGCAGGGGGAAAGCAAAGAAGCAGCACTAGCACTAACACCACCACCAGCAGCAACATCACCATCACCATCACCATCACCAGCAGCAATACCAGCACCAGCAGTAAGGCGGGGGGGTGTGTTTAATACGTGTTCTCCGTCCAGAATCTGGAAGTCCAGATTCTGGACATCTAGAACAGGCTGGGAGGCGCATATTTCCTGTGTTTTTGACAATTTGTCAGTCTTCAATTCTGCATTTTTTGAAGGTGTTCTCGGTGCGCTGGGCGGTTCGTCAAAAACAATGATTGAACCCAAATACGGACGCGACTTTTGGCTTGCCTCTACTAACCGGATGCTAATCAGATTGATAAAGGTGGCATACCTCGCACCATTACCTGGATCGTGCCGGGTAAGTAATTTCAGCCGTCTTGCCCCGGCCAGTGCCTCCCAAACTGTTGATCTCTCTTTCCTAGACCTTCTGCACAGTTCCTGAATGCTAATTTGGCAGCCCAGTTCGGGCGCGTTTCTGTCTGTCGCATCGGCTAGTACCCGCATGACCGCGTAAATGCTCTCTTTAAGCTTCCTCTCAATCCCATCGGCCCCACGAATGCGCACCCGTTGCAATACGTGCTCCAGCTCTTTCATAATCTTGACCTGTGCTTGTGTTTTTGAGCACACCCGCTAGAATCAAGTCGTCGACCAAGACCGCTTGCTAACAAGTGACCAAAAGCCCGCTTCTGCGGGCTTTTCTTCTTTCAGGCCTGTATCGCCCGGCCGTCGTGCTTGCTGGCCAACGTGGGCCGTCCACGGCCGCGCTGTAGCGGCGGTGGCGTCATATCAACCACCTTCAGCTCAGAACCCTGCTGCAGCCAGCCGCGAACTGCTGCCAGGCTCCATTTGTTCATTCGCCCGACGATTCTCGGTTCTGGAAGTCCAATTGATTTACGTTGAGCTGGTTTTTGGATTGAGGTCGCCGCCACTCCGCTGAGGGCCGCAATTTCAAATGCCCCAACAAGCGCTGAGTCTGGAAGTCGCGAAACTTTTTCCGCTAAATCAAAATCCCGAGACTTGAAGTAGTGATCTTTTTGAAGATTTGCATTGACGCGTATTGATTGGTTGAGCATGATGAATTACTAAAGTAGTGAAAGTAATTCGATGTTCTTTAATAATCACTCCGCCGTCTCCTCAGTAACTTCTCCATTTAGATTAGACAAATTCAATTTCGCTAGCAACGCAATTGAAAAAATCAGTCACGTTGTCAGTCCATGGATAGCAAACAAGAAGCGCGCTGATGCGTCAATTCCGAACTTTAAAGTTCGCGAACTACTTGAATGCGCCCGGCAGGGCGGCATGAGCCAAAAGGATTTTGAGTTAACGGCTGGTCGTCTGCGGCCGAATACCTCAAGCCGCAGTACACATGGCTTCAATGGCCGACTTTGGCATCACTACGTTTCCGCCGATGCCAGCATGAGCTGCGACACCTTCAGCGAGTACGCGCAAGAATTCCGCGTCCGCGGGTGGATAGATGATGAGCAAGTGCGTGTCTTCATGATCGAAGCCCTAGCTGTCCGCATGCTCGCCAAGCTCGGTCGGCCGACTACTCCTCTTGAACTTGAAACCGGGCTTGCTATTGCCTGGCTGAACGGCACCATAAAAAAATTGGTTCCTGATATGCCGAATCGTGTCTGTGGTGCCGTGATGCGTAATATCACCAAGCTGCCCCTAGCCGATCAAGCTGCTGCAGCCAAGGAAGTGACCCATCAACTCATCATGCTTTACGAGTACGGTCGTGCCCTCGAAAAGCGCGAAGATCAAAAAGTGAAATTTGGCACAAATTTGTCACACTAATTGTGTCAAAAGATGATTTATGATGCTTTAAGATGAGGCGCTAAGTTGTTGATTATGTTACGATTTGTGCTGTAGGGTGTTGATGTACAAGGCCTATTTTTCGCGTTCACACTGCAGGGGTCGCAAGTTCGAAACTTGCATCTCCCACCATTGCTCTAGGCAATGACGCGTCAATGGTGTTTGCCAATGACTTCGGATTAAACCAACCAACATCACAGGTTGGTTTTTTTGTGGCTTTTCGCAGTTCAAGCCTGGCAAGATCCGTCAGCAGTTCCGGTACAGCTCGCTTTGCCGCTCCTGCTAAGGCTCGGCCCTGGTTTTGTCCGCACGATATATCATCAGCGCTGAATTTCATGGCATCAGCCGCGAGTGCGTTGCAACGACGGCTACCTGATTGGAGAAACGATGACCGGCGATCGATTGTTTGCCAGCGCGCATGAGCAAGTTGCCGCACAGCGCAAGACCTACTACGAAAAAATTGGCGCAGCCAACTGCACGCCTTTGTGGGAGGTTCTTCACAGTCTGGTCACCGCTGTGCCCAACACGCCTTGCCTGCCGTACCTGTGGAAATGGTCAACAGTTTGGCCCTGGCTGCAAGAAGGCGGCCAGCTCATCACCGCCAAAGAGGCCGAGCGCCGTGTACTGGTGCTTGAAAATCCGGGCCTGCGCGGGCAGACGCGTATTACCCACAGCCTGTATGCAGGCCTGCAGCTGATCTTGCCGGGCGAGGTGGCTGCGGCGCACAAGCATTCTCAGTCTGCGTTGCGCTTTATCATGCACGGGGACGGCGCCTACACCGCTGTCGGTGGTGAAAAGGTGGTGATGCATCCGGGTGACTTTGTCATCACGCCATCCTGGACATTTCACGATCATGGCAACGAATCCAGCGAACCCATGGTCTGGCTCGATGGCCTGGATATTCCTATCGTCGCGCTGTTGGACGCGCAATTTCGAGAAGACGGCGCTGGAGACATGCAACACATCGACAGCGCTGCCAACGTTAACCTGGCTCGCTTTGGCAACACCATGAAGCCAGTGCAGTACAAGGCCAGGTCCAAAACATCGCCCCTGTTTTGGTACCCCTATGACCGGACGTTAGAGGCGTTAACAACCTTGAGCAGCCACGAGCCGCCGCACGCTTGCTGGGGTCACAAGTTGCAGTACACGAACCCCGTCACAGGTGACTGGGCCATACCCACCATGGGCACTTTCATGCAATTGCTACCAGCAGGGTTCAAAGGCAAACCCTATAAGTCGACTGACTCCACGATTTACGCGGTGGTTGAGGGCACAGGTAGTTGCACCATCAACGGCCAGATCATGGCCTTCGGCCCAAAAGACGTTTTTGTCTGCCCGTCGTGGATGCCATACACGCTGGCGGCAGACGCTCAGGCGGTGCTCTTTAGTTATTCAGACCGGCCGGTTCAGCAATCGCTCGATTTGTGGCGCGAGGCTTTTTAAGCCGTTGCTTATTCGGCAGTGTCAGAGCACTTCACTGGCAAAATCCGCCAGGCGCGAACGCTCACCCCGCGCCAGTGTGACATGACCGCCATGCGGCCAGCCTTTAAAACGATCCACCGCGTAAGTCATGCCAGATGAGCCTTCGGTCAAATAGGGCGTGTCAATTTGGGCGAGGTTACCCATGCAAACAATCTTGGTGCCTGGGCCGGCACGCGTGATCAGTGTCTTCATTTGCTTGGGCGTCAAATTTTGCGCCTCATCAATGATGACGTACTTGTTCAAAAACGTCCGGCCTCGCATGAAGTTCATGCTTTTGACCTTGATGCGTGAGCGGATCAGCTCGTTGGTGGCAGCGCGGCCCCATTCGCCAGAGCCGTTTTCGGTTTTGCCCAGCACTTCCAGGTTGTCGTCCAGCGCGCCCATCCACGGGCCCATTTTTTCTTCTTCTGTGCCCGGCAGAAAACCGATGTCTTCACCGACCGACACCGTGGCGCGGGTCATGATGATTTCGGTGTAACGGCGGTCATCAAGCACCTGCGTCAGGCCACTGGCCAGCGCCATCAGCGTTTTGCCGCTGCCGGCTGTACCGGCCAGCGTGACAAAGTCCACTTCTGGGTCCATCAGCAGGTTCATCGCAAAGTTTTGCTCGCGATTGCGAGTCGTTATGCCCCACACGGCGTTTTTCAGGTGGTTAAAGTCTTTTAGGGTTTTAAGCACCGCTGTTTTGGCGCGGATTTCAGTCACACGCGCATACAACGGCGGCTCGCCCGGCGCTTCAAAAAACACAAACTGATTGATCAGCAGGCTGGTCACAATCGGCCCGGTGATGCGGTAAAAGTTGTAGCTGCCTTGCTGCCAGCTCTCAATGGTTTTGCTTTGCCGCGTCCAGAAATCATTAGGCAACGCCAGCACGCCTGAATACAGCAGGTCGCCGTCTTCCAGTGTTTTGTCGTTTTGATAGTCGTCAGTCGCCAGGCCCAGCGCACGGGCCTTGACGCGCATGTTGATGTCTTTGGACACCAGTACCACCTCACGCGGGGCGTACTCTTTGCGCAACGCCTCGACCACTCCCAGAATCTGGTTATCCGCCTTGCCTTGAGGCAGGCTGGTCGGCAGCGTGTAGTCCAGCGGCTTTGTTTGAAACAACAGGCTGCCTTTGGCTTCGCGGTGGCCAGTGGTGTCCAGCTTTAAACCTTTGGCGATGTCCGCATCTTTGGCACCTGCCAGCGCGTCAAGCGAGCGGCTGGTTTGCCGGGCGTTGCGAGCCACTTCGGTCATGCCCTTTTTGTGGCCGTCCAGCTCTTCCAGCACGATCATCGGCAAAAAGATATCGTGCTCTTCAAACCTGAACAGGCACATCGGGTCGTGCATCAGGACGTTGGTGTCCAGCACAAACAGCTTGGTCGGCCCAGTGTGTTTTGGTTTTTTGACCAGCTTGGGCGGTATTGCCATGTCGACCCGTGAGTCGATGTGTGGCTCAACGCGCTGATCGCGCGCCTTTACGCGGAGTTGAGCGCTCTCTTTTTTGTAGCTGCTCGCGCCCGATTTAACTGGGCTAGCAGCCTTTTCAGTACTTAAAAAAGCTGCTGGATGCGAATTTTTCATCGGCGATGCAGCTTTTGAATCGGTTTTCAGGGTCTTGGGGGGCTGGCGCTCTGGTGCGTCCAGGCCGTCGATTGACATCAGCGCAGCGCGTTTGGCAGGGGGTGGTGGCAATGGCATGTGCTGTGAGCTTTGTGGTGGGGTTACAAACAAAAAAGCCGCCTTGAAACCAGGCGGCTTTCAGGCGGCATTTGCAGTGTCAGAGAGAAAGGTGATCAGCAAGATGACTTCATTATGCACAAATCGCAAGACATCTCTTGCGAGCCTTTCCAATCGCTTCAGGCCGCTTTTTTCACAGCTTTCACGGCTTTCAGCACCTCGTCAACGTGTCCAAGGACCTTCAGACCGCGCCACTCTTCGGCCAGCGTGCCGTCGGCTGCAATCAAAAACGTGCTGCGCTCAATGCCTTTAACTTTTTTGCCGTACATGATCTTGTTTTTGACCACACCAAACATGTGGCACATCTTCTCTTCGGTGTCGGCAATCAGCTCAAACGGCAGCTCAAGCTTGGCCTTGAAGTCGTCATGTGACTTCATGTTGTCGCGCGAGACGCCGAAAACCGTGGCGCCTGCTTTCACAAAGCTTTTGTAATGGTCGCGAAACTGCATGGCTTCTGTCGTACAGCCAGGCGTGTTGTCTTTGGGGTAAAAATACAGAACGACGACTTTGCCAAGGTGTGATGTATTGGAAACTTTCACGCCGCCAGTGGCGTTCGCTTCAAATTCGGGGAGGAGTTTATTGACGACGACTGCCATATTGTTGGGACCCTGGGAGAAGTGATTGTGTTGACCCGCTGCGCAAACGGGGCTGAGCCCGCGATGCAACCCTATATTTTAACCCGAAAGTTGACGCTGTTTAAAGGGCAGTTTCTATCAGCAGCGCTGCAATGACGCGGCGCCCTTCGCCCGCTAGGATGTTGTAAGTGCGACAAGCCGCTAGCGTGTCCATGGTTTCTACGCCAATGCGGCTTTGCATCAGCGCTCGCATGAAGGCGGGCGGCGCAAACCTGAGGCGCGAGCCGCTGCCGAAAATCACCAGCTCGGGTTGGGTGGCGCTCAACTGGCTGAAGTGCTGTTCGGTCAACTCTTCAAACCGGTTGCAGTGCCAGTCAAACTTTTCGCCGCCCGAGCCAATCACGATGCTGCGTTCGACCTTTTCAGCCACACCGTTATGCCCCAAACCGACCCAACCCGGGCCGTAGCCCAGAATGGATTGGACGTTGAGTTTGTCGGGTTGAAGTTTCATGTTGGCAGGCGTGAAGTGGGTGCGAGCAAACGCACGTTTATGTGGTCAAATTATAGGTTCCGTTCAAGGAGTATGTCCCCATGAAACCCATCACCAAATCTGCCAAGCTGGCCAACGTGCTTTACGATATTCGCGGCCCGATCATGGACGCGGCGCGTCAGATGGAAGACGAAGGCCAAAAAATCATCAAGCTGAACCTGGGTAACCTGGCGGTGTTTGGCTTTGATGCGCCTGAAGAAATTCAGCAAGACATGATTCGTAACCTGCCCAATTCAGCGGGCTACTCTGACAGCAAAGGCATTTTTGCGGCACGTAAAGCGGTGATGCATGAGACGCAAAAGCAGGGCATCCATGGCGTGACGCTGGACGACATTTATCTAGGCAACGGCGCGAGCGAACTCATCACCATGGCCACCAACGCGCTGCTCGACAACGGTGACGAGCTGCTGCTGCCGATGCCTGACTACCCGCTGTGGACGGCTGCCACATCGCTGTCTGGCGGCACGCCTGTGCACTACCTGTGCGACGAGGCCAATGGCTGGATGCCCAACCTGGCTGACATACGCGCCAAAATTACGCCGCGCACCAAAGCGATGGTAGTCATCAACCCGAACAACCCGACGGGCGTTTTGTATTCAGACGAGCTGCTACTGGGCATCGTTGCGATTGCACGCGAACATGGCCTGGTGATCCTCGCTGACGAGGTCTATGACAAGGTGCTGTATGAGGGCGCAAAACATACGGCGATTGCTTCTCTTACAACCGACGTGCTGACGCTGACCTTCAATTCGCTATCAAAAAGCTACCGCAGCTGCGGCTACCGCGCGGGCTGGATGGTGGTGTCGGGCGACAAACGCGCAGCAGTTGACTACATCGAAGGCCTGAACATGCTCAGCAACATGAAGCTGTGCTCCAACGTGCCGGGCCAGTGGGCCATTCAAACTGCGCTGGGCGGCTACCAAAGCATCAACGACTTGACCTGCGAAGGGGGCAGGCTGCGACGGCAGCGCGACCTGGCTTATGAGTTGATTACCGCCATACCCGGCGTAAGCTGCGTCAAGCCTGTGGCCGCTTTGTACATGTTCCCCAAATTAGACCCGGTGATGTACCCGATCAAGGACGACCGCCAGTTTTTCCTCGAGCTACTGCGCGAGACCCGCGTGATGCTGGTGCAGGGCACAGGTTTTAACTGGCCTGACCCGGATCATTTCCGCATCGTGTTTTTGCCGCATGAAGATGACCTGCATGAAGCGATTGGCCGCATCGCCAAGTTTTTGGAGTCTTATCGCAACCGCAAAGGCAAACCACAGGTGAAAGCAAACGCTATCAAGTTAGTAGCTGCTCGCGCTTAATTTATAAGCGCTAGAGCCATATTTGTGCATGAAAATCATATGAAGTCGATTCAAGTGGGTCTTTTAGGTATCGGTACCGTGGGCGGCGGGACGTTCAGGGTGTTGCAGCGCAACCAAGCTGAAATCATGCGCCGAGCAGGCCGCGGCATCGAAATAGCGATGGTTGCCGCAAGAGACTTGGACAAAGCTCGCGCTTTGGTCGGCCAGGCGGCGCAAGTCGTGGGCGACCCATTTGCTGTGGTCAACCATGCTGACATCGACATCGTCGTTGAGGTCATTGGCGGTACGACCCTGGCTAAGCAGCTGGTGCTGCAAGCGATTGCAAACGGTAAACATGTGGTGACTGCCAACAAGGCTTTGTTGGCTGAGCATGGCAACGAAATTTTTGCGGCTGCCCATGCCAAGGGCGTCATGGTCGCGTTTGAGGGCGCTGTCGCTGTCAGCATTCCGATCATCAAAGCTTTGCGCGAGGGCTTGTCAGGCAACCGCATTGAATGGGTGGCTGGCATCATCAACGGTACGACCAACTTTATTTTGACCGAGATGCGCGACAAAGGCCTGTCGTTTGACGCTGCATTGGCTGCCGCGCAAGAGCTGGGCTATGCTGAAGCGGACCCGACTTTTGACATCGGCGGGTTTGACGCAGCGCACAAAGCCACGATTTTGTGCTCCATCGCTTTTGGCATACCCGTGCAGTTTGCCAAGGCGCACGTTGAAGGCATTCAGACACTGCAGGCAGCTGACATTGCCTATGCGTTTCAGCTCGGCTACCGCATCAAACTGTTGGGCATCACCAAACGCACCGCAGCTGGTGTGGAGCTGCGCGTGCACCCCACGTTGATTCCGGCCAAACGCTTGCTTGCCAACGTGGAAGGGTCCATGAACGGCATCATGGTCAAGAGCGATGCAGCGGGCATCACGATGTACTACGGCGCGGGGGCGGGATCTGAGCAAACGGCATCAGCGGTGATTGCAGACTTGGTCGACGTGACCCGCCTGTGCAGTGCCAACACAGCGCAGCGTGTGCCGCATTTGGCCTTTCAGCCCGATGCCATGAGCAACACGCCCGTGCTGCCCATGAGCGACGTAGTGACCAGCTACTACCTTCGCCTGAATGTGGCCGACGAGGCAGGTGTGCTGGCCAATGTGACGAGCATTTTGGCAAAGGCCAACATCAGCATTGACGCAGTTCTGCAGCGCGAAGCTGACGAAGTAGGCGGCGAGGGCGCAACGCAAACCGACTTGATCATCTTGACCCATGACTGTGTGGAAGCAAGGATGAATGAAGCGCTGGCGCAGATGCAGGCATTGAAAACTGTGCTTGCGCCGATTGTGCGGATACGTAAGGAAGAGTTGGCTTAAAGCACGCCTTTGTCATACAATAAGTAATACTAATTTTAGTATTACTTATTGTATGAAGCAGCTTGTATGAGCTATGCACTCACCGTTAAAAGCCAAGTTACTGTGCCCAAGGCGATTCGTCACCACTTGCGTCTCGTTCCTGGCCAATCCATAGATTACGAACCACTGCCCGATGGCAGTGTTCGCATGACGGCGGCTAACAAACCTGCCGAAGATAATCCCTTTCTGGCATTGGTCGGGATTGGCATTCGCAGGCAGCCTACTGAAGAAATCATGCGCGAAACCCGTGGTGAAGACTCGATGCGATGACTTTTGTTGACAGTTGCATTTTGATTGACATCTTCAACGACGATGCGCAATGGAAGTCGTGGTCAGTAGAGCAGATTAACCAGGCGCTGCCGCGTGGTTTGTGTATCAACGCGATAGTTTATGCAGAGGTATCCGGCTCATTTGCAACTCAGAAAGACGTCAGCGCAGCTATTAAACGCGGCCGCCTTGACATCAAAGATTTACCCATGGAAGCGGCCTATCTGGCTGCTGAAGCCTTCAAGTGCTACAGACAAAACAAAGGGCAATTTAAAACTGCGCTGCCAGATTTTTTCATCGGCGCGCATGCCCAAATTTTGTCTTGCCCGATATTGACCAGAGACCCACGGCGCTTTGCAACTTACTTTCCAGATGTGCAGCTGATCACTCCTGACACAAATAGTTGATTTATAGAACGAAAAAAATGCCGCAGCAACTTAAAAACGAATCACTAAAAATTGGTGATCTCATAGAAAGCTATCGATCAGGAAAGATCGTCATCCCAGAATTCCAGCGAGACTATGTTTGGAAGCCGAGCAAGGCCGCTTTGCTGCTGGACTCGCTGTATCAAGGCTTCCCGATCTCTTCTTTGCTCCTTTGGCAGAGTGATGAGGTCGTCAAGCAAAGACCGAACGTACCGAGCCCTACGCGAACGTCACAAGTAAATTGGTTGATTGATGGCCAGCAGCGCGTGCGTACTCTAGAGAAAATTTTTACTGGTGATGAAATTGAAGTTGTATTCAATCCTGACCTGAACAAGTTTCAGCTAGTAAATGCAGCCACTGAAAAAGATCGAAGCTGGATAAGAGTAGCGGACATCTGGGATCAAACGCGATACCGTCAACTGCTTCGCAATTCAGACGGAAGTAGTGCGTCAGAGCGTTGGGAGAAAAAGCTGGAAGACGTTAGGAATATCTTAAATTATGAGGTTCCAGCGGTGTGCATGACTGGACACAGTTTTGATCAAGCGGTCGATGTGTTTGAGCGAATAAATACTCAAGGATCTAAGCTTAAAAATGAAGATATCCAAAGTGCAAAAGTTGCGGCCAGACACACGGGATTCATCGCTGGGGAAGTCGTTCCATTTCTCAAAACACTTCGAGATGCTGGCTTCTCGCGGATCAACGTTATGCATTTGTTTCGTGCATGTGCCTTCGTTGCTACACCTGACGGGCGAAATAAAACGCCGCTGCATGAGCTCGAGAGTAAGGAGATTACCGCTGCTTGGAAAAAGACGAAAGCATCTACTGAGCAGGCTATTGGTTTGATTCGTGGTGAATTAGGCCTGCTCAACATGAATATTCTTTGGTCGGGAAGTCTGTTGGTGCCACTTATTGCAATCTGTGCGCGGCAAAACCCACGCGATCGTGATGTTAAAGGCATGATGGGATGGTTAGCTCTGGCTGCTTTGTGTCACAGATATAGCAAGGCCAGCGAGACTGCTCTTGATCAAGATTTACGCGCTTGCAAGGAGGCAGACCCAATTGGCGCATTGCTAAAAAACTTGAAAGAAACGCGAACATCGTTAAAAGCCACATCGTCCGACTTTTCTGGTGCGCTTGCAGATCGCAGTGGTTTACTAGCTCTGTATGTAGCGTGCAAGCATCGCGGATTGCTTGATTTCTTTTCAGGCGCGAAAATTCTTTCGCATGGGAACGTAGACAAGCACCACATTCTGCCGCGTGGACAGTTTGCAGAGCAGGTTCGCCATCGTTCTGATGTCTTGGCAAACATCGCTTTTATTTCTGGTGAAGCGAACAAGTCACTCGGACTGACAGGGCCAGAGATTTATTTAAAGACGATCGCACCGAAGATCTTGAGAAGCCAGTGCATACCGATCGACGAATCGATCTGGAAAGTTGACGCTGCGCAAGAATTTTGGGACAGCCGAAAGGATTTGCTATCCGTTGCTTTCAACGAATTTTTGAAAACTTCGTTACCAAATAGACGACTAGGCCTTTAGCCAAAATCACTGAACTTTTAATGAACTACCTCTCCACCCGTAGCGACAAAACACCACGCAAATTCTGCGACATCCTGCTTGAAGGCCTGGCACCTGACGGCGGTTTATATCTGCCTGAGCATTACCCGCAAGTCACGTCCGCCATGTTGGACGCTTGGCGGACGTTGCCCTATGCTGATTTGGCCTTTGAAGTGCTCTCGCTGTACATCGACGACATTCCGACTGATGATTTAAAAGCGATTTGCCGCAAAACTTACACCCAAGATGTCTTCGGCACAGCAGCCATCGTGCCGCTCCGCCCGCTTGAAAAGGGTTTGTATTTGCAAGCGCTGTCGAACGGCCCAACGCTGGCTTTTAAAGACATGGCGATGCAGTTGCTGGGCAATTTGTTTGAATACGAGTTGGCACGGCGTGCCGAAGAGCTAAACATTCTGGGTGCAACCAGTGGTGATACAGGTAGCGCGGCTGAATATGCGATGCGCGGCAAGCTTGGGGTGAGGGTGTTCATGACGTCGCCGCAAGGCCGAATGAGTCCGTTTCAGCAGGCGCAAATGTTCAGCCTGCAAGATGCCAACATTCACAACATTGCGGTGGAGGGTGTGTTTGACGATTGCCAGGACATCGTCAAGGCGGTGTCGAATGATTTGAACTTCAAGCGCCAGTACAAGATTGGCACAGTCAATTCGATCAACTGGGCCAGGTTGATGGCGCAGGTTGTGTACTATTTTGCGGGGTATTTCCAAGCGACCCATAACCCTCACCCTAGCCCTCTCCCGCTGGCGGGAGAGGGGACGAATGCTTTACACCCCCTTCCTTTGCGGGGAGAGGGTGGGGGTGAGGGCACAGTTCTGCAAAAGGTCAGCTTCACCGTTCCCTCCGGCAATTTCGGTAACGTCTGCGCTGGCCACGTCGCGCGCATGATGGGTTTGCCAATCGACAAACTGGTGGTAGCCACCAACGAGAACGATGTGCTGGACGAGTTTTTTCGCACCGGTGTTTACCGTGTTCGGGGCAGCCAAGACACGCATGAGACCTCCAGTCCGTCGATGGATATTTCAAAAGCATCCAACTTTGAACGTTTTGTGTTTGACATGTTGGGCCGTGACGGCACGAAAACCAAGGCGCTGTTTTATGACCAGCTCATTGCCAAAGGCAGCTTTGATTTGAGCGCCAACGACGCCTTCAAATCAGCAGCGAAAACTTACGGCTTTTTAAGCGGTAAAAGCACCCACGTCAACCGCCTGGCCACCATTCAAAACGTGTATGCCCAGTTCAACGACATCATCGACACCCATACAGCTGACGGCGTGAAAGTCGCGCGTGAGCATGTGCAAGCAGGCGTGCCGATGATCGTGCTGGAAACCGCGCTGCCGATCAAGTTTGCCGAAACGATTCAAGAAGCGCTGGGCCGGCTACCACCGCGGCCGCCACAGTTTGAGGGCATTGAGGCGCTGCCCAAGCGCGTGAAGCTGATGCCGCCTGATGCAGCTCAAATCAAAGCTTATATCGTTCAAAATGTGCATTAAATACGCCTACAGACCAATGATTTCGGGCGCTAACAGCTCCTTAATACATAGCATTCCGTGGCCGGAAGATGCGATGGCAGAGGCAAGAAAATGAACGTCGTCGGGTTCGCTGGGTATTCCGGCTCCGGTAAAACCACGCTGGTTGAACAGCTGATTCCTGTGTTCAAAAAGCGCGGCCTTCGGGTGTCGGTGGTCAAGCACGCACACCACAGCTTTGACATTGACCGCCCTGGAAAAGACACCTTTCGCCACCGCGAGGCGGGTGCGTTTGAGGTGGTGGTGGCGTCGAGCAACCGCTTTGCGTTGATGCGTGAATTTGAAAAACCATTTGAAATGACGGTGCACCAGATGATTGCCGAGCTGTATGACGGCGTCGACTGGGTGCTGGTGGAGGGTTTCAAAGACAGCGACCTGCTAAAAATCGAAGTCTGGCGTGCGCCCAATTCGGATTACGAGGGCAAGCCCGCCCGTTACATGGACGATGACTTTATCGTTGCCATCGCCACAGACGCGCCTGACCAGCTTCCGCAAGCGACACAGCGGCCGGTGCTTGACCTGGACGACGTTGAGGCCGTTGCGGACTATTTGATTAGTCAGCAACAGCGTTTTGCATATAGCTTTGCATCATGACCACGAATTCAGCCGTACCACCGCGCCAAACACTCAAACCACTCGACGATGCGCTGGCTGAATTGCTGGCACATGCAGTGCCTTTGAACAGGACCGAGACCGTTTTAACCTTGGATGCCGATGGCCACGTCCTGGCACAAGACGTGGTGGCTGCTCTAAGCGTGCCTGCGCATGACAACAGTTCGATGGACGGTTATGCAGTTCGCAGCGCTGACTGGCAAAGTGCGCAGGCGGTATTGCAGGTCAACCAGCGCATTGCGGCAGGCAGCAGCGGCAACCCATTGGCGGCCCGGTCCGCTGCGCGTATCTTCACAGGCGCTCCCATTCCCGAAGGTGCTGATGCCGTGGTGATGCAGGAAGAGTGCACCATATCACCAGACGGCAGCGTCAGCATCGCAACTCAACCTACTGCTGGGCAGTGGATCCGCAAGCGTGGCGAAGATGTAACGTTGGGTCGCACAGTGCTATCTAAAGGGGAGCTGCTTGCGCCCGAATCTATTGGGCTAGCGGCCAGTATTGGCTCTGACAAGCTGTGTGTTGCTGCGCCTGTGCGGGTGGCTTTGTTTTCTACCGGTGACGAGTTGGTCATGCCCGGTGATGTGGCGCCAGCCGACATGAAGCCCGGTGCAATTTACAACTCCAACCGTTTCTTTTTGCGTGCCTTGCTCCAGCGCCTGGGCTGCACAGTGACCGACATGGGCATCGTGCCAGACAAACTTGAAGCTACAAAGGCCGCTTTGGCCGAAGCCAGTGCCTCGCATGATTTGGTGCTGACCAGCGGCGGTGTGTCGGTCGGTGAAGAGGACCACATCAAACCAGCGGTGCAGGAACTCGGCCAGCTTGATTTGTGGCAAATTGCTATCAAGCCTGGCAAGCCTTTTGCGTACGGCAAAATTGGCACTGCGCACTTTATCGGCCTGCCGGGCAACCCGGTGTCCAGCTTTGTGACGTTCTTGTTGTTGGTCAGGCCGTTCATTCGAAGGCTGCAAGGCGCTACTGCGCTTGCTCCTGATTCAATAGCTGCTTGCGCACGATTTGATTGGCCTAGAGCCGATAATCGCCGTGAATTCTTGCGTGTCAAACGCAATCCAGACGGTGGTTTGGACCTGTTTAGCAACCAGAGCTCGGGCGTTTTAACGTCAGCCGTTTGGGCCGATGGCCTGGTGGACAACCCGGCGGGCAAAACCATTGCACACGGGGACATCGTGCAGTTCATCCCGTTTTCATCGCTCATGTGCTGAGGGCTTCAACATGCAAGTGACGATCAAATACTTTGCCTCAATACGCGAGGCGATTGGTCGGGCTGGTGAACAACGTGAAACCGCCGCTACCACACTGGCCGGCCTGCGTGACGAGCTGCTGGCGGTTGGCTCGGTTTACGATTGCCTCAGCCGGGGCAGGGCTGTTCGCATGGCGTTGGGCCAGGTCATGAGGGATGAGACCGCGCTGCTGTCGCCCGGTTGCGAGGTGGCGTTTTTCCCGCCGGTGACTGGGGGCTGACATGACTGGCCGCGTGTCTATCCAGGCAGAGGACTTCAGCTTGAGCGTTGAAGTTAACGCACTCAGGAACAGCGACAAGCGTGTAGGCGCGATTTGTACATTTACAGGTACGGTGCGCGACCGTAATGACGGGTTGAGCGTCCAGACCATGGAGTTGGAACACTACCCCGGCATGACTGAAAAAGCCATCGAAGCGATGATTGACGAGGCGATCCAACGCTTTGACATCTTTGCAGCCCGCGTCGTGCATCGCGTCGGGCTGCTGCAGCCGCTGGACCAGGTGGTGATGGTTGCGGTGACGTCAGCGCACCGTGGCGAAAGCTTCAGGGCCTGCGAATTTTTGATGGACTACCTCAAGACCCAGGCACCGTTCTGGAAAAAAGAGCAAACGCCCCAAGGCGCTCGCTGGGTAGACGCCCGCGTGGCAGACGACGCAGCGCTGGCAAAGTGGGGCATCAAAGCGCGTAACGTTTGAAGACCTCAGTCGGCCTGGGGTGGCACAAATGCGGCCCGCGCCTGGTCTTCAAGTCCCTGCGTGAGCGCGGTCAACAGCAACACCAGTTGCGCCTGCTGCGCTGCTGTCAAGGGCATCATGAGTTTGTTGTAAGCGCGTTCTGCCGGCTTTTGTGATTGCTTGAGCAGCTTTTCACCTGCTTCAGAAAGTGACACTGACAAGCTGCGTTTGTTGCCCGCTGCAGGGGCGCGATGCGCCAACCCCCGCGCCTCAAGCCCGCGCAACACACGCAGCACCGTCACCTTGTCAAAGCCCAGAGCACGCGCCAGGCTGGTCTGGTCGAGGCCGGGTGATGCTTGCAGGACGGTCAGCACGCCAAACTGTGCAGGCGTCAGCCCCACGATGCGGCATTCATCTTCAAACACCGCAGCAGATATCTGATGAGCGCGCCGCAGCAAAAAACCGGGTCGGGCGTAAAGTCGGGCAAGGCTTTGTTCAGACAAAATAGTTGGGCGACTGATTGCGGTGATGCTGTTCTGGCAAACCCTGATTGTGCCTTTTCATTCGCCGTTTAAATTCGTTAGCATACTAACGCACCGTGCAGGCATCGCCTTTCACGTCGCCATTGAAATTGCTATTGACATCGCCTTTCGCATCGCCTTTCATATCGCTTTTTAGATCGCCCTTTTACATAGCCTACAGATCGCCCTTTATTGGAGCCAAAAGATGACAGTTGTTTTGCATTACATGGCCAACGGGCAGATGGCTGCCGTCAGGCGACGCGCAATTTGTGCAGTCTGCCTTGCGCTGGCTGTCTCGACTTGGGCCCAGCCAACGCCCGCGCCCGCTGCCGTGGCACCAGCGGCCAACGCGCTGCGACTCGTTGTGCCGTTCACGCCCGGCACGGGTATCGACCTGATTGCCCGCACCGTCGGCCCCAGGCTGGCTGAACGCCTGGCGCGCCCGGTGATGGTCGACAACCGCGTGGGTGTATCGGGCAACATTGGCACCGAGGCCGTGGTGCGCGCCGCGCCCAATGGGTCTACGCTGTTGGTGTCGGTCAACACGCTGGTAATGAACCGCAGCCTGTACCCCAAGTTGGCGTTTGACCCGATCAAAGACCTGGTGCCCGTGACGCTCACAAGCTGGGGTCAACTGGTGCTTGTCAGCCACCCGAAAGCCGCTTACAAAACCGCTGCTGAATGGGTGGCCACAGCCAAAGCCGCGCCGGGCCGCATGGACTATGCATCTCCAGGGGTGGGCACGCCGCACCACCTGTCGATGGAACTGCTGAAAAACACAGCCGGTGTTTTTTTGACGCACATCCCGTATCGTGGTACCGCCCCAGCGGTCACCGATTTGCTCGGCGGCCAGATTGAAACCATGTTTTTGCCGATTCATGTCGCCCTGCCGTACATCAAGGCAGGCCGGTTAACGGCTCTTGGCATCGGCAGTGACAAACGCCACCCGTTGCTGCCCGAGGTGCCGACTCTGGCAGAGGCCGGGGTCGGCAAGGTCAATGTTGACATGTGGTACGGCATTTTTGCGCCGCTCGGCACCCCGGCTGCCGAGGTCGGCCGGCTGAACAAAGAGATCAGGGACATTCTTGCGCTCGATGATGTCAAGCGCGCTTTTCAAACCCAGGGTATGGACCCGGCCAGCAGCACGCCTGAAGAGTTCAAAGCACTGGTAGAAAAAGACGCTGGGCGCTGGGCACAGCTCATCAAAACCCAAAACATCACCGCGGAATAAAAGAGCATGACGATTGCAATCATTGGTGGCGGTATTGGCGGCTTGAGCCTGGCACTGGCACTGCACCGGCGCGGGTTGGCATGTGATGTGTATGAAACGGTACGGGACGTCAAAGAAATCGGCGTTGGCATCACGCTGCTGCCGCACGCCATGCGCGAGCTGGCTGGTTTGGGTCTGCAGGCTGAACTGGAAGCCGCTGGCATTGAAAATCTCGAAAGTGTTTTTTTCAACCGCTACGGCCAGTACATTTACCGCGAGCCGCGTGGTCGCCATGCGGGGTACGAAATGCCCGAGCTGGGCATTCACCGCGGCAAGCTGCACCGTATCTTGTTTGACGCCGTGGTGTCGCGCCTGGGTGCCGTGCGCGTGCATACCAACCACCGATGCATACAGGTCAGCCAAAACGATGCGGCGGCAACGCTGTATTTTTCAGATGCAAGCACGGGCGCTCAACTCGCTCCCGTCAGTGCCGATGTGGTGATCGCCTGTGACGGCGTCAACTCAAGCTTGCGCAGGCAGTTTTACCCGGATGAAAAAGTTGCGTTTGCCGGTATCAATACCTGGCGAGGTGTGACGCGGCACCGACCGATTTTGAGCGGAAAAAGCTACATTCGTATCGGCTCGATTGAAACTGGCAAGATGGTGATTTACCCAATTGTTGACAACATCGACGGCCAAGGCATGCAGCTCGTGAACTGGGTAGCCGAAACCCGGCGCGAAGGCGACACCATGAATGACTGGAACCGCGTTGGCTCGGGTGCTGATTTTCTGGATGTCTTCAAAGACTGGGTGTTTGACTGGCTGGACGTACCAGCGCTCATCAACGGCGCGGACAACATTCTTGAATACCCGATGGTTGACAAAGACCCGATTGCGCAATGGACGTTTGGCCGCGTCACGCTGTTGGGCGATGCCGCACACCCGATGTACCCGCGCGGCTCCAACGGCTCGGCGCAAGCCATCATTGACGGGCGTGTGCTGGCCGAGCAACTGGCGTTGGCCCAAGTCGGCGGTGGTGACCTGCGCAGCGCGTTGCTCGCTTACGAGGCATTGCGCAGGCCACCGACGTCAAAAATAGTGCTCACCAACCGTTCAACGCCGCCAGACTTCATCATCATGAAAGCCGACGAATTGAGCGGCGGCAAGCCGTTTGGGCACATTGGCGAGTTGATCAGCCAGGCTGAGTTGCGGACGATCTCAGACAACTACGCGCGGATTGCGGGGTTTGCCCGCGAGTCGGTTGCGCCGTTAGCAGATCTGACCCGAAGCGCTCCAGTTTGACATGGCGCAACCCTGTTGGCGTTGCCAGCCTTGAAAATACGCGAACACCCCCGAATTAATCGTCAATTCGGAACTCACACGCGAGGACATTTTTATGCGTCAAGACAAACTCACTACCAAATTTCAGCAAGCACTCAGTGATGCCCAGTCGCTGGCGTTGGCCAACGACAACGGCTATGTTGAGCCCGTGCACTTGCTGCAGGCCATGCTCAAGCAGGAAGATGGCCCGCGCGCTATGTTAGAAAAAGCAGGCGTTAACGTTGCAGGCTTTGAAACATGGGCGCAAGCAGCTATTAAAAAACTAGCGCAGGTAGAGGGTCAAGAGCAGATTTCGGTGTCGTCCGATCTGGCCAAGCTGCTGCAGGCGACTGAAAAAGAAGCCATCAAACGCAACGATCAGTTCGTTGCGGGTGAGCTGTATTTGCTGGCCGTGGCCGACAGCAAAGCCGACATCGGCAAAATTGCCCGAGAAAACGGCCTGACCCGCAAGTCGCTTGAAGCCGCGATCAACACCGTGCGTGGTGGTGAAAAGATGGACAGCGCTGAAGGCGAGGGCAACCGCGAGGCGCTCAAAAAATACTGCATGGACCTGACCAAGCGCGCCCGCATGGGCAAACTGGACCCGGTGATTGGCCGCGACGATGAGATCCGCCGCGCCATTCAGGTGTTGCAGCGCCGCACTAAGAACAACCCGGTGTTGATTGGCGAGCCGGGTGTGGGCAAAACCGCGATTGTTGAAGGCCTGGCCCAGCGTATCGTGGCGGGTGAGGTGCCTGATTCGTTGAAAAACAAACGGGTCTTGTCACTTGACATGGCCGCATTACTGGCCGGTGCCAAATTCAGGGGCGAGTTTGAGGAACGCCTGAAAACTGTGCTGAAAGAACTCGCGCAGGACGAAGGCCAGACCATTGTGTTCATTGACGAGCTGCACACCATGGTCGGCGCAGGCAAGGCCGAAGGCGCGATGGACGCGGGCAACATGCTCAAGCCTGCCTTGGCACGTGGAGAGTTGCATTGCGTGGGCGCGACCACACTCGACGAATACCGCAAGTACATCGAAAAAGACGCCGCGCTGGAGCGGCGTTTTCAAAAAATCCTTGTCGGCGAACCAACGGTCGAAGCGACGATTGCCATTTTGCGCGGCCTGAAAGAAAAGTACGAACTGCACCACGGCGTGCAAATCACTGACCCGGCCATTGTGGCGGCTGCTGAATTGAGCCACCGTTACATCACAGATCGCTTCTTACCCGACAAGGCGATCGATTTGATTGATGAAGCGGCCAGCAAAATCAGCATCGAGCGCGACAGCAAACCCGAGGTAATGGACAAACTCGACCGCCGCCTGATTCAGTTGCAAATTGAGCGCGAAGCCGTGCGCCGCGAGAAAGACGAAGCCTCGCAAAAGCGCTTCGGGTTGATTGAAGACGAAATCGTCAAACTGCAAAAAGAAATCTCTGACCTCGACGAAATCTGGCAGGCCGAAAAAGCTCAGGCCCTTGGCAGCAAAGACGTGATGGAAGAGATCGACCGCATCAAGTTTCAGATTGAAGAACAAACCCGCAAGGGCGACTTCAACAAGGTGGCCGAGCTCCAGTACGGCAAGCTGCCTGACCTGGAAAAGCGGCTCAAAGCCGCGCAAGACAGCGAAGCCGCGCCCAGCGTGAATGGCGAAAAAGCTGCGCCCAAGCTGCTGCGAACGCAAGTTGGCGCGGAAGAGATTGCCGAAGTTGTGGCGCGTTCCACCGGCATCCCGGTCAGCAAACTGATGCAGGGCGAGCGCGACAAACTGCTGCTGATGGAAGGCAAACTGCACGACCGCGTGGTGGGGCAAAACGAGGCGATTGGTGCCGTGGCTAATGCTATTCGCCGTTCACGCTCAGGTTTGTCTGACCCGAATCGCCCAACTGGTTCTTTCCTTTTCCTCGGCCCCACCGGCGTGGGTAAAACTGAACTCTGCAAAGCGCTCGCAGGCTTTTTGTTTGACAGTGAAGATCATTTGATTCGCGTCGACATGAGTGAGTTCATGGAAAAGCACAGCGTGGCCCGCCTGATCGGTGCGCCCCCTGGCTATGTGGGCTACGAAGAAGGCGGGTACCTAACCGAAGCCGTGCGCCGCAAACCATACAGCGTGCTGCTGCTCGACGAGGTTGAAAAAGCCCATCCCGATGTCTTCAACGTGCTGCTGCAAGTGCTCGACGATGGTCGCCTGACCGACGGGCAAGGCCGTACGGTTGATTTCAAGAACACCGTCATCGTGATGACCAGCAATATCGGCTCACCCATCATCCAGGCAAAAGTCGGCAAGCCGTACGAAGAGATCAAGGACGCGGTAACTGACGAGCTGAAAAACTACTTCCGCCCCGAGTTTTTAAACCGCATCGACGAGACAGTGGTCTTCCACGCGCTCGATGCAAAAAACATTGAGTCCATCGCCCGCATCCAGCTCAAAGTGCTGATGGTGCGGCTGGAGAAGATGGAGTTGACGATGCAGGTGTCAGAAGCGGCCATTGCCGAGCTTGCCAAAGTCGGCTTTGACCCAGTGTTTGGTGCCCGGCCGCTTAAACGTGCGATTCAGCAGCGAATTGAAAACCCGCTCAGTAAGCTGTTACTGGAAGGAAAGTTCCCCCCCAAGAGCATCATCCCGGTGGATGTGGACCCGATTCGGGACCCGGGAGTGTTTAGTTTTGGCAAGGCGGAAAAGGCCAAAGCGTAAATCAGGGTGCTCCTGATTCAGGAGCGGCTCGCGCCCAAATATATTGGGCTATAGGCTTGTTTGCTGGGTATAGCGTGCTAAGGCCGCTGTTTCAATTTTCCGCCGGATGACCCTCACTGCCACGCCACAGGCCCCTTGGCGGCAAACCACTTTTCAACTTCCGGGTCAATCGACGCTTCGATCCGGTTGCGTTTGATTTTCATCGTGGGCGTTAAAAAGCCGTTGTCTATGGACCAGGGCGCGTGAGCCACGACGGTCATTTTGAGCTGCTCGTAGTCGGCTGCTTTGCTGTTCACGCGTTCAAGTACAGCAGCTATTTCTTGTGCAAATTCTGCGCGCACGGTTGGGTCTGTCATGCGTGGGCGCAAACTTTCAGCGGGCACAACCATCGCGTAGGCTGCCTGCTGGCCAACGCGGGGCACCAGCGACAACTCAATCATCGTGCTTTCGTTGATCAGGTTTTCAATCGGTGCGGGCGCAACTTATTTGCCTTTGCCGGTTTTGAACAGTTCCTTTTCCCGGCCGGTCAGTTTGAACTGTCCGTTGGGGCCAATTTCGCCCAAGTCGCCGGTCATGAAAAAACCATCAGCGGTGAAGGTTTCAGCGTCCAGGTCGGGCCGCTTGTAATAGCCGACCAGCGTGCCCGGCGACTTGATCAAAATCTCGTCATCGGCGCTGATGCGCCGTTCTACCCCTGGGAACGGAACGCCGACATAGCCACTGGTGTTCAGCGTGTTGGTCGTGGTGTGCGAATACGCGAATTCTTCCGTCATGGCATAGCCTTTCATCAGGTTTAGCCCCAGCTTGCGGTACCAGGCAATCAGCGCCGGCGGTATCGGAGCCGAACCACTTCCGGCCAGCAGCGCTTCATTTAGCCCAAGCTGGCTCAAGACCTTGCGCGCAACAATTTTGCCGAGGAAAGGAATCGACAGCAGCCGGTCCAGCTTTTTAGCTCGCATTTTGCTGAACACACCTTGCTGAAACCTCAACCAAAGGCGGGGAACTGAGATGAACGCGGTGGGGCGCGCCCGCTGCCTGTGCTGTACAAATGTTTCAAGATTCGGCGAAATAAATTCGGCCGTTGCCCCTTACAACGCCTGAGCATTCGATCCATGCGTGCTCAAAAATATGCGCCAGCGGCAGGTAGGACAGCGATCAGTACTCGAACCCGCTGCCTGCCTGCTGATCGTTGTATGCGGTGATGCATTCGCTGGCGCGCGTGGCGTGCTCAAAACTGTGCACCACGCCTTTGGGCGTGCCGGTTGAGCCTGACGTGTACACCAGCATCGCAATATCGCTGGGCAAGCGCGGCGGCTTGCCTGCCATGGGCGCGCTGGTTTTCACAATTGCGTCCCAGGTTTCAACCGGCGTTTTCGGTGCCAGCGGCAAGGCAATGCACGGCAAGCTGCCAGGAACGCTAGGCATCGCGCGCACCGGGTTCGAACCCTTACGCCTCTAAGTGCGTGGTCATGCGCCGCGCCTGGTCCATCATTTGCCGCCAGGTAGCGTCCACCAACTGGCCATTGCCCAACGGCTGCGTCAGAAAAATCTGATCGGCCAGCGCTGATTCGTGTTCGTACACGTACTCCAGAAGCAATTTTGAGGTGGCAGATGCTTCAGAGTTGGCCATGGTGGCTTATTTTGGTGTTTTGAATGCAGAAAGACGCGAGCAAAAGCGCTGCGCCGCACGCGTCCCGTGCTAAGTTGACGTCACCCTTGCAACCAGCAGGGCTTGCCCTGTTGCGCTGACAGAGTGCTAGCCGCCTTGGCGAGTGCGTTCAAGTTTGCTGGTGTCCAGCGATTTGGCGCGCAGCCTGACCAAAAGTTCGTCATACGCTTTTGCGCTGACGGTGGGCGTGCGCGACAGCACCCACAGGTATTCGCGTTTGGGCTCACTCACCGCGACCAGTTGGTAGTCCGCGTCCAGGTCGATGACCCAGTAGTCGCCCCACACAAAGGGCAGAACAGACAGCCACTGAGGCGCAAACCGGACTTCAAGTTTGGGCGATGCGCTGGGCCCCAGCTGGCGGGCCTGGCCAATGGCTTCTTTGACCTGACCATCGTCTTGAGTGCAGCGGTTTTGTACCCGCACAGTGCCGTCAGGCTGCGCTGAATATTGGGCGCTGGTGTTGCTTACACACTTTCGTTGAAACCAGTTGGGGTATTTGGCAATCTCGTACCAGGTGCCCATGTAGCGCGGCACGCTGATGCTGGCCACGGTGGTGAGCGGCTCTTGCGCAAGCGTGCTGACACTTGTCAGAAGCAGCAGGACAGTGATGGCGATAGTTTTCATGTCATCTCAACCCGCCAGGCCGGCGTACACGTTTTGCACATCGTCGTTGGCATCAATGGCCGCCAGAAAAGCCTCCACTTCGTCCAGGTCTGCTGCGCTGAGCGAGGCTGGGTCTATTGGGTTTTTAGCCTTGTAGCCCAGCTTGGCCGACAGCACGGTAAAGCCCTGCACGGGCAGGGCACGGCTGACCAAATCCAGGTCAGTCGGGTCGGTCAAAAAGAGCGTGTGACCGTCTTCTTCGCCCGGCTCAAAGTCTTGAGCACCCGCTTCAATGGCGGCGGTCTCGGCATCGGCGCCGGATGCGGTGGGCTCGGCTTCAATCATGCCGACGTGGTCAAAGTCCCAGGACACCGAACCCGATGTTCCCAGTTGCCCCTTGCGGAACAGCACCCGTACCTCAGACGCGGTGCGGTTGTGGTTGTCGGTGAGGCATTCGACCATCAAGGGCACGCGGTGCGGCGCAAACCCTTCGTAAATGACGTGCTCAAAATGCACCGCCTCCGTGCCAGTGCCCGAACCTTTTTTAATCGCCCGGTCCAGTGTGTCTTTGGGCATGCTGACTTTGCGCGCTTGCTCAACCAGCAGCCTTAAGCGGGCGTTGCCCCCAGGGTCCGCGCCGCCGCGCGCCGCTACCATGATTTCTTTGGCGAGTTTGCCGAACACCCGGCCACGTGCGTTGGCTGCGAGCTCTTTGCCTTTGGCTTTCCATTGTGCGCCCATGATCTGACTTTCTAATGCTATGTTTGTAGGAGCTGCTTGCGCCCGAATCTATTGGGCTAGAGGCCTATTTAATACCGAGAATGCGATTCTGGTGCCAAATTGCTTCAAACCCGTTTCTGTGCGAAATAAAACCATTCCTGGCCGACTTCACCACGCGGATTCGGAAAAACCACAAAGCCGTCGCCCTGCGCTTTCACTTCTTGGCTGCTGTGCCGGATACCAATCACGTCGCCGCTTTTTACCGCATCAAAACTACGCCACTCGCGGGTGAAAGTGTCGCCTGCGTGCGCTTTGTCGGTCACTTCGATGAGCCGCAAAATCTCGGGTGCGGCATGTGGAGCTGCGGGCTTGGCGCTGGTGATGCCGAGCAAACCCAGTGTTTGCAAAATGGCCTGCCGCGCTACGCCAATGCCTGCTGGATCGTCGTGCTGACCGCATTCCAGCGTCACCGCGTAGCCGCCGCGCGCCCGCATATATTCGGTGGTGCCTACGCCGTAATTCGGGTCGGTGACCAGTGTTTGCGAGCGGTTGTTTGCGGTCTCGGCATTGGCTGCCCGGCGCTGCACGCCGCGTGCATAAGTGTCCAGCCAGCCCTCAACGATGCGCGGTGCGCCGGTGTGCAGGGCCAATTGCATTTCTTCAGCAGCCTGCGCAAAGGGCTCCAGCGTGCCCGTGTTGTTCTGCGGGCCAATCATCACAAACGGTGCGCCGCCGGTGTGAAACGAGTGCAAATCGAGCAGCACATCATGCGCATCCAGTAGCGGGCACAGCACGTTTGCAACCCTGTCTTCAAAGTCCTGAGGTATGGCGCTGGGGGCCATGTTGCGGTTTAAATTGCGGTCGCCAAAGCGCCGCTTGAGCTGGTACGCCAGCGGGTTAGTGATGGGTACAAAGGTGACCGAGCCGCGTTCGAGGCTGATGCCGCCGCTGTCAAAGTCCTGCAACAGTTGCGTGATAGCTTTTGTACCGCAAACTTCATTGCCGTGCACTGCGCCCAGCACCAGCAGCGCCGGGCCTGGTGCCAGCGCGTGGTACGTGTGAGATCTCAAGTGCCCAGGCGGGTGGCTGGGGGTGCTATTGGCGGTTTGTGGCTGGTCGGTCATGCATTGTTTATACCGCAGGTCCTGTGGCGGCCTGTGGACGCTAAAGCCCGCAGCGCATGCGGATTGACCTGACTGGTAGGCGAGCGTGCCGTCCGCCTGAATTGCTCGCCCTTGAAGTTTTTTCGACCCGTACAATCCGGAAAATCTGATAATGTAGCCTGTGCTATTGCCTATGTCCATGACTTTGCCTGCCAGGGCGCAACCAACAGTACCGCATGCAACGCGCAAGCAGATTTTGTTGCGGATCTGCTTGCTGTGGCTGGCGCTGTGTATGTTGCTGGTGCAATCGCTGGGGCAATTGCACAGCGTGAAGCACGGCAATGCTGCCCATGTGAGCCGCGCTGTCAGTGCTACGGCAACGATCTGTGATGGTGGCTTTTTAGACCTGCTTTTTTCATCGCACAGCAGCGGTAAAGACTGCCGCCTGTACGACCAGGCCCACGATGGACAAGGTATGCCTTCAGTAGCTGCCGCTTTCTTGCCTGTGGTGCTGCCTTCATCGGCTGTCGCTAGTTTTCAGGGCGAAGCACTCGCCCGTTGGGCCGCGCTGTTCGACGCGCGAGGCCCGCCTTTGACTTTTTGAATCCTCCCGCTCTTGCGTTGTGCTGACTCTGAATGGGCCTGCACCTCGCTTATGTCCGATTCAAAGAAAGTCAATTGATGTTCCATCCATTTTCAAAAAGTGCTGTTCGGCTGGCAGTTTTGTCGCTCATCGCAGCCCAGAATGCAGCCGTCTTCGCGCAAGCACCCACGCCGCAACTCAAAGAAATTACCATCACCGGCAATTCGCTGGGTGCTACAGACCTAATAGCGCCCAGCGGCCAGTATTCGGGCGAAGCGCTACTGTTTCGATCTAAAACCACGCTGGGTGAAACGCTTGACGGCACGCCCGGTGTCAGCAGCACCTACTTTGGCCCAAACGCCAGTCGCCCCATCATTCGCGGACAAGACGGCGACCGCATTCGCATTTTGAACAACGGCGGCGCGCTGCTGGATGTTTCTGGCTTGAGCTATGACCATGCGGTTGCCGCAGACCCGCTGAGCACAGAACGCATTGAAGTGCTGCGCGGGCCAGGCGCGCTGCAGTACGGCGGTAGTGCGGTAGGCGGTGTGGTCAACGTGATCGACAACCGCATCCCTCGCGAGGCTTTGTTTGATGCCAAAGGTGGTGTGGGCGGCAAGGTTGACCTCGGCTTGGCAACGGGTAACAAAGAAAGGGGTGCAGGCGTCTTGCTGGAAGCTGGCAACAACCGCTATGCCATCCATATTTATGCCACGAATCGGGAGACTGGCGATGTCAAAATTCCTGTTGATTTTTTTTGCAATAAGGCAAGTGGTGCTTTTACCGCGCGCAGCATTTGCAATTCAGCCAGCAAGGTCAGCAGCACAGCGCTGGGCGGCTCTATGTTCTTTGATCAAGGGTACATTGGGGCATCTGTCAGCGGCTACCGCAGCAATTACGGCACGGTGGCTGAGCCTGATGTCAATATTGGCATGAAGTCGGATCGTTTTGCTTTGGAAGGGGAAGTCAAAAACTTGAGCGGCTGGATTCAAAGCATCAAAGGCCAGTACAGCAAGACGGACTACACCCACACCGAGTTCGCCGGCACCGTGCCCGGCACGGTGTTCAAAAACCGGGGCACCGACTTACGAATTGAGGCCCGGCACGCCAGAATCGGCAATTTTGATGGCCTGCTGGGCGTGCAGATGGAAGACGGCCGATTTTCCGCCGATGGGGAAGAAGCTTTTGCGCCTTACAGCCGCACCAAGCAAAACGCTCTGTTTGCATACGAGGAGTACAAAACATCTTGGGGCAAAGTAACGTTTGGCGGCCGACTGGACTCGGTGAAAGTGACATCATTTGGCAACCCGAACCCGGCTTTAGCAAAATTTACACCCGGCCAGCGCGACTTCAAGCCGTCAAGCTATGCAGCTGGCGGATTGTGGAATTTAACCCCGCAATGGCAACTGACCGGCACTGCGGCCTACACAGAGCGCGCACCGAAAGACTATGAGCTGTTCGCGGATGGCCCGCACGTAACAACGCGCGCCTACGAGGTCGGAGACAACACGTTGGGCAAAGAAAAAGCGATTCAAGTCGACATTGGTGTGGCGTGGAAACATGCCTTCGATTCTTTTGCTTTCAATGTCTATGCCAGTAACTTTAAAAACTACATTGGCTTGGTGCAAACCCCGGGAGTGACGCGCAACCAGTCAGATGGAGAAGTGAACCCGGTCAATGACACAACCAACCCGGGCTTTTCTCAAGCTACTGGCGCTGATTTCAGTCCGCTTAACGAATTTCGATATGGCCAGATACGAGCGAGATTTACCGGGTTTGAAACCAGTGGAAACATTCGATTGATAGAAGGCGCAACGCCGATTGATCTGGCCCTGCGCGCTGACATGGTCAAAGCAACCAACCTTGACACCGGGCAGCCGCTGCCCCGTATTCCTCCAATGCGCTTGGGTGCCACTGTCAAATATGCTAGTGGACTGTTCGGTGCGAATCTGGGGTTTGACCACTCAGCGTTGCAAAAGTCTGTGCCCGCGGGTGACCAGGCAGCGGCTGCCAACACACGCTGGAACGCGGGCCTTAATTACCGAACGAAGGCTGGGCCTGCTAGTTTGCTGTGGTACGCCCGTCTGGACAACATCACCAATGCGCTTGCTTACAGCGCGACATCGGTGCTCACGACCACCGCCTTCCCCAATGCGCCTCCGCTGCCAGGGCGTAGTTTGAAGGTGGGCATGCAAGCGAGTTTTTAATGCGAATTTAACTGACACGAGAGCGGCAGGCTCACCGACTAACATGCTTGTTCTAAACGTCCGGGAACCATCCATGCCGCTCCTTCAATCACTGCAATCACTGCCCGTATCGGCTCAAACCGTTGCCCTATTGGCACTGTCAAATGTGTTCATGACGTTTGCCTGGTATGGGCACTTGAAAAACCTGGCCACGTCGCCTTGGTACATCGCTGCTTTGGTGAGCTGGGGCATTGCGCTATTTGAATACATGCTGCAAGTACCTGGCAACCGGATTGGTTTTACCCAGTTCAACGTTGGGCAGCTGAAAATCATGCAAGAGGTAATCACGCTCTGCGTGTTTGTACCGTTTGCAGTTTTTTACTTGAACGAGCCTTAGCGGCTGGATTATTTGTGGGCGGCGCTTTGCATTGTGGGGGCTGTGTATTTTATTTTTCGCTCAGCATAACCCCGGCAGTTAAACTCCCGGGAGTCATAAATGTGTCATATTTTTGACATATTCCAAGGAAAACCCCGTATGTTGTTTGGCAAGTTGCTGCCCCGAGAGGGCAATTTTTTTGAGATGTTCAACCAGCATGCAAGCTATATTGTTGAGGCGGCCAACGCCTTTTCAAATATGGTGGCGAACTATAGCGATGTTGAAAAGCGTGAGGCTTTCAACCGTGAAGTTGACAATGCCGAGCGCTCCGCTGACCGCATCACCCACGAAGTCAACCGCACGCTGCACAAGACCTTCATCACGCCGATTGACCGTGAGCAGATTCATAAACTGATCAACACCATGGACGACGTGGCCGACCTGATTCAAGACTCGGCCGAGACCATGGCGCTGTATGACGTGCGCAAAATGAACGAGGACATCCTGCGCCTCACGGAGCTGAGTGTGAAATGCTGTATGCGGCTGAAACATGCGGTGTCATTGCTGGCCAATGTCAGCCAGGCTGCGACTGCAGAGGCAGCTTTGAAAACCTGCGAGGAAATTGACAAGCTCGAGTCGGACGCCGATCACGTGATGCGTTCGGCCATGAGCCGCTTGTTCCGCGAAGAGCCAGATGTGCGGGAAGTCATCAAACTCAAGGCGGTTTACGAGCTGCTGGAGACGATTACCGACAAGTGTGAGGACGTGGCCAATCTAATTGAGGGCGTGGTCCTCGAAAACTCCTGATCACGGATTCGTTGCTTTATGCAAACTGCACAAACTGCGCTCTGGGTGGTGGTCCTGTTGGTGGCGCTTGCCATCGCCTTCGACTTCATGAACGGCTTTCACGACGCGGCCAATTCGATCGCCACCGTTGTTTCTACAGGGGTGCTCAAGCCCGGCCAGGCCGTGTTGTTTGCTGCTGCTTTTAATTTCGTTGCGATTTTTATTTTCCATTTGAGCGTGGCTACCACGGTTGGCAAGGGCATTGTGCAGCCCGGGATTGTTGACACGCATGTGGTGTTTGGCGCTTTGACGGGCGCCATTACCTGGAACCTGCTGACTTGGTATTACGGCATCCCCAGTAGCTCGTCCCACGCACTGATCGGCGGCATAGTAGGCGCGGTGATTGCCAAAGCGGGTGCATCGGCGTTGATCTCTGGCGGCATTTTTAAAACGGTGGCGTTTATTTTTGTCTCGCCGCTGCTTGGATTTTTGCTGGGCTCGCTCATGATGGTGGTTGTGGCCTGGGTTTGCAGGCGTGCCACGCCGTCAAAAGTAGACAGATGGTTTCGCCGGTTGCAGTTGGTATCGGCAGGTGCTTACAGTCTTGGCCACGGCGGCAATGATGCACAAAAAACCATCGGCATCATCTGGATGCTGCTGATTGCCACGGGCTATGCGTCCAGCAGTGATGCGTTACCGCCGACCTGGGCGATTGTCAGCTGTTACATGGCCATTGCTGCGGGCACCATGTTTGGCGGCTGGCGGATTGTAAAAACGATGGGGCAGAAAATCACCAAGCTCAAACCCGTGGGCGGGTTTTGCGCGGAGACGGGCGGAGCGCTGACGTTGTTTTTAGCGACGGGCTTAGGCATTCCTGTATCAACCACTCACACCATCACGGGCGCTATTGTGGGCGTTGGTTCTACACAGCGCGCGTCAGCCGTACGCTGGGGCGTAGCGGGCAATATTGTCTGGGCGTGGATTTTCACGATTCCCGCTTCGGCGTTCGTCGCAGCTGTTGCATACTGGATTAGCTGGCAGATTTTTTAAATCTACTGACTTGTCTTTTTTGCCTCTTCGATTTGGTATTCAAAGTACCGTTGAAAACTGAATGCAATGCTGGCCATCAGGGCTGTGGCACCAAACAGCAAGGAAAAAACGATTGCACCCATGGTCAGCCAATTGGTATCGCCTGCGGTAGATGCTGGCAAGCACGAGTTGTACCGCGCATTCCATTTTTCAGTGGCGGTTAAGCCGTAATAAATTGCGGCGATGGCTGTTGCCGCTAGCGTGAAACCGAGGCAGGGCACCAATAGCCATGCCAGTTGATCGTCTTGCCCATACAGCTGCACCCGATAAACACCATACCAGCCAATGGCGGCCACTAAAGGGTGCAGCCAGGCCAGCTTGTCTTTGACCCCGAACAGGTAAAAGCGGTGCAGGCCAAGTTGCCCCAAGACGAAAGCGAGCCAAGCCGTGACCGTTTTGTTTCTTGGTAATTCGGACATAACCCAATTATCAGCGCGGGATGTCGATTGGCGGCTGCGTGTCGCCAAATCCCAGTGTTTTCTGCATGATGACAATGTCCCGCCAAGCGCCAAACTTCCATCCGCAGGCATCGATTTTGCCGACCTGCTCAAAGCCCAACGCTAGGTGAACCCCAACAGACGCTGCGTTGGCAGAATCGCCCACGATCGCCATTATTTTGCGAATGCCCCCCGCCTCGCAGCGCGCCATCAGCTCGGCCAGTATGGCGCGGCCCAGGCCTTTGCTGTGTTGATCAGGAGCGAGATAAATCGAGTCTTCCACCGAATAGCGATACGCAGGTCGGGGCTTGAACCAGTTGCCATATGCAAAACCAAGCACCTTATCCCCGTCGACAGCCACCAAATACGGCAAGCCTTTGCCCAGCACATCGGCGCGGCGATTGGTCATGTCTTGCACGCTTGGGGCTCCGGTTTCAAATGTGCCTGTGCTATTTAAAACATGGTGCGCGTAGATGGCGGTGATGGCGGGAATGTCAGCGTCCGTGCTGGGGCGAATGATGGGCATACAGTCAAGTCTCGTGGGTTGGGTTGCGCAGGTTATAATGATAGGCTTTGTGGCAGCTTGCTGGCCGGGTGGTCATGTCGTGTGTCTCAACAGCTGCAAAAATTTTTCGGGCATGCATAACTATTTTTGGGTATGCCCTCCACCCTTGGGAATTCATCATGGTCGTTATCCGGCTTGCACGCGGCGGTTCTAAACACCGTCCATTTTTTAACATCGTTGTGGCTGACAAGCGCGTTCGCCGCGATGGTCGCTTTATCGAGCGCATTGGGTTTTACAACCCGATTGCGAAGGGCGGAGAAGAAGGCTTGCGCATCATGCAAGACCGCTTGACCCACTGGGTTGGCGTTGGCGCGCAAGCATCCCCCACCGTTGAGCGCCTGATCAAGCAAGGCGCGACAGCAGCCGCCAAGGCCGCTTAATTTAGTATGTTGCTCAACTTGAAGTCGTCGGGCTTGCCTGATGACGCCGTCGAAGTTGGGCGCATTTTAGATGCGTGGGGCGTTAAGGGGTGGCTCAAAATCCTGCCCCACAGCAGCCAGCCTGCGGCATTGTTCTCAGCCAAATGTTGGTTTTTGCAGGCACCCGATGTGAAGTTTCGTCCGGGCTTCAGCGCATTCACAGGCACCGTCACCATCGTTGTTGACGAGGCAAAAACCCATTCTGATTCAGTTGTTGCCAAAATCGACGGTCTTGACGATCGTAACAATGCCGAAGCCTTGCGTGGTTGCCGAATTTTTTTGCCGCGCAGCGCGTTTCCCAAAGCCTCCGAAGACGAGTATTACTGGGTTGATTTGATCGGCTTGAATGTTGTCAATCGCAAAGGCGTGGCTTTGGGCTGGGTGCGTGACTTGATGGCAACCGGGCCTAACTCCGTCCTGTGCGTTGAATACCAAGCAGTGCAAGAAGACGGCAGCAGCAAGGCGGACGAACGCATGATTCCGTTTGTGTCGGCCTATGTTGATTCGGTCGACATTGCTGGGAAATTGATCACGGTTGACTGGCAGCCTGATTACTGAGTCTGCCTCGATTGACACACACCATGCGTTTTGATGTCATCACACTTTTTCCTGAAGTTTTTGCGCCGTTTTTAACCAGCGGCGTTACTAGGCGCGCTTACGAATCGGGGCTGGTTGACGTCAAACTATGGAACCCGCGTGACTTTGCGGATGGCAACTACAGAAGGGTAGATGACAGGCCATTCGGCGGTGGGCCGGGCATGGTCATGCTGGCTGAGCCGTTGGCGTTGTGTTTAGCTGCGATTCGTGCCGAACGCGCACCTTGCAGTGATCCGGTTGTGCTGTTTTCTCCTGTTGGTGCAGCGCTGAATCACGCCGCTGTTGAGGCATGGTCTGAGAGCAACGGTGCGGTATTGATCTGTGGCCGCTACGAAGGCATAGACCAACGATTTATTGACACATCCGTGACGCACCAAATCAGCTTGGGGGACTTTGTACTGTCGGGTGGCGAGCTCGCCGCCATGGTACTGCTGGATGCCGTAGCCCGGTTGCAACCCGGCGTGCTCAATGACGAGGGCAGCCACCAAATGGACAGCTTCAACCCCGCGCTCGATGGTTTGCTAGATTGCCCGAATTACACCCGCCCTGAAGACTGGCAAGGGCAAACTGTGCCGACGGAATTGATGTCAGGCAACCACGCCCGTATAGAGCGTTGGAGGCGTGAGCAGCGGCTTGGGCTGACTCAACAGACGCGGCCTGAATTGGTTGAAAAAGCTCGAATGGCGGGCTCACTAACAGCTAAAGACGAAGCTTTTTTGGCAGCCGTTGCCGGTAAGTCAATCGCAAAGCCGTAAATTGCTATAATGGAAAACTTTTCGGTCCTCTGGCGGCCACTGTGACTGGCGTTAACAAATTCAGATTCACGGTCTTTAGCGTAGCGCGTGAATGAACGAAAAAGCATTTTGGAAAAATCATGAACCTGATTCAAACCCTTGAGCAAGAGGAAATTGCTCGCCTAAACAAAATCATTCCCGTTTACGCACCTGGCGACACTGTCATTGTCAGCGTGAATGTGGTTGAGGGAACCCGCAAGCGCATGCAGGCTTTTGAAGGTGTGGTGATTGCCAAGCGCAATCGCGGCCTTAATTCAAGCTTCATCGTTCGCAAAATTTCGAACGGCGAAGGCGTCGAGCGTACCTTCCAGGTCTACAGTCCGCTGATCGCCAAGATCGAAGTCAAGCGCCGTGGTGACGTGCGCCGCGCCAAGCTGTACTATCTGCGTAGCCGCAGCGGCAAGTCAGCACGTATTAAGGAAAAATTGGGTGCCAAGGCTGCGCAACCAGCCGCGCAGCCAGCAGCTTAATTTCACGATTAGGTGTCTTTCGCGTTTTGAAGAAGCCACTCCGTAGAGTGGCTTTTTTTATGCAATTCATGTATGCAATTTAGCAAGCCTCTTCCCAAGTTCGATCCATGCACGATTCCGGTGGAGGGTATCGACGACCACCTTGAAAACGTCGCGCTTGACCGCCTCACGCCCCATGCGTTAAGGGCCCGTTTTGTCAGCCCACCTGTCTGGACTCCCGAGCACAGCGTAGAAAAAAAGTTTGAAAACCGCGAACCAACCGCTGCTGCCGTGTTGATACCGCTGGTCATGCGTGATGAGCTGATGCTGCTCTTAACCCAGCGCACCACCAATCTGTCCACCCATTCAGGC
>JANYED010000236.1 GCA_025363315.1 Polaromonas sp.
CCGATGCGACCGCCCCAGCGTGTCAAGCTGCAACTTGCTCAAGTCGTAGCCAGGCCG
The DNA here is from genome assembly GCA_025363315.1 of Polaromonas sp. GTDB lineage: Bacteria > Pseudomonadota > Gammaproteobacteria > Burkholderiales > Burkholderiaceae_C > Polaromonas. Next base: position 58 of record JANYED010000236.1, read on the forward strand.
CTTGGCGCATGGGCCTGATGAAAAGTTGGGATTTTGCGGTTTGACGGTGGGTTGCATGGAGCTGCTTGGTGAAGCGGTAAGGAGTTTTCGGCAAGTTCCGAATGCGGGAGCTGATTTGTTATCTTAGCAAGGCAGGGGTGGGGAGGGTGCAGCTGTTGGAAGCACAGGCGCAGGTCAGGTGAGCGAAGCGTAACCCAAAGGAACTATTGGTGTGTTGGCCCATGTCGGGTTACGCTTTGCTAACCCAACCTACCAGTCCGACCCATGTCCAGCACGACAAGAATCTCAACCGTTTCCTAACTCATTTTAAAAAAAGTACCTGCTTGCGCGCGTATCTATTAGCCTAGAGCTCCTTTCAACATCTGAAAATGGTTTAAAAACCAGTTGTCGAATAAACAAACGCTCAAGAAAAGCTACTCCAAGCCATTATTGAGCCTAAAAATATCATTTTTACCCATCAAATCAGCCTGTAGCCCAATAGATATGGGCGCAAGCAGCTAGTAAAAAAGTAGCGTGTCTAACCAGTTCGGCCTACTACCCCACAGGCCAGGCCAGCTTCCCATTCACATCCATATGCGTCAGGTACACGCGCAAGTCAAACTCGTACTGGTGGTACTGGGGCTCCATGTAGGTGCAGAGCTTGTAAAAGTCCTTGTCGTGCTCTTTTTCCTTGATGTGGGCGAGCTCGTGCACGGTGATCATGCGCAAAAACTCGTCGGGTACTTCTTTGAACAGCGAAGACACGCGGATTTCGCGTTTGGCTTTGAGTTTGTTGCCCTGCACCCGGCTGATCTGGGTGTGGGTGCCCAGGGCGTGGGCGATGACTTGCAGGCGGTTGTCAAACGCGACTTTTGACAGCGGTTCGGAGCTGCGCAAAAACTCGTTTTTCAGCGCCATCACGTAGTCGTACAGCGCCTTGTCGGTGCGCACGCCGTGGGTGCGCGGGTACTTTTTCAGCAACATGTCGCCCAGCTTGTCTTGGGCCTGCAACTGCTGCACTTGTAATTGCAGGCTTTCGGGGTAGGCGCTGAGGTATTTCAAGGGATTGGGTTGTAGGTTTTGAAGGCTGCTACCTGGCTGCCCGTTGCCGATGACTGTAACCTTAACCCGATCAGGCGTGGGTCGCAGCTGCCAACGCTACAGCTGTATTTTTCTAAAAATCTCGAAGCTCCTGTCGAAGCAGCATTGGGCGTATAGTAAGTTTGCATATTAAATATTATTCGTGGAGACAAACATGAAACTGAGTCAACTGATCATTCCTAGAACCGCCGCCGTCTTTTTGCTTGCAGTCCTTGCCAGCGTTGCGATAGCTCAAGGGCTGCCCACCGCAAAACCCGAAGCTGTGGGAATGTCTTCAAGCAAGCTGAAGGCGCTAAAAGTGGCGCTGCAAAGCGAAGTCGATCAGGGAAAGTTTCCTGGCGCTGTCGTGATGATTGCGCGTAACGGCAAGCTGGTCTTTTCTGAAGCAGTTGGCAACTGGACAAAGTCGCTGGCAAGCCGCTCACCAAAGACGCCATCTTTCGCATTTACTCGATGACCAAGCCTCTGGCCTCGGTAGGCGCCATGATGCTGGTTGAGGACGGGAAAATTCAACTTACTGATCCGATCGCAAAATACTTGCCCGAGTTCACGAAAATGGGTGTGAGCGTTGCGCAAACCGATGCATCAGGGTCTGCCACCTACGTGATCGTGCCAGCCACCAAACCCATCACTGTTCAGGATTTGTTGCGACATACGTCGGGGCTGGCTTACGGAGAACTCACGCGTAATCCGGTGATCAAGCAGGCCTATATAGATGCCGGTGTTTACCAGGTCGGCGGCACAGACTATGACCACCGCGGAGTTACGCCTGCGCAAGAAGTTACAGGTATTGCCAAAGCGCCGTTGTCAACACAACCCGGCAGCACCTGGGAGTACAGCATGTCGGTTGATATTTTAGGCCGCGTGGTTGAGGCGGCCAGTGGCAAACCTTTGGCCGTATTCCTCGATGACCGGCTGTTCAGGCCTCTCAAGATGGCTGATACCGGTTTTCAGATTCCGCAGAAAAATATCAGCCGCATGGCGCAGCCGCTGGCCACCGACCCAGCGACGGGGTTGCCCAACAAGTTGCTGGACGTCACGATTGAGCCAGGCAACGCATCCGGCGGAGCGGGCGCCGTGTCAACCGCTGCCGACTATCTGCGCTTTGCGGTGATGATGCAGCGCGGCGGTGAGCTTGATGGACAGCGTATTTTGAGCCCGACGACCGTTAGCCTGATGACATCAGACCATCTGGGTAGCAAAGTCGTGGCAACACCCAGCCCCGGAGAATTACTGATGGGTGTGCCCGGCCACACGTTTGGTCTCGGGCTCATGGTCAGGCAAGGTCCTGGAATAGCCGGCGTGCCGGGCTCTGAAGGCGAATACATGTGGGCAGGCGCTGCCGGCACCTTCTTTTGGGTTGACCCCAGGCAAAACCTGGCGGTGGTCATGATGATGCAGTCACCTGGCCCGAGCCGCCCTGGTTATCGCCGCATGATCAAGCAATTGGTTTACGCTGCAATTGAAAAGTAAGCTGCTAAGTATTCTGTGATGGGCGCTGATGGCTGGCAGCAAGGCCGACAGCATGCACAGATTAACGCTAACGCTTACCATCTGAATTTTGTTTGCTATTAAATCAGGAGCTGCTCGCGTACGTATCTTTTGGTCCAGAGGCCTAAAACACACCCTAAAAAGGCTGGGAATAGCTTTTTTCAGGATGTTGGCGCTCAAACTTGCTCTAAAACTCTTTTCGCAGCGCCGGGAACAAGATCACATCACGGATGCTGGCGCTGTCGGTCAGCAGCATCATCAGCCGGTCAATGCCCACACCGCAGCCGCCGGTGGGCGGCATGCCGTATTCCAACGCGCGGATGAAGTCGTGGTCGTAAAACATGGCTTCGTCGTCGCCACTGTCTTTGGCGGCAACCTGCGCATTGAAGCGGGCGGCTTGCTCCTGCGCGTCGTTCAGCTCGCTGAAACCGTTGCCAAACTCGCGGCCGGTGATGTACAGCTCAAAGCGTTCAGTCACTTCTGGGCGGCTGTCGTTGGCGCGCGCCAAGGGCGAAATCTCCGTGGGGTGCTCCATGATGAAGGTCGGTTGCCAGAGCTTTTCTTCGACCGTTTCTTCAAAATACAGCACTTGCAGGCTGGCGAGTGAGCGAGTGCTCAAGCGGTCTTTCTGTTCGTTAAAGCCGAGTTTTTTCAAGGCGTTTGTCAGCCAAGCCGCATCGTCTACGTTCGTGCCAGCATCGGTGTGCTTCAAAATCGCTTCGCGAATCGTTAGGCGTTCGAAAGGCTTGCTCAGATCAACGGGCTTGTCTGCATAAGTCAAACTCAATGACCCGCAAATCTTCCGCGCCACGTCACGTATCAGCGCCTCGGTAAAGGTCATCAAGTCCTGGTAGTTCCACCACGCGGCGTAGAACTCCATCATGGTGAATTCGGG
>JANYED010000296.1 GCA_025363315.1 Polaromonas sp.
GCCTTGATGATTTTGGTCCAGGTTTGGGCGTATGCCTGTTCGCGGCTGGCGAGTTGGGCAGGCGGCATGTAGCCGACTGCCAGGCCCATGGCGGTGAGCTTTTCACGCACGTCGGGCATGGCGACCACTTTGGCCACAGCATCAGCGATGCGGTCAATCGTGGCCTTGGGCGTCCCCGCCGGGGCAAAAATACCGTAGTACGGCACGTCCTCAAAACCGGCCAGCCCCAGCTCGGCAAAAGTAGGCACATCGGGCAGCGCCGCCTGGCGGGCGCTGCCCAGCACCGCCACCACGCGCACCTTGCCGGCCTTGTGGTTTTCAATAAAGTCTGGCACGCCAGCGACGCCTGCACCAATCTGGTTACCCAGCATGTCGGCCATCATTGGCGCACTGCCGCGGTAGGGGGCGGCCTGCAAATCCAGCTTGTATTTCTCACCAATCACTTTGACCAAAAACTCCGGCACCGATGCAGGCGCAGGCACACCCACATTGCCCTTGTTGCCTTGACCGCGCACCCAGGCCAGGTATTCGTTCATGGTTTTGGCCGGCGTGCCGCCAGACACCGCCAGCGCGTTGACGAAAGTGGCAAATCCGGCCACCGCCACAAAGTCTTTGGCCGGGTCAAAGCCGGGGTTTTTAACCACCAGCGGCAAGATCGACACCGTGTGGTCGTGGGTTAAAAACAGCACCGACCCGTCAGCGGGCGCCGCCTTCAGCGCCTGTGCGGCAATCTGGCCACCCGCGCCGGCCTTGTTGTCCACCACCACCGTCGTGCCCAGCTGGTCTTTGAGTTTGTCGGCAAAAATGCGCGCAATCGCATCGGTGCCGCCCCCGGCCGGAAAGCCGACCATCAGCTTGATACCGCCCGATTGGGCCTGCGCCAGGCCGCTGGACAAGACCGCTGCAGCCAGCACGGCCAGCGTGCGGCGGCGGCCAAACAATTTCATTATGGAAGAGGCCTTTGAGGCATTCATGGGAAGCTCCAGTTCAGGTGTCAAAACAGTGCAAAAACGATCGTGAATCTATTTTGCAGCAAGAACGATTCCAGCGGCACACTGCGGCAGCCCGGCTACGGCGTTTATTTTTGCGGCGGCTCTTGTGTTGGCTTTGGTGACGGCTCTTGTGTCGGCTTTGGTGACGGCTCTTGTGACGGCTTTGGTGACTGTTCTGGTAGCGGCTCTGGTGACGGCTCTTGTGATGGTTGTTGCGTCGCCTCTTGCGCCGGTTGTTTCTGCGATTCTGCAATCAGCTGCGTCATGTCTGACGAATAGGTGCGGTCGCTGAGTTGAGTGTCGCTGTCTTTTTGCCAATCTTCCTCAAAGTCCGTCATCGGGTCGCCGCCGAGCCGTACGTATTTTTCAATGGATGCACCCGGCGGTTGCAGCGGTAGCGGCAACGATGGACGCACCCAAGTCGCGGCTGACGCACCCAGCGTTTCGTCGATCCGCCAGTACACGCCGCCCACCATCAGGTCGTACCTGGTTTCCGCGTTTTTGACCAGCAACGCTGCGGTCTCGGCCAGTTGCGCATGCTGGCCTGCGTCGCTGGCCATAAAGGCAGACGACATGTCGAGCATCACCACGAAGCAGTGGCCACGTTTGTCGGTGCGCATAACCTTGACGCGGTAGCTGTCTGCGGCAATAAAGCGCTTGGTCAGGCTGTCGCGGATGGTTTCAAACAACAGCTCACGACGAAACGCCATTCGCTCTTCAAGATTCATCGGCACAGGCAATGTGCGCGGCCCGTCGGAGCGGCTCGCGCGCTCTTGCAGTGGGTCAGTCACAGCATCTTTCGTGCTGCGTGACGGTGAAAAGAAGTCTTTGAAAAGCGCCATGGTCAAATTTGTAACTGATTTGCCATCATAAGTTGATGCTGTTTCATTGTCGCCACGCAGGGAGCCACTCCACCAAGTGGGCGATTGCTGTCACACTATTTTCTACTTTTTCAGCAAATTTGCAACCGTTGCAACCGCTCGTAAACGATAGCTGGCTTCAGAAGCTCACCAATAAACACCAACCGGTATATGGGGTGAAAGCCCCCGCTGGCCCTATCCAAACCGCAGCTTCATGCCCAAAATGGTCGCCGCCAGGCCGAGCGTGATGCTGTTGGCAATGATCAGCGGCCAGGACTGCAGCAGCGCGCCGTAGACCAGCCAGAGCGCCACGCCGACGGTGAAGACGCTGTACATGCCGAGCGAAATGCCGCTCACGTCGCGGGTTCTAAAGCTGTGCCAGGCTTGCGGAACAAAGCTGGCCGTGGTCAGCACTGCCGCAACTGAGCCGATTGTGTCGATCAGGGCACTGGTCATTTGGCGCCTTCTTTAACGGCCCAGTCGACCAGCGCCTCAAGCGCGGGCCGTGCGGCAGATGCGTTGGGGTGATTGATGATGCCTACCACCACCAGTCGGCGGCCGCTGGGCGTGTGCACGTAGCCTGCCAGAGCGGTCGCGTCGCGCAGGGTGCCGCTTTTCAAATGCGCCCAGCCTTGCGATACGCGAGAGCGGTTACTGCGCAGCGTGCCGTCAATGCCGGTGATCGGCAGCGACGCCATCAGCTCGGGCATGGCGCCCGACACATACGCCGTTTGCAGCATGCGGGCCAGGCCCTGCGGCGTAACGCGCTCCTGGCGCGACAGGCCCGAGCCGTTGTCCAGCACAGGCATATCGGCATCGCCAAAACGCCCGGCCCACCAGCTTTGCACCACGGCGCGTGATGCTTCAAAGCTGGCCGGGCTGGACTGAGCAGATTTCAGACTGAGCGTTAAAAACAACTGCTGGGCCATCACGTTATTGCTGAATTTGTTGATGTCGCGAATCACTTCCGTCAGGCTGGGCGAGGTCATTTCAAACGTGCTTTTCAAGCCCGCCGGAGGGCGGCCGTCACGCACCCGGCCGCCCAACTTGCCCCCTATTTCAGCCCACATGCCGGCGACGGCGCGCTCAGCGTAGCTGGCCGGGTCGGCGTAGGCGATGGGCCAGACTTTCTCGCCGCAACCGGCCGGGTAAGCGCCTTTGAAGCTGATGCGAAACGGGTCACTGAAATCTGCCGCCAGCGCACCTCGGTAGTCGCTGCAGTCCTTGGCGGATGTCAGTGGCACGGCGGCCTGCATTTGCACATTAGCCAGCGGCGGGTCAAAGCTCACGCTGGCCAGGCCACTGGCGTAGTTGGGCACAAAGGTCATCACAACTGATTTGTAATTGACCAGCAGCGCATCAGGCGCGGCGTTGTACGGGCGCAGCGGCTCGCCATCAAAGTCGGCCGGACTGGACGCGGCAACCGCAAAGGCGCTGCGGTCCAGCACGATGTCGCCGTTGATGGTTTTGATGCCCAAGCCCTGCACGCGGCGCAGCAGCAGCCACAAGCGCTCCAGCACCAGCTTGGGGTCGCCCCGGCCTTGAATGATCAGGTTGCCGGTCAGTACGCCGTTGTTGATGCTGCCGTCAACAAACACCGGCGTGGCCCAGGTGTAGGCCGGGCCCAACAGCTCAAGCCCCGCGTAAGTGGTCACCAGCTTCATGACCGATGCGGGGTTGGCGGGGGCGTTGGCGCGGTGGCTTAAAAGCGGCGCCGCTTTGCTGTTGTTAGCAGGCGCAGCGTCGACCACAATCGCGCCAAGCGCCTCGCGCGGGACTTTGGCGCGCGCTAACGCGGCTTCAACTTCGGGCGGCAGGGTTTGCGCTGCGGCGAGGTTTAAAACCAGGACGAAAGCGCACGCCACGCAGCGCTTGAGGGGCAAATGGGTCAGCATGCGCTGATTATCGCGGCGTTAATTGGAAAGTCACGGGATAATCAGACGATGCGAAGCAGTGTTTACTATTTATTTAATAGCTGCCCGCGCCCGTATTTATTGGTCTAGAGGCCTATTTAACCCCTACTTTTACGTTTTAATGCCTCAAAACGGCTCTTTTTTAGCTTTTGACACTTCGACCGACGCGATGTCGGTTGCAGTGACGGATGGCGCGCGCGTGTGGCAGCACACCGGGCCGGGCGGGGCCAAGGCATCGACGACGCTGATTCCGGTCATTTTGGCGCTGCTGGCTGATGCGGGTTTGGCGCTGGGGGATTTGCAGGCCATCGCTTTTGGCCGCGGCCCGGGTTCGTTTACCGGGCTGCGCACGGCTTGCGCGGTAGCGCAGGGCCTGGCTTACGGAGCCGGTGGGGGCGCTAAGCACGGCGCGGGCTTGCCCGTGCTGCCGATTGACACGCTGATGGCGGTGGCTGAGGAGGCGCGGCTGCAAAAGCCATCGCCACATATCATCGCCCTGCTCGACGCCCGAATGGACGAAATGTATGTGCAGCGCTATGCGTGCAGCCAAGGAGGACAAGGCGTATTGACGCCGCTGGGCGCATGTGAATTGATCCGGCCCGAGGAGCTGCCCGTGGAGGCCGAAGCGGTAAATACGGTTAATACGGTTAATACGGTGAAAACGGTCAATACGGTTAACACGGCCAATACAGTTTATGCAGGCAATGTTTTTAGCGTGTATTCAGGCCGACTGCCCACAGGTTTGGACCCGCTTGCCTGCCTGCACGCGCTGCCCACAGCCAGCGCCATGCTGCGCCTGGCCCCGCAGCTTGCCGCCGCTGGCCACTGCGTGCCCGCCGACCAGGCCATGCCGCTGTATGTGCGCGACAAGGTAGCGCAAACCACTGCCGAACGTGAAACTGCCAAATCGCTCAAGCTTGCTGCCTCCCTCGCCGCTCCTTGAGCGCTGACCCATGAACGCCGTCTTTAAACCCACCCCATCAATCGAAGCCCAGCTCGAGCCGATGACGCCCGGCTGGCTAAGTGGCGTTGCGCGGGTGGAGCACAGCGCCTACAAGCACCCGTGGACGATGGGCAACTTCAATGACTCGCTGAATGCGGGGTACCTGGCGCAATTACTGACGGCGGGCAGCTCGCCCAATGCCGCGCTGCTGGGCTATTTTGTCGCCATGAAGGGTGTGGACGAGACCCATCTGCTGAACATTACCGTGGCGCCAGCCTATCAGCGCCAAGGCTGGGCGCGGGTGATGCTGGACGCGCTGGCGCTGTGGTCACGCGGCCAAAACGCGCAGTGGCTATGGCTGGAAGTGCGCGCCAGCAACGCCCACGCCAAGGCGGTTTATCTGCATTACGGCTTTCGTGAAGTAGGGCTGCGTAAAGGCTACTACCCGGCGGGAGGTGGCCTTTTGAACCCGCGCGAAGACGCAATTGTGATGAGCTTCAGACTATGACCGAACTGGCCGAGCTGGCCGAACTAGCCGAACCGGTGATGAGCTTGAGCAAACGCCAGCGCGCGATGCTCAAGGAAATGGGCGTGCTCGTCTGGCAGCCACTGACCAAACCTGACGCCGCAACCACCAGCGCATCCCTGCCCACGCCGCCAGCCACTGTGACTGCCACATCTACCGCTATTGATTCAGGAGCTGTTAGCGCCCGTATTCAAAGGGCTACAGGCACTTTTGATACCCAAAATCAATCTCTTCAGGCACCCAAAGCCTATGAACACCCCGCTGCCAGCACCAGCACCTGGCGCATCGGCAAGCTGCAAACGCTGTACCCCGCGTCGGCCACCGAAACTGGCACCCGCTGGCTGATACTGATCGAGTCGCCCGCCAGCGCGTTGCAAGAAAGCTTTAACCCGTTTGAAGGCGATGCGGGCAAGCTGCTCGACAACATGCTGCGCGCCGCCAAGCTGCACACAGCGGGTGCGGCCCTGCTTGCGCCGCTGGTCAGGGGGCAAGGTACGGGCGGGGACTTGGCCAGCGAATGGACACGCGACTTGGCAGCCATCTTTACCAGCGCACAAGCCAACGTGGTGCTCGTCATGGGCCGCCTGGCAGCGCAAGCATTGCTGCAATCCACCGAGCCCCTGGCCAGGCTGCGCGGGCAAATTCACACGCTGCACAGCACCCCCACCATCATCACCATCGACCCCAGCTACTTACTGCGCAACCCGCTGGACAAAGCCAAGGCCTGGGACGACCTGTGCCTGGGCATCAGCATCGCCACAGCTTCATAAAGCGGCCTTGCGCCCGCCAGGCACCAGCACGGTAGCAATCGCCACCGCCATCAGGCCAACGGCGGCCCAGTCTTGCCAGTGCAGCACCTCACCCAGCCACAGCGCGCCTAAAAAAACCCCCAGTACCGGGATCATCATGGTGCTCAATGTCGACGCCACCGGCGGCAGCCCGCGCGCCAGGGTGAACCAGGCCGCGTGGGTAAAGCCAAAAATCAGCACCCCGTTGTACAAAATCGCCACCCAGTTGCTGGCTTGCGGCATGCGCCACTGGCTGCTTTCAAAAGCAATACTCAACCCGCTCAACACCACAGCGGCCATTAGCGTCATCCAGAACGACAGCGTGAGGGTGCTGGCCGCAATTGTCGTCGCGCGCAACTTTTGTGTGCCAAAGGCCCACACTGCAGCAGCACTCAGCGCCATCAAAACGCCCAACGGCTTGCCAGCAAAATTTGTGAGTTCATTAAAGAGGAGCAGCGACACACCCACTGCTGCCGCGCTGATGCCCAGCCACTGCTTGGGTCCCATGCGCGCACCGAAAAAAACCACGCCCAGCAGCGCCGAAAACACCGGCATGGTATACCCCAAAATCGCTGCCCGCCCGCTGCTAAGCACGCTGATTGCCAGAATAATCAGCACGTGCCAGATGAACATATTGGTCACCGCCAGCCAGAACAGCTCGCGCCAGTCTTTGCGCGCGATGTAAAACGGCACGTTCATCACCCGCAGTGCCAGCCACAACACCGGCACGCCTATCCACAGACACAGGGCGCGAAAGGTCAAAGGCGGGAAGCCCGTCACACCCATTTTCATCATCGGCCAGTTCAGCCCCCAGGTCAGGGTGACAAGAATGACGAGGACGAGTTGCTTGCGACTGAGTTGCATACTTAGATTGTGCCGCCTTGGTTGCGCGGCTTCTTACAATATAACGATGAACATGCAGGCCCTCCCCCATACGTCACCGATCACATTTTTAGACAAGCTGAGCGCAGCAGAACGACAAAACCAGTCGATGCTGTGCGTGGGTCTAGACCCGGAACCAACGCGGTTTCCGGGCAAGTTTAAAGGCGATGCGACCAAGATTTATGACTTTTGCGCCGCGATTGTGGACGCCACCGCTGACCTGGTGATCTCCTTCAAACCGCAAATCGCCTACTTTGCCGCCCACCGCGCTGAAGGTCAGCTGGAGCGCCTGATGGCGTATATGCACAAGGTAGCGCCGCATGTGCCGATCATTCTCGACGCCAAACGCGGCGACATTGGCAGCACGGCCGAGCAGTACGCCATTGAGGCGTTTGAGCGCTACGATGCCGATGCCGTCACGCTGTCGCCCTTCATGGGTTTTGACTCGGTTGCACCGTATTTGAAGTACGAAGGCAAGGGTGCGTTTTTGCTGTGCCGCACCTCCAACCCCGGCGGTGATGACCTGCAAAACCAGCGCTTCGCCTCCATCGAAGGCCAGCCGCTGCTCTATGAACACGTCGCCAGACTGGCGCAAGGCCCGTGGAACCTCAATGGACAGCTCGGGCTGGTGGTAGGCGCAACCTATCCGGCAGAAATTGAACGCGTGCGTACGGTGGCCCCCACCTTGCCACTGTTGATTCCCGGCGTGGGCGCACAGGGCGGCGACGCGGTGGCCACCGTGCGCGCGGGCTGGCGGCCAGGCGCGCCCATCATCGTGAACTCATCGCGGGCGATTTTGTATGCCTCGCCCGGCGATGATTTTGCAGAAGCGGCGCGGCGCGAAGCCACCAAAACGCGTGATGTGCTGCAGGCAGCGCGCAACGCGTAGCAACTGCCCGTAGCGTTTCGTAACCTTTACATTGCCCGCCTGCTGATTTGTCACAATCGGCTGGGGTTTTTACCCTTACCCTCGGCATTCTGTCCAGCAACAATTCAGTCTGGACACAACTCCACACAAGGCGCGCAGCATGCTGGCAACAGAAGAACACGACACAACCCACAGCACCGTAGTTGAGCCAGACATGGCCCGGGCGGGTTCGGCCAGCCTTGCAGCGGCCGCCTTGCTGGCCGCCTGCGGTGGGGGTGGCGGGGGCGGTGATGTGGCCGGGGCAGGCAGTGCTGCGGCGGCAGGTGCAACGCCCGCTGCAGC
>JANYED010000314.1 GCA_025363315.1 Polaromonas sp.
AATTCTTTGGCCAGCAGCTTTTCAGCCAGTGCCATGCCCACGGCATTCGTCAGTCCCTGGCCCAGCGGGCCGGTGGTGGTTTCAACGCCGGGAGTCACGTCAACTTCAGGATGACCCGGCGTTTTGCTGTGCAGTTGGCGAAAGTTTTTGAGCTCTTTCATCGGCAGGGCGTAGCCCGTCAGGTGCAGCAGCGCGTAAATCAGCATTGAGCCGTGGCCGTTGCTTAAAACAAAACGGTCGCGGTCAAACCAATGCGGGTTGTGCGGGCTGTGCTTGAGGTGGCCGCCCCACAGCGCAACGGCCATGTCGGCCATGCCCATGGGCGCGCCGGGGTGGCCAGAATTGGCGGCTTGCACGGCGTCCATGGCGAGTGCGCGGATGGCGTTGGCCATGAGGGCGTGGGGGGTGTCAGCCATTGCGTGGAGTCCAGTAAGGGAGTTATTCAGGTGATCCCTGATTTTACGGGATGCGGTTTAGGCGGCGTGACGCAAATCTGACGCGAAGTGATAGCTATTGATTCAGGAGCTGCTCGCACCCTAATTCATTGGGCTGCAGCCCTGAAATGAACTTTGAAAACTAAAACTCGGTATGTAACCGCAAGCTGAACACCTTGACCGGCCCACGGTCGGCGTTATAGGCCGGGTTGCGGATGAATTGCGCGCCCAGCGACACCGCCGAGCGTTGCAAAAAGCCCAAGCCAATGCTGTAGTAGCCCTCAACAATCGATTCAGGCCGATAGTTCAGCCGCCCATCCCCGACAAAAAAACCATTACCGCCCGCCGCCAAAAAGGCTTGGTGCGATGACGACAAGCCGTTTTGCGCATAGGCGATACCGAGCGTATCTTGCGCTCGGCCCCAGCTTGCGCCTTTGACTTGCACGCCAAATGACAGCGATTGGTCAATCTCGGCAAAGGCATAAGCTTCTGAGGCACCATCATTTTTGGCCAGCCTGACAAACGCGCCGGCGTTGTCGGTCAGCGACTGCTCCAGATTAACACCCCAGCCTTTTTTGCTGCGCAGCTTGCGAACCGGTGCTACCACCGGCACGCCGCCCGCCGCTGCAACAATGGCATCGTCAAAGCCGCCCATCACCGCCTGGTTGCGAAACACCAGCAACCTGGCCTTACCGGGCTGACCCGCAATCGCGTAAGACTTCTCCAGCTCCAGCTGGTCGCCGTAGCGCTTGCCCAGACCGCGGTCAAGCGCCAAGCCGTTAGACTCGCGCGGCATCATGAAGCGGCCAGCTCTGAAGGCCCAATCGCCTGTGTAATATTCCAGCGCCGCACCGATTGAGTAACCGCGTGAATCCGCCGCAAAGTCATACGCGCCGTGGGTTAAAAACGACCAGTTCATGAACTGGGTGCGCGGGTCATGCGCGTAGGCATTGGCGTCAAAGATATCTGACACCGCCAGGTTGCCCGCCGTTAGCACAAGGCGGTTGTTGCTGCGCAAACCTGCCAGCTGGTTGGCGTCTGACGCGACGGCGACACGGTCATCGCCAACATTCCAAGTTTGGCGCACAAACAGCCGCGCGCGGTACAGCAGCAAATTGGCACCTGCGGTTTTTTGCAGCTCGGCATTGCTCAGGCCGCCAAGCCCGGTCAGCCCCGACATGGGCACGCCTTGCACGACTTCGGGGTTGAAGTACAGCTCAGTGTTGGTGGCCAGGCGCAAGCCCAGATACGCGGTTGACGTGAACGAGTAGCTTTTTTCGGCCCGCGGCGACAAGCTGTTAACGCCCGAATAAGCGGCTTTGAAGGCGGGCTTGGTTTGCCAGATGTAGGTGGCTTGAAATTTGGCGTTGAAAGTCTCTGACTCAGGCACCGCAGTTTGTGCGGCTGCCAAGGCAGGCACCGCTAGAAACGCTAAAAGAAGATGACGCATTTAAGAGTGATTCGCATTCAAATGCGAAAGTATAAGCGGTCCTTGTGTCAGGTAAAAGTCACGACAGCGCACAGTCCCTGACCGCTGGGGGCGGTCTCAAGGTTAAAGCGCGCACCCAGCAACTCAGCGTAGCGGCTCACAATCGCTAGACCGAGCCCGGCACCCTCGCCCAAGCGCTGGCCCGCCGCGCCCAGTGCCCAGCGCTGGCTTAGCTGGTCAGCCTCAGCCTGCGTCAAGCCGGGGCCGTTGTCAGTTACTGACAGACGGACAGCGCCGCCGATATGCCTGACACCAACGGTGACTTGAGGCTTGACCGCGACGCCGTAGCGCAGCGCGTTGTCCAGCAGGTTGACCAGCATGCCTTCGAGCAGCGCGGCATCCGCCTGGACCACCACACGCTCATCAAGCCCATCGCCGCCCAGGTCCACGCCTGCCGCATCGGCCTTGGACATGTAGCGCAGCAGCACGTCGCGCGCTACTTCATTAATAGCAATGGGGACAAGTTGCAAGCTGGCGTGCGCCTCATCGGCAAGTGCCAGGCCAAGCAGCTGCTCGACCATGTGGCTGGCGCGCTGCTGGCCGCGCGCGATGCCCTGCAGTTGCTCGCGCCAAACCGCTGGATCACTATTAGCCAATGCGTAATCGGCTTGTGCACGGATGCCGGCCAAAGGCGTGCGCAGTTCATGCGCGACGTTGCCTGCAAACTCGCGTTGCGCGGTGATGCTTTCGCTCAAGCGTTGCAGCATGGCGTTCACGGCGGTACCCAAACGCTGTACATCACGGGTGCTCGCGCCAGTCGTCACGCTGAGCGGCATGGGGCTCAAATCGCGCACGCCCTTTTGGTCTACCGCGCGCTGCAGCTCTGCCAGTGGCAGCAGGTCACGCTGAATCACGCGGCGCAGCCACCAGACCAAAAACGCCAACAGCAGCACCTGCGGTACAACCGCGTACGTCAACATGCGCTGCAACAAGCGGCTTCGGGCTGCGGTGGTTTGCGCCACCACCACGGTAAATTCGGTCGGCTCGTAACGGTGCAAGCTGACGCTGTGCAGCGCCCGGTTTTGAAAATTGATGTCGGCAAAGCCAAATGCCGTTTCTTTGGGCAGTGGCGGGGGCCGCAACCCCGCGTGACCGGCCAGCAGCGCGCCGCTCGGCAGCAGTACCGCAAAGTACATCGACTCGGTTTGGTCAAACAGCAACGCGCTCATTTCGGGCGGTGACAAGTTCAGCACCGGGCCGGTGCTGTCCATGCGCACATTGGCGGCCACTGCGTAGGCATCGTCCAGCAGCGACCGGTCAAACGCCTGACCCGCAAAATAATTGGCCACGCCCAAAGCCACGGTGGTACCCAGCGCCCACAGCACCACCAGCGGCAACACCACATGTTTGATGACACGGCTTCTAAGGGACTGTTTGAGCATCATGCGGGGCTTTCTTCCAGCACGTAGCCAATGCCGCGCAGCGTGCGAATGCCTACGCCACTGCCGAGCAGTTTTTTGCGCAAGCGCGAAATGAACGCCTCTAATGCGTTGTCGCCCAGCGCCTCGTCGGTTTCACTAAGTTTGTCAGACAGCACGCGTTTGCTGATGACCCGGCCCGGTGGGGTCATCAGCTCCCACAGCACTTCAAATTCACGGGCGGGCAAGTCCCAAGGCTGGTTTTGCAAATAAAAGCGGCGCGCCTTTCGATCCAGCACCAGGGCGCCTTGCGCCACCCGGTCGTCGGTACCTTGCGCGCGCCGCACCAGCGCCCGCAACCTCGCCTCGACTTCGGCCAGGTCAAACGGTTTGCCCATGTAGTCGTCGGCCCCCGCGTCCAGCCCGGCGATGCGTTCTTCCAGGCGGCCGCGTGCTGTCAGCACCAGCACCGGCGTGCGGTCGCCCCGCGCGCGCGCTTCGCGCAGCAGGCTCAAACCGTTGCCCTGGGCAGCGCTTTGCGTTAGGGTCGCGCTGGTCAAAGGCAGATTCAGGTCCAGCAACACCGAGTCATAGGCCTGCACCCGCCACCAGTGGCGCGCCTCGTCCAGGCTGGCGGCCAGGTCGACACGGTGGCCCGCATCGCTCAGGCTGCGCAGCATCACGTCACGCAAAACGGCATCGTCTTCAACCAGAAGTATTTTCATGTGAGTAAAACTACGGATGGCGATTAGGCCGAAATGCACCGCTCAGGTCAGGTGCGGGTCAGTCACCGCAAGTTACAACATCTTTATGAGCATACGACACTTATTTTTAGCCGCCAGCCTCGCCGCCAGCACTTGGCTGTTGCCGCACGTGCCTGCCGCCGCACAAAGCACGCCGCCAGTGACCAGCAGCATCTCACTGACCCAAGCCTTGCAGGCGGCGCAAAACAACCTTGACGTGTCGCTGGCAAGGCGCGCGCTGGCTGGCGCGCGGGGTGACGTCACTGCAGCAGACCGTGCGCCCACCCCGGTGCTGTCGGCCAAGGCCGCATCGATTGATCTGCAAAACGGCATTGGCGGTGGCAATTTGATTCGCGACAAGCGCATCGACAAAGCCATTGGCCTAGACTGGACGTACGAGCGCGGCAACAAGCGCGAGCTGCGCACTCAGGCCGCCCAGCGGCTGGCGGGTGCTGCGCAAGAAGACATCGAAGACATCAAGGTGCAGCAGCAAATCACAACGGTGGCGGCGTACTTTGACTTGTTGGCAACGCAAGAACGCATAAGCGAGGTGGCGTCGATAGCGCGCAGCGCCGCGCAACTGGCCGCCACGGCTGCCCGCCGCGTGCAGGCAGGCGACCTGGCCGCGCAGGACGCAGCCCGCACCGAAATTGAAGCCCAGCGCGCCAGCACCGACCTGGCCACCGCCCAGTTTGACCGCCAGCGCGCTGCGCTCGGTCTAGCGCAACTGACCGGCTTTACCGGCGTTGGCATGTTGCAGGCACAAGCCGATTGGCCAACGCGCCAGGCTATGGAATCAGTACCGCAGGAAACCATCTTCCCGTCGGTCGAAGCACGCGCAGACGTACGCGCCGCCGTGCAGCGGCTGGAAGCGGCTCGGGCTGCGCTGGATGTGGCGTCAGCCCAAAAAAGCCGCGACATCACGCTGGGCACCTCATTTGACCATTACCCTGGCACGTCAACCCGGCTGCTGGAGTTCAGGGCGCAGGTGCCGCTGAATGGCTTTTTGGGCAGCTACAACTTTCAGGGTGAAATTGTGCGCGCCCAGGCCCAGCTCAATCTGGCAGAGGACACGTTAGAAAAAACCCGTCGCTTGGCCGCCGTAGACTTTCAGCGCCTGCAACAAGACCAGCGCGGTGCTGCCGCCAGGGCGCTGAGCTACGAGGTCACTATACTGCCGCGCGCCCGCAAGGTAGCCGAGATGGCCGAGCTGGCTTACAGCAAAGGCGCGATGTCGCTGACCGAACTGATTGACGCACGCCGCACACTGCGCACTATTTTGATTGAAGCACTCAGTGCGCGAACCGACCACGCCAAAGCCGCACAAACCTGGCTTCTTCGCCAGCCTTAACAGCATTCCCCCTTCACATCACTTCAAAAAATACCGTGAACCACACCACCCCTTTCTTGCTGCTCTCCGTTTTAAGCCTCACATTACTTGCGGCCTGTACCGAAGCCCCCACACCCGCGCCCGAGGCACCGGCCCCAATCCTGCAAGGGGCTCAATTGCGTTTTGCGGCGGGTCACCCACAGCTCGCCTTGCTGGGCTTGGCCACCGCAGCGCCAGGCAAAGCCATCACGGTTGAGCTCCCCGCCAAACTGGTGTGGAACGAAGAGCGCACCCAGCGCATTTACCCCGCGTTTGCTGGCCGCGTGATGGCAATCAAAGCCGATGTGGGCCAGACGGTTAAAAGCGGCGCGCTGCTGGCGCAACTGGCCTCGCCCGACTTCGGCATGGCGCAGGCCGACACCGCCAAGGCTGGCGCCGAAGCGCGCCTGAGCCAAAAATCACTGCAACGCCAGCGCGAGCTGTTTGAGGCCGGCATCATTGCCCGCAAGGACTTGGACCAGGCCGAGTTTGACGCGGCGCGCACGCAAGCTGAGATTCAGCGCACCGGGGCCCGCACGCGGCTGTACGGCGGCGGCGGTGGCGTGAACCAGCAACTCGGTTTATTGGCCAACATCAGCGGCACTGTGGTCGAGCGCAATTTAAACCCCGGCCAAGAAGTGCGGCCCGACCAGTCTGGCCCGGGTGTGCCAGCGCTCTTCGTGGTGACCGACCCGACATCACTGTGGGTGCAAATTGATGCGCGCGAAAGCGAAATTGGCACTCTCAAAATCGGCTCGGCTTTTGAGCTGGTGATCCCAAGCCTGGGCGGGCAAAAGTTTGAAGGCAAAGTCACAGCCGCCGCCGACTACATCGACCCAGCCACCCGCACCATCAAAGTACGCGGTGTGGTGGCCAACCCGAACCGTTTGCTGAAAGCCGAAATGCTGGCAACCACTCGAATCGAGCGCCAGTTGGGCAACGGTGTGGTGATTCCGTCGCAAGCGGTGTCACTGCTGGGTGCCAGACAAACCGTGATGGTGCAAACCCAACCAGGTGTGTTTGAACGGCGCGACGTGACGTTGAGCTACCAGGGCCCGCGCGAGACTGTGGTGTCCAGCGGCTTGGAGGCAGGCGAGCAGGTGGTGAGTGAAAACATGCTGCTGCTGGCCAGAGAGTTCAGGTCGGCGCAGGACGATGCGCAACCTGCCGCATCTTTGGACAAAAAAATGCCTGTAGCCCAATCTAATCAGACGCAAGCAGCTCCTAATACAATAGCAAATGTAACTGCAGCGACCAAACCAGGCCAGACCAAGCCATGAAAAAGCTGATTGCCTACGCGCTGCATCAGCCGCTATTTATCGTCCTCGGCACGCTGCTGTTTGTGATGGCAGGCGTGTTTGCCTTTAAAAACCTTTCAGTCGAAGCCTTTCCTGACGTTACCGACACGCAGGTCACCGTGATTGCGCTGTACCCGGGCCGGGCCGCTGAAGAGGTTGAAAAGCAGGTCACACTGCCGATAGAAACGGCGCTGTCGGGCTTGCCTAACTCGATTCGCGTTTTCTCGCACACACAGTTCGGCTTGTCTTACACCGTGGTGACGTATGACGACGCGGCCAATGTGAATGTGGCGCGTCAACAAATCAATGAGCGGCTCAACAACCTGGACGTGCCCAACGGCGCACAGGTCAATGTGGCACCCAACGCCACGCCGGTAGGCGAGGTGATGCGTTACCGCGTCAGG
This sequence comes from Polaromonas sp., assembly GCA_025363315.1. Classification (GTDB taxonomy): domain Bacteria; phylum Pseudomonadota; class Gammaproteobacteria; order Burkholderiales; family Burkholderiaceae_C; genus Polaromonas. The sequence goes on from JANYED010000314.1 coordinate 7,096, forward strand.
GGCGACGGCCTGAGCGTGACGGAGTTGCGCACGCTGGAGGACTGGGTCATTGAGCGCACACTGCGCAAAGTACCGGGCGTGGCCGATGTGGTGGCCATGGGCGGGTTTATCAAACAGTACGAGGTGCAGCCTGATCTGGACAAATTGCGTGCCTACAAGCTCACCTTTCAAAACCTCCTCGATGCATTGGGGCGCGGCAACTCGAACGCAGGCGGCAGCTATGTGGCGCAAGGTCCGCAGCAGTTCGCTATTCGCGGCATTGGCCTGTTGAAATCTGCCGACGACATTGGCCGGATTGTGGTGGCGGCGCGCAATGGCACGCCGATCTTGATTCGCGACATTGCGGCCGTCAATATTGGCGCTGTGCCGCGCCTGGGCATTGTTGGCCAGGACAAGGACGACGACGTGGTGACGGGCATTGTCATCATGCGCAAAGGCGAAAACCCCAGCGTGGTGCTCAAAGGCGTGAAAGAAAAAATCGCCGAGCTGAACGCCAAAGGCCTGCCCAAGGGCGTGCAAATCGTGCCGTATTACGACCGCACCTGGCTAATGGGCAAAACATTGACCACAGTGTTCCGAAACCTGGTGGAAGGTGCACTGCTGGTGGCACTGGTGTTGTACCTTTTCTTGTCGAACGTCAGGGCTAGCCTGGCGGTGGTGGTGATCATTCCGCTGGCGCTGCTTTCAACTTTTTTGGGTTTGAAAATCATGGGCGTGCCAGCCAATTTGCTGAGCTTGGGGGCGCTGGACTTCGGCATTATTGTCGATGGCGCAGTAATTGTGATTGAAAACATCTTGCACCGCCTGGCTGAAAAAGGCGAAAACATGTCGAAAGACGAGCGGCGCAACGTCATCATTGACGCGGCCAGCGAAGTCGGCAGGCCAACACTGTTTTCAATGCTGATCATCATTGCGGCGCACATCCCGATTTTTGCGCTGCAACGCCATGAAGGCCGGATTTTTCAACCGATGGCGCTTAGCGTCACTACGGCCCTGATTGGTTCGCTGATTTTTTCTCTTACGCTGGTGCCGCTGTTGGCTTTCTGGATTTTGCGCAAAAAGCTGCCACACGGCGACAACCGCGTGGTTAAAACCAGCAAACGTATTTATGAGCCAGTACTGGACTGGGCCATGAACAGCCGCAAGGCTGTGGTGGCCATTGCGCTGAGCGTATTCGCACTCAGCATGGTGGTGGCGAGTCGATTGGGGTCAGAGTTTTTGCCGGAATTGAATGAAGGCACCTTCTGGGCCAACTTTGACATGCCGTCCAGCGTATCGGGTCAGGAAGCTGCCAAAATTTTACTGTTGGCGCGCAATGCGCTGGACAGCGTGCCCGAGGTGCGTACGGCGGTGTCCAAGGCAGGCCAGCCTGAAGACGGCACCGACCCCAAAACGCTGAGCATGGCAGAGATTTTTGTCGATGTGAAGCCGCAAGAAGAATGGCGCAAGGGGCTAACGCGCGACCAGCTGATTGAAGAGATGGACGCCAAGCTGCGCGCCATTCCGGGGATCGACCCGGCGTTTTCGCAGCCGATACGCGACAACGTGCTGGAGTCGATTTCGCAAATCAAGGGGCAAATTGTTGTGAAGGTGGCGGGCGAAGACTTGAACGAGCTACGCCGCGTGGCCGAAGCCGTGCAGCGCGAGATCAAACAAGTGCAAGGCGTGCAGCGTGGCGAGATTGACCGCCTGGGCGACTTGCCGCAGCTGGTGATTGACATTGATCGCGACCGCGCTGCTCGATTAGGTCTGAATGTGCAAGACATTCAGGACGTGGTCGAAGCCGCCTTGGGCGGCAAGGCGGCAACGCAGCTGTGGGAAGGCGAACGCAAGTTTGCTGTGGCAGTACGGCTGCCTGAAAACAAGCGCGCCATCGCCAGCTTGCCGCAAACGCTGATCCCCACCCCTGACGGCGGCTACGCGCAGCTGGGCAGCGTGGCGACGGTGCGTGAAACTAATGGCGCCATGAACATTGCCCGTGAAGCCGGCCGGCGCACCATGGCGATTGGTATTTTCATCAAGGGACGCGACATGGGCTCAGTCGTCAAAGACATGCAGACTCGAGTGGCGGACAACGTCAAGCTGCCGCAGGGCTACACCATTGCCTGGTCGGGTGAGTTTGAGAACCAGGAGCGCGCCATGGCGCGTCTGTCGGTGGTGGTGCCCATATCGCTGCTGCTGATATTTGTGCTGCTGTTTGACGCGTTCAAGTCACTGAAGATGGCCGCGCTGATTTTGCTCAACGTGCCGCTGGCGCTGATTGGCGGCTTTGTTGCGCTATGGGTTTTTGCCATCCCGCTGTCGGTGTCAGCCGCGATTGGTTTTATCGCGCTGTCGGGCCAGGCTGTGCTTAACGGTGTGGTGATGCTGTCAGGCTACCAGCAATTGCAGGCCGCCGGGCACAGCGTTTTTGACGCGGTCAAGCTCGGCTCCGTTCAGCGCCTGCGCACCGTGCTGATGACGGCTCTGCTGGCCATGCTGGGCCTGTTGCCGATGGCGCTGTCTCGCGAAATCGGCTCAGAAACCCAACGCCCATTGGCCATCGTCATCATTGGCGGGCTCATCACCGCCACGCTGCTGACGCTGGTGGTGTTGCCTGCGCTTTATGTGTCATGGTTTGGCAAAGAGAAAAAGGTTGCAGTTGAGCATAAAGGCAAAGACGACACCCTAAATGCTATTTAAAACAGAGCTGCTCGCGCCCAAATTCATTGGGCTAGAGGCTTAAATAATACCTAAATTCGACTGAATTTAGTGCCTCAGGCGGGTTGACGACCTTTTGGCTGCAGCCAGCGATAAATAGGTTCTGCCAGCAGCAGCACCGCCGCCAGCCGCGTGACGTGAAAAGCCGTGACCAACGGCACGCCGAGTTGCAGCACTTTGGCAGTAATCGCCATTTCAGCAATGCCGCCCGGGGACGTGCCCAGCAGCACCGTGGCCCAGCGCAGCTCGGTTGCCCACGCTACCACCGCCGCAAAGCCTGCACACAAGCCAATCATGGCCAGCGTACCGAGTGCCACCGATGCCAGCCAGCGCGGCGCCAGGTGCACAAAGCTGCGGGTAAAGCGCACGCCCAGGCTGATGCCAATGACCAGCTGAGCGGCGTTCGTCATCCAGGTGGGGATGGCTGACCAGGTTTGCCCACTGGCCGTGATTGCCAGGCTGGCAGCCAGCGCTCCTAAAAACCATGGGTTGGTCAATTTCAGTTTGACCATCAACCAGCAAGCTGCGCCCGTTAGCACCCCAAGCGCGGCCAGGCCGGACGCATTGACCACACGTGGCCCAGGCGCCGTGATGTCCAGCCCGTGCAAGCCAGCGAACTGAAAGCTGAAAGGAATGATCAGCGTGACCAGCAACACCCGCAGGCTGTGGCTGGACGCCACCAGCTCAGTTTGCGCCCCCCGGCGTTCGGCCATCAGCGTCATTTCTGACGCGCCGCCGATCGGCGACGCGAAGTAGCAGGTCGCCCGCGACAGGCCGGTGATGTGAAACACCCCCGGACCGCGATGCACCCGGTACAGCCAGCTGCCAAACGCCACGCCGAGCGCCAGCGCCCACACCACATTCAGTGCCATGGCCCACCACAAACCAAGCACCAGCGCCACTACCGGCGGCGTGAAGTACAGGCCCAGCGCCGCGCCAATCACCCACTGGCCCACGTTGCGCAGCGGCGTGTAACTGCCGGTGGGCGCGCCCAGCATCGACAGCACACTGATAGCGACCAGCGGGCCAATCATCCACGGCAGCGGCGTACGCCATTGCACGCACAGCGCTGCAGCTGCCACAGCGACGATGAGTGTGAAAGCGATACGAGCGGTGTGCGTGGTGAGCGTGGTGAGCGTGGTGAGCGTTTTGTAGTAAGGCATCGGCGGGTAGAAATACACAATTCGGGCAGTCGTATTAGTATCCCCTGATGTTTAAATTAATTTTTACCGCTGTGCTGGCGACGTCCTTGACGGCCTGCTTAACCAGTTGCGCCAGCAAACCCGAAGCCCCGGTACTGAACCAGCTGACCGGCAGTGCGCTGGACGTCACCACCAGCCGGGTAGACGCCGTGCTGCCCGCCAACGTGTTGCTGCTGGGCGAGCAGCACGACGCAGCAGAGCACCAGCAGATTCACCAGCAAGTCATTGCGCTGCTGGCCCAGCGCGGCGTGCTGGCCGCGGTAGCGCTTGAGATGGCGGACGTAGGCGTGACAACCGCCGGGCTGCACCCCAGCTCGACCGAGCAGCAAACCAGAAGTGCTTTGAAGTGGGACAACACCGGCTGGCCGTGGGAGGCCTATGGGCCTGCCGTGATGACCGCTGTGCGGGCCGGCGTGCCGGTGCTGGGCGCCAACCAGCCGCGCGAGCTGATGCGCGCCAGTATGGGCGACCGCACGCTCGACAGCCAGTTGCCGGGCCCGGCGCTCAAAGCGCAGCAGCAACTGATTCGTATTGGCCACTGCAACTTGCTGCCTGAAAGCCAGATCACGCCGATGACGCGCATCCAAATTGCCAAAGACATCAGCATGGCCAACACGCTGGCCAAAGCCGCACTGCCGGGCAAGGTGGTGGTGCTGCTGTCCGGCAGCGGCCACACCGACCGACTGCTGGGCGTGCCGCAGCATCTGCCCGCTAGCTTAAAAGTCAAGGCCGTGAGGCTGCGGGCCGGGGACGCCGCACTTGACGACAAGGCCGAGGCTTTTGATGCAGTATGGCAAACGCCAGCGTTGCCTGAGAAGGACTACTGCGCCGACTTCAAGGCGCAAATGGCGAAGTAAGCATGTTTAATTGCTATTACTTCAGGAGCTGCTTGCGCCCGTATCTATTGGGCTAGAAGCTTAAACCTATTGAAACGCAGCTGCGCTTGCCCGCCGGGCGCATGCATCACGCATGTTTGCGAATCGCATCTGCCAGCACATTGACGATGCGGTCAATGTGCTCTTTTTCAACAATGTACGGTGGGCACACGACCAGGTTTTCACCGGCTGGCCGCACCAGCACGCCGTGGTGATAGCAGTCCATGAAGATGTCAAAGGCGCGCTTGCCAGGCGTGCCAGCTATCGGCGCCAATTCAACCGCGCCCGCCAGGCCTAGCGTGCGGATGCCGATCACATTGGGCAAGCCTTTGAAGGTGCTGTGTATGGCGTCGCCCAGAACTTTGCCCATCTGGCCTGCGCGTTCGAACAGGTTGTCCTGCTTGAACAGATTGAGCGTGGCAATGGCCGCTGCGCACGCTACAGGGTGGCCCGAATAGGTGTAGCCGTGAAAGAACTCAATCGCATGCTCGGGCGCGTTGGAGTTCGCTCCCATCATGGTGTCGTAAATGCGGTCGCTGCAAATCACGCCGCCCAGCGGAATCACCCCGTTGGTCACGCATTTGGCAAAGTTCAGCATGTCGGGCACCACGCCGTAAAAGTCTGCGCCAAAGTTGCAGCCGAGGCGGCCAAAACCGGTGATGACTTCATCGAAAATCAGCAAAATGCCGTGCTTGTCGCAAATCTCGCGCAGACGCTTGACGTAGCCTTGCGGCGGCAGGTACCAGCCGGCACTGCCACTGATGGGCTCAATGATGATGGCCGCGATGTTGCTGGGGTCGTGCAGCGGCAGGATGCGGTTTTCAAGCTCAGCCAGCAGGTCTTCTGTCCACACCGGCTCTTGCCCATGGATGTAAGCGTGGTTGACGGGATCGTGAATGAACCGCATGTGGTCAACGCGCGGCAGCAGGGCGGTGCCGTAAGCCTTACGGTTGGCAGGAATGCCGCCTACGCTCATGCCGCCAAAGCCGACGCCGTGGTAGCCGCGCTCGCGGCCAATAAACACATTGCGGTGGCCTTCGCCGCGCGCGCGGTGGTAGGCTAGCGCGACTTTAAGTGATGTGTCTGCCGCCTCACTGCCGGAATTACAAAACAGCACCTTGTTCAAGTCGCCCGGTGCCATGGCGGCAATCATGTCGGCGGCAACAAAGGCTTGGTCGTTGCTGGCCTGAAAAGCCGTGGCGTAGTCAAGCGTGTCGAGCTGCTTTTTGATCGCTTCGTTGATAGGCTTGCGGTTGTGCCCCGCCGCCACGCACCACAGGCTGGAGATGCCGTCAATCACCTGCTTGCCGTCGTGGGTGGTGAACATCATGCCGTCGGCGGCCACAAACACGCGTGGGTCTTTTTTAAAGTTGCGGTTCGGCGTGAACGGCAACCACTGATGGTCCATGTTGAAGTTTTGGTAGGCCATGCGTGTTTCTCCAGGAGTGAATGGGTCATTCTGGCAGGGTTGCAGCGGTTTGCACACCGCCTGCGAGAATAATGGGTATATGACCTACGCTTATATTTTGACCCTCTCCTGCCCTGACCGTATGGGCATCGTGCATGCCGTTTCAGGCTTTTTAATGCAACGCAATGGCAACATTGAAGAAGCCGCCCAGTACAACGACCCGGCTACAGGCTTGTTCTTTATGCGGGTGCAGTTTGCGTGTGACCATCTGGGCCACGCGCAACTGCAGGCTGAACTGGTTCCTTTTGCCGCGTCGTTCGGCATGGCCTTCAAGCTGCATTCCACCCAGGACGCGATGCGCACAGTCATCATGGTCAGCCGCGACGGGCATTGCTTGAACGACATCTTGTTCCGCTGGAAGTCTGGCCTGCTGCCGATTGACGTGCGCGCCATCATCAGCAACCACCGCGACTTTTACCAACTGGCGGCCAGCTACAACGTGCCGTTTCACCATATCGGCGTCACGGCTGACACCAAGGCGCAGGCCGAAGCCAAGCAGCTTGAAATCATTGAAAGCGAAGGCGCAGAGCTGGTGGTGCTGGCGCGCTACATGCAGGTGCTGAGCAACGACCTGTGCAAAAAGCTCTCAGGCCGCGCCATCAACATTCACCACAGCATGCTACCCAGCTTTAAAGGGGCCAAGCCGTACTACCAGGCACATGAGCGCGGCGTGAAGGTGATTGGCGCAACGGCGCATTACGTCACCGCTGATCTGGACGAAGGCCCAATCATTGAACAAGACGTGACGCGGGTGGACCACAAGGACACAGTTGAAAATTTGACTGCGCGCGGCAAAGACACCGAAAGCCGCGTGCTGGCGCGGGCTGTTAAGTGGCACAGCGAGCATCGGGTTTTGATCAATGGCCACAAGACCGTGATATTCAAGTGACCCCCCGAAACGCCTGCGGCTTCTCCCCCCGAGGGGCAGCCACCAGTGGCCCGACAAAGCCGGTTCCACGGCGGCTGCTTGAAAAGATTTAACACTTTGCGCCAAGCTCGCATTCCCCCCATCCAGTGCTTGCTAACGTTTGAAACGCTGGCACGGCTGCGCAGTGTGACGCAGGCGGCTGAAGAGCTGTGCGTCACACCCAGCGCCGTCAGCCACCGCGTCAAACAGCTGGAGCAAATCATTGGCACCAAGCTGTTTGGCCGGGCTGATTTTTCATTGACCACCGAGGGCAGCGAATACCTGGCGCATGTGCGCGAAGGGCTGGCTACGCTGCAAAAGTTTCCGGGGCCTGCCGGGCAAAGCGGCAACCCTGGCAAACGCAAGCTGCGCCTGGCGGTGACGCCGACCTTTGCGCGCTCGATTCTGATTCCGCGCCTGCGGCAATTTACCGAGGCGTATCCCGAGATCGACCTGACGCTTCAGGTGTCTATCCCGCTGCTCGATGTGGTGGCCGAGGACGCTGACTTGACGATTCGTTTTGGCACCGGGCGCTATGCCGATATGGAGCATATTTGCCTGATGAAAGACGAGGTGACGCTGCTGGCATCACCCGCCTACGTGCGTGACCACGGTCCGTTTGACACGCCGCAAGACATCGAGCGCGAAAACCTGCTGCGCTCGCCGCTGGAGCCGTGGCGTACCTGGTTTGCCGCACACCACCTAGACTGGCCCGAGCCGATGGAAGGCTCGCAGTTCAACGACATTGGCCAGATGTGCGACGCTGCGGCTGCGGGCATGGGCATTGCGCTGATTCGCCTGAAGCTGGGCGCGCCCTGGCTTGACAACGGCGCGCTGGTCCGCCTGGGCAGCAGCGCCGTTTTTACCGCCAACATTCCCAGCCCGCACGCCCACTACCTGTGCTGGCGCACCGGCACCATGGACCGCTGGGAATGCGCAGCGTTTGCAGACTGGCTCAGGAAGTCCATCGCCTGACGGGTGGGCATGACGTGGCAGGGGCGCGGCCATGCTTGTGGGCCAGGCGCTTCAAAAAAGTGACTTCCGTTCCAAAAAACCCTACTATCTGCGTGGATTGTGAATTTTCGTGACGCTCTGTGACGAAAACCACATCTGTTCACGTCTGACAAAAAAACCCAAAAAAC
>JANYED010000329.1 GCA_025363315.1 Polaromonas sp.
ACCGAATATGTGAATATTTGCATAGACCTGGCCGTGGTCTTCCGGCATCATGAAGTCTCAAACTTCTGGATGCTAGCTGAAAATGGCGGCTCTTATTCCTTCGGTGGGTAGCTGCGTATCGCGCATGACCAACGACGAACGCCGCCTGGCAGAACGGCTTGAGCAAAAGCTCGATGACGACTATCTGCTTTGGTACGACGTACCAATGGGGCCACGTAATACCCACCCTGACTTTTGCGTCATGCACCCGCGCCGTGGCATTTTGATACTGGAGGTGAAAGACTGGAAGCTCGGCACCATATCTCAGGCCGACAAGCAAAATTGGGAAATTCTGGGAGACAGTAGTCCCAAAACCGTCATCAATCCGCTTGAGCAAGCCCGCCAATATGCGCACCAAGTTGTTAATGCGCTGGAACGTGACCCGCAACTTGTGCAAGCTGATGGCCTGCACGCAGGCAAGCTGGCCTTTCCGTGGAGTTATGGCGTGGTGTTTACCAACATCACCCGCAAACAGTTCGAGGCTGCAGAGCTGCACCACGCCATCGAGCCGCATCGTATGCTGTGCCAGGATGAAATGCTGGAGTCCGTAGACGCGGAAGAATTGCAAAGCCGTCTGTGGGGCATGTTCCCTTTCGGCATGCGCGGCGCTATCAGTCTGCCGCAGCTAGACCGCGTGAGGTGGATCATGTTTCCGCAGGTGCGCGTGCAAGCCCAAACAGCGCTGTTTGACGATACCAACACCGAAGCAGACTTGCCCAGCATCATGCGCGTCATGGACTTGCAGCAAGAGCAGCTGGCCCGCAGCTTGGGCGAAGGCCACCGCGTGATTCACGGCGTGGCGGGCTCGGGCAAAACCATGATCCTGGGCTACCGCGCTGAATATTTGGCCAAGGCCAGCACGGCCAGTAGCAAACCCATTTTGATTCTGTGCTTTAACGAACCACTGGGCGTGACGCTCAACTCCGTCATGCGCGCCAAAGGGCTTGGCGACAAAGTACATGCACGGCATTTTCATAAATGGTGCTTTGACCAGCTCAAATATTCGGGGCAGGCCATGCCACCCCAAGGTTCAAATTTCTCGGACGAACTGATTGGCCGTGTCATCCGCGCTGTAGACCGCAGACAGATCCCCAGCGGCCAATACCAAGCTGTGCTGATTGACGAAGGCCACGACTTTGCACCAGAATGGCTAAAACTCGTGACGCAAATGGTTGACCCAAGTACCAATAGCCTGCTGGTGCTGTACGACGATGCGCAAAGCATTTACCAACGCAGCCGCACGCAACAATTCAGCTTTAAAAGCGTGGGCATTCAAGCGACGGGCCGCACCACTATTTTAAAAATCAACTACCGCAACACAAGGCAAATTTTGCAAATTGCCAGCCTGGTTGCCGCTGATTTGTTGACAGCAGACGAAAAAGACGACGACGGGATACCCCTACTAAAACCCATCAGCTGCGGTCGCGACGGCCAAGCGCCCATCATCATCAAACTGCCCAGCCTGCGCGAAGAAGCATTGGCGATTGCTAATCAACTAAACACCGCCCATAAAGAAGGTCACGCCTGGGGCGACATGGCCATCTTGTGCGCCGACTACAGCACGATGGACACCTGCGCAGACGCACTGCACCAACGCAAACTGCCCTTCAGCGTTCGCAAGCGCGCTGGCGACTACAACCCCAGCGCAGACGCCATACAAATCATGACCATGAAGGTCAGCAAAGGCCTGGAGTTTCCCGTGGTGGCGCTGCCGGGTGTAGGGCATATGCCTGCTGCGGGGGAGGATGAGCAGGAGGCGGCTCGGGTGTTTTATGTGGCGGCTACCCGGGCTACGCAGCGGTTGGTGATTGGGGTGGGTGGGGATGGCTGGTTTGGGAAGAGATTGGCGTAACTGTGGGTGCAAGTCAGAGACAGCTGTGAAAATTCACCTACTACGGGAAATTGGGGTCAGATTCCAATTCTTTTTTATACCTTTTATTAAGCCCACCACCCGGTGACTTGCACAACACGACACGCAAACGACAGTGGGTCAAATGACAACAAGTCAGGTCTTTCAATGATTCATCTACAGGGCAAACGACATTCATTTCAAGCTTGGTATGATAAAATGTCATACCATGAACAAATCCAAAATCGCCATTACTGTTAGTCCGCTTGTGCTTAATCGGCTAGATGCGTGGGTGCAAAACGAGCACTACGCCAGCCGCAGTGAGGCGATTGAGCAGGCTGTTGAGGCGCAGTTGCAGCGTCTTGAGCGCACGCGCTTGTCAGACCAGTGTGCACTGCTTGACGTGAACGAAGAGCAGACCATGGCCGATGTAGGTTTGGCAGCAGACGCAGCAGCATGGCCAGCGTTTTAAGGGGCGAGATACGTTGGGCTGATCTTGATCCAACACTAGGTAACGAGCAGCAGGGTACGCGGCCAGTCCTGGTTATCAGCCACGACGTGTTCAATGAACGCTCAGGCACAGTACTGGCGATGGCCATCACATCGCAGCCGCAGCGAGCGGGTTTTCCACTGACCTTGCCGTTGGGCAAACTGGGTGGCAAAGAGGCTTGGTTAAAAATCAGTCAGCTGCGGGTGTTGTCTACTCAGCGATTGGGGCGCAAGATTGGCAAGGCCACCCCAGAGCAGCTTGCGCAGGCGATCGACGGGTTGAATGAAATTGTGGGTGATTGAGTTGGTTGGCCAGCCCGCTACCCATGTTTTGGCTGCGTAGTTACATGAAATCAACCGCTACAACTGATGACTGTCTTCAGTAATTTGCTATTTTTATAGTAGCTGCTCGCGCACGTACCTATTGGTCTAGAGCCTGTTTTGGCTCCCTAAAACAGCCAAAAACCAACTCCTAGCAGACGTTTCTCAACCTAAAACCCGATTTTCAGAGTCGTTTCAGGCCGTTTTTACCCATCAAATATGGCTCCAGGCTTATGAATACTAAAGTGAGCAGCTCCTGAATGTATAGCGGTAGATTTTTGAAATCCAGACTTTTTATCTCAGGAATTGCAGGAATTAGTACAGGAATCGGGGTCAGATTCCAATTCTTTTTCCGTATCAGTCCGCCCGTCAAACCAAATCAAA
>JANYED010000330.1 GCA_025363315.1 Polaromonas sp.
ACCGAATATGTGAATATTTGCATAGACCTGGCCGTGGTCTTCCGGCATCATGAAGTCTCAAACTTCTGGATGCTAGCTGAAAATGGCGGCTCTTATTCCTTCGGTGGGTAGCTGCGTATCGCGCATGACCAACGACGAACGACGAACGACGAACGGCTTGAGCCAAAGCTTTTTGACAACTACTTCAACATGGACCTGCGCGCCCGCGCGCTAAAGCAACGCAAGGCGCCTTTCAACGTGCGCATGCGAGCGGATGATTTCGACCTCGGTGCCAACGCCATCCAGATCATGACTATGAAGGTCAGCAAAGGACTGGAGTTTCCGGTGGTGGCGCTGCCGGCTGTGGGGCATATGCCTGCTGCGGTGCGAACGAGCAGGAGGCGGCTCGGGTGTTTTGTGCGGCGGCGACTCGGGCTACGTAGAAGCTCGTTGTAGGTGGAGGCGTAGGATTTGGGGAGCGGGTTACGTATCAAAGCCTATAAATGGATGATTGAAAGACCTCACTCCAAAGCCTTTTTCGCACATCGAAAAGCCAACCAACTTAACGAAATTGCCCAAATATACGAATTGAACTAAAATTCATTCAGCTCGCGTTAATTCAGTTTTCCAAACTCAGGAGGGCCGAAGCACGATGTGGGCAGTGAAAGGCTCAAATGCTAATTTGGGAAGACATTGAAATACCAAAATCTGACGTTTTCGCGCTCTACCAAGTCATTCGTCGCAGTGGCGCAGTGGCTTCATTTGAACTCGAACGATCCGTAGCTGCTTTTGTCTGCGAAGTCGTGGCGGTTGGGCGGCTGATGAATGCAATAGTTGCACTGGACGAGCTACGTTCATATTCCCGTCAACGCTTGGGAATGGTCAATTTGAAGCAGAAATCGAGTGGCTTTTTCTCCGCCAGTAAAGCCAACCTGCGCAACGCGCCTTAAAGCGCACTTAGTCCAGAACACCCGCATGAACACACTAACCATTCACTCACCGTTTGCCACACAAACTGCTCAATCGCGCCATGGTTCTACCACTGACAGCCCCTATGCTACCGCTGCGCAAACTCAGGCTTTGCTGCGCGCTGGTGCGCAATACCGCCGCGAGCGTATGGAAGCCGCCGACATGATTTCCACCGACGAAGCTGCCGAGTTGGCGGGCACCACGCGTGTGACGGTCAACGCCTGGATCAAGGCTGGGCGCTGTATTGGCGTGGCACATTTGCGTCGGGGATTCAAGTTGCCGCGCTGGCAGTTTGAGCCCGCCGTCTGGCCCGTACTCCAGCCTTTGGCCAAAGCCTTGGGTTGCAGCGATGGCTGGCAGTTGCTGTCGTTTCTGGAGTCTCCCGCCACCGCACTGGATGGTCAGACTCCTCGTGCAGCACTGGAGCAGGGCGCAGCGCCCGAGCGCATATTGGCACTGGCAACGGCCGAGGCTCACTGACCTCACCCATGAACTTCAAAGACCTTGATCCACCGATTATTGAAATTCCGGCCCATCAAACATGGCACCGTGTGCAACGCACGAGCTCGCGGAGAGACAGCGTTCGCTTCAAGGGCTACGTGCTGGCGCCCCTTGGTGGCCTAGCCGGGCGCTTTGATCTGGCGGACGAGCCCACCGCCTACCTGGCTGACTCGTCTGAGACGGCGTTGTATGAGTCGCTGTTCCGCAGAGAAGTGCGCAGTTGCCAGTGGGACCGGCTTACCCAACGCTCTTTGGTGAGTTTTGACGGGCGAGCAAGCTTGCGCCTAGCGGACCTGCGCGGCCTTGAAGAGCGTTACCCCGTGCTGCAGTCGATGCGCTACGAAACAAGCCAAAAGTTTGCACAAGAATGCAGGCAGCAAGAGCTGCACGGCATCTTGTACGCATCGGCCCAGCACGCGCACCACAGCTGCGTTTGTTTGTTCAAAGCGGGCATGGAGCTGACCAAAAAGCTTGCATCTTTTGCGCTGGTGGAGCCCGATAGCGGCAATCTGCTCAAGTCAGTGGCTAACGCAGCGCGCGGCTCGCAGGTACCGATTGTTCGGGAGTAGTTTTGGTGAAAACTGCCTCAACACGGGAAGAATCGGGTCAGACGCCCATTCTTTTTCCCAGCACCGTGGGGGAAATCGGGGTCAGACTCCAATTCTTTTCAAGGACTTTCCCCCCGCCCTAACTTCGCCAACATCTCTGCAATGCGCTTCTGCCGCGTTTCCGGGCGCTTGGCACTGTGCAACCGGTGGTAGATGGTGAACACGCTCTGGCGTTTGAGCGTGGCGTAGAAAGCGTGGGCAGCGGGGTCTTGTTGCAGCGCCGCCAAAAAGTCTTCGGGCATCACCATGGGGGCGCTGCCGGCGTAGGCGGTGGCCCAGCGCCCATCGCTGCGCGCAGCCTCCACCTGCGCCAGGCCGGCGGGCTGCATGCGCCCTTGCTCTATCAGCCGCTCGGCATGCTGCACGTTTTTCTGCGACCAGTTGGAGCGCGCGCGTCGTGGCGTCAGGCGTTGCAGAAACGATGTCTCGTCAAGGGCGCATGCAGCCCGCCGGCCTGGCGCAGGTGGAGGCTGCGCGCAGCGATGGGCGCTGGGCCACCGCCTACGCCGGCAGCGCC
>JANYED010000339.1 GCA_025363315.1 Polaromonas sp.
CGGGTACCGATGTCTGCCAGGCCCTTCATGCCGCGCACGTCTTCCCCGGCGGAGAACGCCCGGCCCGTTCCGGTGATCACGACAACCCTCAAGGCGTCGTCAGCAACCAGTTGTGCGACAGCATCGCGCAATTCGGTGCGCATCTGCTGGTGCCACGAATTAAGGTTGTCCGGTCGGTTCAGCCGCAGCACAGCGACGCCGTTATCCTGCGCCAGATCAATGAATTCATAGCTCATAGAAGTCTTTTCTACCTTTTATTTTCCGGTGAAATTCGCGGGGCGTTTTTCAAGAAAGGCTTTCAAACCCTCCGCCACGTCGTCGGAAGCGAAGAGCTGGCTCTGGTGCGCTCGCTCGATGGCCAGGCCTTGCGTCAAACTGGTTTCCAGGCCGTTGTTCACCGACAGCTTGATGTAGCCCTGCGCCATGGTCGGCCCGGCGGCCAGCTTATGCGCGTACGCCATGACTTCGGCCTCGAAGCTATCGGCCGGCACCAAGCGGTCCAGAATACCCAGCGCGAGGGCTTCCTCCGGACCCACCGCATCGCCCGTCACCATCATGTGCAGCGCGCGGCTCTTGGGAATAAGGCGCGGCAGCCGCTGGGTGCCGCCCATGCCAGGGGACAGACCCAAGTTGACCTCGGCCAGGCCAAGGCGGTATTTGCCAGCCGCGGCCCAGCGGAAATCGCAACCCAGCGCGATCTCCAGGCCGCCACCAATGCAGTGACCGGAAATCGCAGCGATGAAGAGCTTGGGCGTGCGTCCAATGGCATCGACCGCTTCCTGCGCGATTGTCAGGAAATTGGCGAACTGCGCACGCGAGGAATGCTGCAAAGTACCAATATCGGCACCGGTGCAGAAAAATTTCGGGTTGGCGCTGCGCACCAGTGCCACGCGCACGGCCGGATCTTCGGCCACGCGATGCACTGCGGCAGTCAGCTCGACCAGCATCTGCGCGTCATAAGCATTGGCTGGAGGACGATTGAAGGTGATGACGCCGACACCGTTGTCAATAGAAAAATCGATGGCCATGATGAAGTCCTTATAAGAAGCGGCGATTCAGGAGGTTATCTGCCGGGGCGAGGCCAAGCCTTTTGATTTCTGGCAAGGCTTCGGCGATGTACTTCTGGCGTAACTCCTCATTGGAGTGCTGCTTGATACCCCACTTCACGTACAAGGGCGAGTTGACGGACGTCGATTTGCCGAACATGTCGAGCGCCGCAGTCCACCACTTTTGCAGCCGCTCCTGGGCCGCGACTTTTCCTTCGGCAGTGCTGCAAATTTCGCGCAAATGCAAAAAGCCAGACTTGGTGTGGAACTCCTCGTCGGCCTCCAGCCCGGCCGACACGTCGGCCAGTGGCTCATAGGGGCTGCCAGTCCATTCGACACCCACGTACAAGCCGACACGGTCGATCAGCGCGTGAAACCAGGCCAGGTCGATCCAGTCTTCCAACGGCATGTGAAAAGCGTATTGCTTGATCGGCTTGGTGCAAGCCGGATTGGCGCCCAGTCCTTTGAGCAGGTCTTCGCAAATTTTTCCGTGCTGGACTTCCTGGCGCAGGATTTCGGCTTCGATTTCCATGGCCCGGCCGTGCGGCGCAAAACGTATGCCGGCATTGGCAATATTGGCAAGTATCTTGCGGTATTCGGTATTGCCATTATTTTCCAGGTGCTCGTTGAGCAACAGCTTCACGAGCATTTCCTTGAACTCTGCAGGCATCTCGGGGTCACCCTGCTTGTACGTTTTTTGAGTGGCTTGTTGAATGACTTCCATGGTGGCTGCTCCTGGTTCAGGATTGTCAATGAGACGGGATTAAGTGAATACTATCCGGATAGTATGTTGTCGCGGAAGCCTTGTCAATTGCGGGTTTTCCACTACGATTCAGACCAAAACCACTGCTCTTAGCCCGCCCGTGTGGCCAGCTCAATGCACGGTGACGCCACCGAGCACCACCGACCTCAAGGCCCTGACCAGATCGCGCCCATCGAGCATGCCGGCGCGCCGGAACCACTCCAGAAAGGTGCCGTCGTTGATCGCCAAAATGACGGAGGTCAGCTCTCGGGTCGGCACGTCGCGCCGAAACTCACCCGCTGCCCGACCGCTACGCACCAGCGCCTCCATAAAGGCGCATTGCCTTGCGTACAAAGTCGCGATAAAGGCCTGGACTTCGCCTTCACGCTCCTTGAATTCGAGCGCCATCAGGATCAGCAGCAAAACCTCGTCACGGTGAGTGATGCCGAGTCCGGCCTGGTAATGGACGTAGGCAACGAGCTTATCGGTCGGAGTCGGCCCCGCCGCCGAAGTGACAGCGATGGCTTTGTCGACCACCGTGAGTTGCACCCGCTTGAGCAGTTCCAGCAAGACCGCTTCCTTGCTACGAAAATAGAAGTAGACAGCACCCTTGGTCAGTCTGGCCGCGCTCGAAATCTGCTCCAGATTGGTGGCGCGGTAGCCTTGGGAAACAAACAGGCGCAAGGACGCCTCCAGCAGCAACTCCATGCTGGCCTGGCGCTGCTCCACCTTCTTAGTCGCAGGAGGACGCTGCGCGGAATCCGCGCGTTTCGAGGCTACGGCCATCGGCTCATCCAATCCATTGCTAAGAGTTTTCTATTTTGGGGCCATGGGCACTGCTGACATGCGAGCAAAGGGTTTTTCCGAATACGTCACCGCCCCTAATATACATACTATCCGTACAGTATGTGAGAAATCCACCGAAAAGACATGCGTATTGCCGTCGCGACCGCCCACCAACAACTTCGATTGGAGCATGTATGACATCGCCCCCACTTGCCATCCACAACTCAGCTTCGATGGGAAGCCCGTTCTGGGGCAGCACCACCAGCACTGCCCGCGGCGGCCCGCCCCGTAGTGCGTTCACGAGCCGTTCGGCGTGCTGCAGG
>JANYED010000366.1 GCA_025363315.1 Polaromonas sp.
CTCACCATCAACGACATCGACCTGTGGGAATTGAACGAAGCCTTTGCCGTGCAGGTGCTGTACTGTGCCGACAAGCTGGGCATTCCGATGGACAAGCTCAACGTCAATGGCGGCGCTATCGCGGTGGGCCACCCCTATGGCGTGACGGGCCAGCGCCTGACAGGCCACGCACTTATTGAAGGCAAGCGCCGCGGTGCCAAGCGAGTTTGCGTGACGATGTGTATTGGTGGCGGGATGGGCGCAGCCGGGATTTTTGAAGTGCTGTAACCTTTGTCCGCTGCGCATTGGTATCCACTAGGGTCGAGCCTGCGTATAACTTGCAGACCGGCCCTTTTTTAACGCTTGGTTTAAGTCTTATCTTTCTAGCTGCTGACCATGAACTTGCGCTCTACCCTTGATTTTTTGCTGTATGGCTGGCTGCAAGCCGAGTCCTTGAATCAGCGCGCCCGCTTTGTCGACCACTCGCGCGAAACTTTTGATGCGGTGTTTGACACGTGCGAGCGTATTGCCCGTGAAAAGTACGCGCCATTTAACCGCTTGGTCGACACACACGAGCCGCACTTTGACGGTGAGAAAGTCATCCTGCCGCAGGCTACGCATGATGCGCAAAAAGCCTATGCCGAGTCGGGCATGCTGAGCGCTGCGCAAGACTACGACATGGGCGGCATGCAACTGCCCTACACGATTGAGGCGGCGGCCAATTCCTTTTTTGCAATGGCTTCGGTCAGTATTGGCTCGGGCATGCTGACCACGGGCAATGCCAATTTGCTGATGGTGCATGGCAATGCGCTGCAAAAAGAGGTGTTTGCCAAAAACGAATTTTCAGGCCGCTTTTCGGGCACGATGTGTTTGAGCGAGCCGCAGGCGGGGTCGTCATTGAGCGACGTGACCACGCGGGCCATACCTGATGGTGCTGACTTTGAAGCTGAGCCGCTGGGTGCGCGTTACCGCCTCAAAGGCAACAAGATGTGGATTTCGTCGGGCGAGCATGAGCTGACGGAGAACATCATCCACTTGGTGCTGGCCAAAATACCAGGACCTGATGGCAAATTGATTGCGGGCACGCGCGGCATTTCGCTGTTCATCGTGCCTAAAAAGCTGGTCGATACCAAAGGTGAGCTGACAGGCGTGCGCAACGATGTCGCTTTGGCAGGACTGAACCACAAGCTCGGCTGGCGCGGCACGACCAATACGTTACTGAACTTTGGAGAGGGAAAATACCCAGTTGATGCCGAAGCGGGTGCTGTTGGATATCTGGTCGGCAAACCGCATGAAGGCCTGCGCTGCATGTTCCACATGATGAACGAGGCGCGCATTGGCGTCGGTTTGGCAGCCACGATGCTGGGCATGGCGGGCTACCACGCCAGCTTGGACTATGCCAAGAATCGACCGCAGGGCAGGCCCGTAGGACAGGGGGGCAAAGATGCTTCCGCACCGCAAGTCCGCATCATTGAACACGCCGACGTGCGCCGCATGCTGCTGGCGCAAAAGTCGTATTGCGAAGGCGCTTTGGCGCTTGAGCTGTACTGCGCCCGCTTGGTCGACGAGCAGCACACGGCCGAGCCACAAGCCGCAGACGACGCACGCATGCTGCTGGAAGTGCTGACACCGATTGCCAAAAGCTGGCCCAGCGAATGGTGTCTGGAAGCCAATTCGCTGGCGATTCAGGTTCACGGTGGCTATGGATACACGCGTGACTTCCCCGTTGAGCAGTACTGGCGCGACAACCGGCTGAACATGATTCATGAGGGCACGCACGGCATTCAAGCCACCGACTTGCTGGGCCGCAAGGTGCTGATGGAGGGCGGCAGGGGCCTTACGTTGCTGACGGCCAAGATCCAAGTGACGATTGAAAAAGCCATGCAGCATGCTGCGTTTATAGGTCAAGCCCAAGCACTCAGCCTGGCGTTGATGCAAGTCACCTCTACCACCCAAGCCGCCTGGGCCACACGCAATCCACAAGACGCGCTTGCCAATGCCGTACCTTACATGCAAGCCTTTGGCCACACTGTGCTGGCGTGGATCTGGCTGGATGTGGCGGTTGCTTCACAAAATTTAAGTGCTACTAATTCAGTAGCTGCTCGCGCCGGTATTCAGGGGGCTGCAGCCTATTTTTATGCCTATGAGTTGCCAAAAATAACCGCTTGGCTATCGGTGGTTGAAAGCCGCAACCTGCTGTGCGCCAATTTGCCCGAGGAGGCTTTTTAATGGGGTTTTACAAACCAGGTGCCAACCACACCAGCGACCCCAAAATGGCGCGGCTGCACAAAATTATTTGGGCGTTGATTTTTGGCGGGCTCATGACCATTGTCCTCGGCATTTTTGTCGGTAAAACCGATGATGGGACGGGCTGGCTGATGATGGCCGCTGGCTGTGTGTTGACAGCCGTAGGAGCTGCGCTTATTTACGTGCGCTCGACGATGGCTGACAAACCTTGATTTCAACTTGAAAGAAAAATATGACCCCGAGAACTATTCAAAAACTGTTTGACCTCACGGGCAAAACTGCGCTCGTTACCGGTGGGTCGCGCGGCCTGGGCCTGCAGATGGCGCACGCCCTCGGTGAGGCAGGAGCCAAGATCATGCTCAGCTCGCGAAAGGCGGACGACTTGAAAGAAGCCGCCGCAGAGCTGAAAGCTGCTGGCATTGACGCCGACTGGATAGCCGCCGACTGCGCCAAAGAAGCTGACATTCGCATGTTGGCCGACGAGACCATCAAACGCATGGGTCATATCGATATCTTGGTCAACAACGCAGGCGCGGCCTGGGGTGCACCGGCTGAAGACTACCCGGTTGAGGCGTGGGACAAGGTGATGAACCTGAACATTCGCGGCTACTTTATTTTGTCGCAGCACATCGCCAAGCGCTCCATGATTGGTCGCAAGCATGGCCGCATCATCAACATCGCGTCGATTGCCGGGCTGGGCGGCAACCCCAGCGGCATGCAAACCATTGCCTACAACACATCCAAAGGCGCGGCGATCAACTTCACCCGCGCTCTGGCAGGGGAGTGGGGCGTTCATGGAATCACTGTTAACGCCATTTGCCCGGGCTTTTTCCCCAGCAAGATGACCATGGGCACGCTGAAAGCCATGGGTGAAGAAACGCTGGCTGCGCATGCGCCCCTGAAGCGTTTGGGCGATGACGAAGACTTAAAGGGCTTGTGTGTGCTCTATGCGTCAGATGCGGGCAAGCACATCACGGGGCAATACCTTGCCGTGGATGGCGGCGTGAGCAGCGTGACCGGAGGCTGAAGATGTCGCCCCCACGGTCGTCCCCACCGTCGCTCTCCGCGTTTAGCTCCCTGCCCCCCAAGGGGGCCGCTGCGCCTGCGGCCTGGCAAAGCGAGTTCCACGGCCCCTGTTTGAAAAGAGATTTTTCACAGCATCATTTGCTTTTTTTGTTATGAATTTCGGCGTAGAAATCCCGTTTGTCACGCACTTGGGCTTTGACCTTGAAAAGTTTGAAGGCGGTGAGTCAGTCATCGGCTACACCCCCAAACCTGAACATCTCAACTCCTTTTCTGTTACCCACGGTGGTGCCATCATGACGCTGCTGGACGTGACGCTGGCAACCGCAGCGCGCAGCGTTCAGCCCGAGATGGGCGTGGTCACGATTGAGATGAAAACAAGCTTCATGCAACCTGCGCCGGGCGACGGTAGTCGTTTGACCGCCAAAGGGCGCCTGATGCACCGCACCGCGACGCTCGCTTTTATCGAAGCCACGCTGTTTGATGCGCAGAGCCGGGCTTGCGCGCATGCCACCGGGACTTTTAAATACGTCAAGCGTTTGGTGATTGGCGCTAAAACAAGCAACCCGCTGGCAACATCTTTGGGTGCTGTGCGGCAAAGCGTTATTTCAACTGATTGAGTGTCAGCATTAGCTGTTTCTGTGCATTTCAAGTAGTCTATTGCCCTGTAACCCAATAGATACGGGCGCGAGCAGCTATCAAATCAGTAGTTTATTTTTCTCAACAGAACGGACCGGAACGGAACACATCATGCCAAGCAACCAGCAAATCCTTTTAGACAACCGCCCAACGGGCGACGCCGTGGCCAGCAACTTCAAGCTGACAAGCTCGCAAACGCCGACACTGAAAGACAGCGAAGTGCTGGTGCGCCACCATTTCTTGAGCCTGGACCCGTACATGCGCGGCCGCATGAACGACTCCAAAGGCTACACCGCACCGCAGGCGCTGGGCGAGGTGATGATTGGCGGCACCGTGGGCGAGGTGGTTGAAAGCCGCTCGCCGAAGTTTGCGGTCGGCGATAAAGTGGTCGGCATGGGCGGCTGGCAGCACTACAGCGTGGCTAACGCCGAGCAATTGGGCGCGCTGCGCAAGGTCGATACCACCTACGTGCCGCTCTCGCATTACCTCGGCGCTGTCGGCATGCCGGGCGTCACGGCGTACTATGGGCTCGTCAAAATCATTGATGCTAAAGCGGGGCAAACCGTTGCCGTCAGCGCGGCAACGGGTGCAGTAGGCAGTGCCTTTGCAGCACTGGCCAAAGCGCGCGGCTGCCGCGTGGTGGGCATAGCTGGCGGGCCTGACAAATGCAAGTATGCAATTGACGAGTTGGGCTTTGACGCCTGCATTGACTACAAGTTGCACGACAACGCAGGCTCGCTTTCAAAAGCCATCAAAGCCGAATGCCTCAACGGCATTGACGGCTATTTTGAAAACGTGGGCGGCATGGTACTGGACGCGGTGCTGCCGCTGATGAACGCCTTTGGCCGCATCGCCCTGTGCGGCATGATTGCGGGCTACAACGGCAAGCCCGTACCGATGACCTACCCAGCGCTGATTTTAATGAGCCGCCTCAAGATTCAAGGCTTTATCGTCAGTGAGCATATGGAAGTCTGGCCTGAGGCTTTGAAGGAGTTGGGCCTGCTGGTGGGCAGCGGCAAGCTCAAGCCGCGTGAGTCTGTTGCGCAGGGGCTGGCCGCTGCGCCCGAGGCCTTCTTGGGTCTGCTCAAAGGTAAAAACTTTGGCAAACAGATTGTTAAATTGATTTAGCTATTGAGGAAAATCATCATGGCCGACCTGATTCTTCACCACTATTCCACGTCACCGTTCGCGGAGAAAGTCCGGCTTATTTTGGGCTATAAAAAATTGGCATGGAAATCGGTCATCATCCCGATGATCATGCCCAAGCCCGACGTGGTGGCGCTGACGGGCGGATACCGCAAAACGCCCATCCTGCAAATAGGCGCTGACATTTACTGCGATACCGCGCTGATTTGTGATGTGCTTGAGCATTTGCAACCTGAGCCTTCGCTTTACCCTGAGCCTAGCAAAGGGATGGGCCGCACACTGGCGCAATGGGCTGACACAACGTTGTTCTGGACTGCGATGGCCTACAACTTTCAGCCACCTGGCGTTGCCCAGGTGTTTGCGGGCGCGCCACCAGAAGCCGCAAAAGCGTTTGCTGAAGACCGCCAAGCGATGCGTCAAGGCGCACCGCGCATGCCTGCGGCTGATGCCACCGCCGCTTACAAGTCGTACTTGCGCCGCATGTCTGACATGCTCGACGATTGGCCTTTTTTGCTTGGCACGCTGCCCAGCATTGCCGACTTTGCCGCCTATCACCCGCTGTGGTTCACCCGCACCCGCACACCAGCCATGGCGGATGTGCTCGACGCCACGCCGGCTGTTCTGGTGTGGATGGACCGCATGGCAGGCATCGGCCATGCGCAGTTTGAAAAATTCAGTGCTGCAGATGCGATTGCGGTGGCATCTGGAGCCACGCCAGCAGCGTTGTCCAGCGACGTTTTTCAAGACGAGCACGGCATTCCCTTGGGCAGTCAGGTCACCATCAAAAGCGAAAACTTCGGGCTGGAACCGACCCAGGGCGAGCTGGTGGCCGCCACCCGAATGCACTACACGCTGCGCCGTACCGATGAGCGCGCGGGTACGGTGCATGTACATTTCCCCCGCATTGGCTATGTTTTGAAGAAAGCTGAAGCATGATTACCGACTTCAAAGGTAAAACGGCAGTCTTGACAGGTGCAGGCTCAGGCTTTGGCCTGGAATGCGCCCGCATAGGTGCCAGGCTGGGCATGAACCTGGTGTTGGTGGATGTGCAGCAAGACGCTTTGGACGCAGCCACTCAGGAAATGCAGGCGGCTGGGGCACAGGTACTGGCCTTCAAACTCGACGTGTCCAGCGCTACGCAAATGGAAGCCATGGGCGCTGCGGTGCTGGCACGCTTTGGTGCGCCGCACCTTGTTTTTAACAACGCGGGTGTGGGCTCGGGCGGTCTGATCTGGGAAACCTCTGTCAAGGACTGGGAATGGGTGCTGGGCGTGAACGTCATGGGCGTGGCCCATGGCGTACGCATCTTCACGCCCATGATGCTCGAAGCCGCCAAAAAAGACGCGGTGTGGCAAGGCCACATCGTCAATACCGCCAGCATGGCGGGATTGCTCAATGCACCCAACATGGGGGTGTACAACGTCAGCAAGCATGCCGTGGTGTCGCTGAGCGAGACGCTGTACCAGGACTTGTCATTGGTCACTGACCAGATCAGCGCATCGGTGTTATGCCCTTTTTTCGTGCCTACTGGCATCAGCCAAAGCCATCGCAACAGGCCCACAGAGCTGCGCGGCAACAAACCAACCCAGAGCCAATTGATTGGTCAGGCCATGAGCGAAAAGGCCGTCGGCTCTGGCAAAGTCAGCGCAGCTGACGTTGCGCAACTGGTGTTTGATGCGGTAGCCAACAACCAGTTCTACATCTATAGCCACCCTAAAGCCATCAAGTCGGTGCAAACACGACTGGAAGACATTGTGCAAATCCGTAACCCGACCGACCCATTTGAGGGCAAGCCGGAGCTGGGGCAGCAGTTAAAAAATGCGCTGCGTGCGGTTTGAGCTTTTAAACCGGCAGCTTGTCAAAAATCTCGTAGCAGTTTTTCAGCCAGGTTTTAACGCGCTGGCGCTCCAGCATCCCCAGCGCATCGCTGCTGTCTTTGTCGTTGATGGCTTTCCAGAAGCTGGTGTTGTTCTGGTCAATCTTGCGCATGCAGGCGTCGTGCAGACGTGGCAGTTCAATGACATGCGCGCCATGCGCCTGGGCTTTTTGCAGGGCATACGAGTCGCGCAGCAACACAAAATCAGACCCCCGCCCGTGGTTTTGTACCACCACATAGTTGGGACCTTGCCCGTAGGTGTCGACCAGTCGACCCAGCAAGTCCACCGCATCCCGGCCATCGTCCATCACATGCCACAAGTTGACCGTAACGCCTATGTCTGCGAAAAGCTCCATCAGGCTGGCGTCCTTGATCCACTTAGCCAGCGGTGCCGAGGTTTGCGCAGCCAGGTCCACAATCACACTTTGCTGCGGGTTGTCTTCAAAACTGGCGGCAATCAGGTCCATGCCTTCGTAGCTGTCAACCACCACGGGCGACGCGTAGTCGGCGTAAAAACGGTTGAAAGAATGGTGCGAACGGTCGGTGTCGAAGCCGGTAAACGACGTGCCTCTGTCAATAAAGTATTGCGCCAAGGCACGGGCGGTGACGGACTTGCCCACGCCGCCTTTTTCGCCACCAACAAAATTAATAGA
>JANYED010000006.1 GCA_025363315.1 Polaromonas sp.
TCGGCGTCCAGGAACGCGGCCTTGCCGCCATCACACCACGCGAACACGCCCGCAAAGGTATGTACCAAGCGCTGGCCGGCGACGTGGGCACCGCAGTCCTGGCAATGCTGATCGAGCAGCCACACCTGTCAGCACAGGCTATCTATGAAGCCTTGCAAGACAGTTTTAACGATCTTCCAAGCGCTCGGGCCTTCAGGCGTGCCTTGGCCTACTGGAAGGACCAAAACAAGCAGGCATTCGAGGCTTCCATCAACCCGGACGGCTGGCGCAACAAATACATGTCGGCTGCAGGCAGCTACAGCGAAGGCATCGTCCGGCCAAACCAGAAGTGGGAAATGGACAGCACCGTGGGCGACATCATGCTGGCCGACAACTGCCGCCATCACATTGTTGGGGTGATTGATGTGTACACGCGCCGCCGCCTGTTTATCGTCACGCGGACCAGTAAGGCCAACGCCATCATGAGCCTGATACGCCTGGCCATCACCCGCTGGGGCGTGCCGGAATCAATCAAAACAGACAACGGCGCTGACTACGTTGCCAACGTGCTTGAAACTGCCTTGCTGGGCTTGAGCATTGAACACCCGCTCTGCGCACCTTTCAGCCCACATCAAAAGCCGCACATTGAACGTGCCATCGGCTCGCTGATGCACCAGTTGTTTGAGCTGCTGGACGGTTACATCGGCCACAGCGTGGCTGACCGCAAAGGCATTGAGGCGCGCAAAGGCTTTGCCGAACGCATCCTCAAAGACAAAACCCTGACTGTGGTGATGCGCTTGAGCCCCGAGCAGGTGCAAGAGCAGCTCAACACCTTTGCCGACCGCATGGATGCCAAGCCGCGCAGCTACCTGGCCAACCGTGCGCCTCTAGAGGTTGCCCAGGGCCACGCCATCAAAACCATGAACGAACGCGCCCTTGACGTGCTGCTGGCTCCCAGTGCCGACAGCGGCCTGCGCATGGTCGGCAAAAAGGGCATCAAGATGGCGGGCGGTTTTTATAACCATGCAGGCCTGGGCGGCATGGAAGGCACCCAGGTGCAGGTCAAAGTCGACGATGCCAACTTGGGCCGCTGCTGGGTGTTTGACCTGGACGGCCAGTTCATTTGCGAAGCCCTTGACTACCAGCGCCTAGGCATCAATAGCGCAGAGGTAGCCAGTGAGCGCCGTGCGCACCAGGCCAAGTTCATTCGCGAGCAAAAGCAGCAGCTGCGCGCCGCCAAAAAATCATTCGACACCCGCGCTGCGGTGGCCAGCATAAACCGCACGCGCACCGATGAAGCGGTGGCCACGGCCACCAACGTGGTGTCAATCCAGCGGCCCGCGCAGGTGGTCGAACACACCAGCTTAGCCATTGCGTCAATCGCCCAGGCTGATGCCCCGGCAATTGACCAGGCCGCCATTGACGCAGCCCAGGCAGCCCTTGCGGCACGCCTGGCCAAAAGCGCCGATGTGGTGGCGTTGCCAGACACACCGCAGGTGCGCTACGCACGCTGGTTGAAGTTAGAGGCCCGTGTGCAGCGCAGCGAGGCGCTGGCAGTAGATGAGGGCAATTGGTTTGAGGGGTACGCGCAGGGCAGCGAATGGGCTTCCATGCAGCGCTACTTTGAGAATTTTGGTTTGACAGCTGACCAGGTGCTAACCGGGTAGTAGGTGGCTGACCAAAAAAGAAGCCCGGCCAGGTGTAGGAGCCTGCCGGGCGGTGTTAGTGAACTGTTTGAGTAACAACTAAGGACTTGATTGTATGACGAAGAAGATGGCGACTGCAAGCAGCGGCGGTGTAATTGCACCGACCTCCAACATTGGCCTGGTACACACCGTGATGGAAAGCCTGACCAGCCGAGCTGCTGGCCTGCCAGGCATAGCTGCCTTCTACGGGCGCAGCGGCCTGGGTAAAAGCTTTGGTGCGGCCTATGCCAGCCACCCGGCAGGGTTCAACGGTATTTACGTGAGCTGCCGCAGCTTTGAAACCAAAAAAAGCCTGGCCGAGCAAGTCTGCAAAGCCATCGGCATCACGCCCAAAGGCAACATTCCGGCGATAGTCGATGCGGTGGTCGAGGTTTTGTCAATCAGCAACCGGCCGCTGATTGTGGATGAAGTTGACCACATTGTCGAAGGCCGCACCCTGGAGTTGCTGCGCGACTTGCACGATGCATCCAGCGCAGCCATCCTGCTAATTGGCGAAGAGCACCTACCCGCCAAGCTCAAACGCCATGAGCGTTTTGACAACCGGGTACTCATCTGGCAGCCAGCTGCCAAATGCAGCTCCAAAGACCTGGACATGCTGCTGGCGCAATACGCACCAGGTATTGAAGTGCACGTCGACCTTAAAAAGCGGGTTCTGGCCGAATCGGCCGACGTGACACGCCGCGTGGTGGTCAACATTGAAAACATCAAGCGCTGGTGCGACCAAAACGGTACCAAGCAAGCGCCTGCCGACTGCAAGGTTGACCTGTACACGGGCCGTGCGCCTGGAAGGGCGGGCCTGTAATGGCGCTGAAAAAACCCATTCAAATGGCTGGCATGCTAGGCCCGC
>JANYED010000014.1 GCA_025363315.1 Polaromonas sp.
CGCAGGCCCTGCAGATAAAAATTTCCCAAGGCAGCCCGGACGCATCAGTCTTAACTACCGACGCACTCATGCAGGTTGCTCTTCAGCCGACAGGCGCGCGATCTCTTTGCGCAGGTGCTTGACGGCAGGCGTAACGATGGCCACGAAATGCGATTCGCGCACGCGGCGCTGTACTTCAGACGTCATCAAATAACCGCGCGCGCCTTGGTGCAGCAAAGCCGATTGGGCGGCTCGCAGCGCCAGCTCGGACGCATGGGCACGCGCGTCCAGTACATCAATGATGAATTGTTTGTCGGCACCAAAAGGTGTTTTGGCAAGCTGCATGATGCGGCCCGTCAAGTCGTCCAGTTCACCCTGCAAGTCGTCGGGCCGGTCATCGAGAAACTCATTGACATGACCGAGTTGCCGCTCGACAGTCCACATCGAATCAATCGCGCCTTGCGCGACACCCAGACCCATGCCGGTTTGCAGCAAAATAAACGCCGCACGAATCCGGCCAATAAAAGGGCGCACCGGGTCGGCAATCATTTCTTCTGTGCCGACAAAGTAATCGGTCAGCTTGACGGCCCAGGTGTTGGTGCCTTCCATCGCTGAAAAGGACGGGCAGTTGCGCAGTTCAACGCCAGGGGCGTCGCAGCGGATTAAAAACATGATTTCGCTTTTGACCACGCCATCAACGGCAATGTCGGCTACCGCGCCAAAATAATGGTCTGGCCCCAGATTGCTAACCCAGGGCAGCGTTCCATTAACGACATAACCACCATCGACTTTTTTGGCATGCAGCAAAAACGTTTCAATGCCGGCAAAGGTTTTCATCGGGTTCGACATGCCGGTTGCGCCCAGCGTTCGGCCGCTGTTGTGCCTGGCCAGTGCCTCGCCTAGCAGCGCCGGGTTGCCTGACTGCTCCATATACACGCCGCACACGTCGTGACACCAGACCATAAAACCTGTTGCGCCGCACACACGTGAGACTTCAGTCATGGCTTGTATGGCCAGGCCATAGTCAGCAGGCTTGCCCGGTTCATCCATATGTGCTTTCAGCGCGCCCAACTCGCCCAGCCTGTGCAAAATCGACTTGGGGTAAATGCCGCGTCGGTCAATGTCATCGGCCAGTTCTGCCAGCGGACCGGTCGCCAGGTCACGCACAGCTTTGATCAGGTCAACGTTTTGCAACGGCTCGGTTGTTGGGCGTTCAAGCACTTCCATACATACTCCTGCTGACTGTTTTGCGAATCAGGCCAAACTGATTTCAAAGGGGATGGGGTTGCGCATACTGTTAGCAACAGGTGAGTAAAAGTTCGCGTGCTGCACGATCTCGTCCAGCACCTCGCGGCTTGCGTCGCCCTCCACCACCACCTTCACGCGGATGGCCTGAAAACCCATTTCTGGCCCGCGCTTTTGCGCGCCACCTGCGCCCCAGGCTGCGGGGTTACCAATGTCGCCTTCCATGAATATTTCCAGCTTTGTCAGGTGGACCTTCTTCCAGGTGGCAACAGCCGTGATGCCCACCGCTAGGCAACCGCCCAGGCCCGACAACACAATTTCGCCGGGCGCTGGCGCGGTGTCTTCACCGAACAGATGCAGTGGCTCATCGACCACCACCGGCGCGTGGTTGCCCACATAGCTCAATGAACGGTACATACCCTGCATCACGGTCTTCACTTTGTTGGTGCCGCGCGATGCGGGGTTGGCGCAGCCCTTGGCTGCAAAGACGGCCAAGCCTTCGCTGTCAATGGGTTTGAGGTAAGCCTTGACAGTTGTTGGTGCGTCACATGTTGCGGTGCTCATTGCGTTTGTCTCCAGAATATTGAAAAGTTGTTCAGGCGGCCATCGCCAGCACGGGTGAAGGCGAACTTGAGGGCGTCAAGGTTTTTGTCTTGATGATCGGCGCAGCCGTTTCAATCGGCAGGGCATCGTCGCGTGACCATTCGTTCCATGATCCAAAGTACATGCGTACATCAGAAAAGCCAGCCTGCTTGAGGGCCAAAAACGTGTTTGAAGCGCGCGCACCCTTGAAGCAATAGAGGTACACGGTATCGTCGGTCGCAATCCCGGCAGTAGCGCATTCGGCCTGCACTTCCAGCGGTGACTTGAACACTGGACCCGTGCTGGACGGCTTCATGAAGCGATACCACTCAATCCACTTCGCACCGGGCAGACGGCCCTTGCGCGGTGCAAAGTCTTTGCCGTAAGGGCTTGAGCTTTCGCCTGTCCATTCGTCAATGTCGCGCACGTCCAGCAGCTTGATATCGGTGTGCAGTGCAGCCGATACATCGTCTTTGGTCAGCATCACGTCGGCACCCATCAGGTCAGCGGGGAAGGTTTTGGCAACAGGTGTTGACTTGTCAGTGCTGACGCTCATGCCAGCGGCTTTCCAGGCTGAAAAGCCGCCGTTCAGTACCTTGATCTTGGGGTAGCCCAGCCAGGTCAGCAGGTAGTAGCCACGGCAAGACTGGCCGTAGCCGCCGTTCAGCGAATCTTCATAAAACACGGCTGTTTCCGCGCCCGACAGGCCAACGGCGCCAAAGTGTTCGGCAAAGGTGGATTTGAGTGCGGTCAGGCCCTCAGCGGTAGACGTGGCCAGGAATGTAAAAATTTCCCGCATGTTGAACGCGCCGGGCAAGTGACCCGCTGCGTATGTGTCCGCATCGCGGGTGTCAATCACAACGACAGGCTCAGCGCTAATCATGGTGGAGAGCTGTTCGGGGGAAATGAGAACACTGTCAGTCATCATGGCAATCTCCAGAAGGTTCACGGCACATGCCGCCATCTTCTTTATTGCAACGGGCGTGCCAAAGACCCGTTTCAGGCCGTATTCAGGTATAAAAAGAGCCCCTAAGCCAATGAACACGTGCGCAAGCAGCTCCTGAATTAATAGCAATTAAAGTCCGTGAAAACCAGCGCTTGCGACACAATGTCTACAAATTGTTGACACAATGTCGTGCGTCAAAAGCCCAGCTTGCGCAGCCGATAGCCAAGCTGCCGTGCTGTCAGCCCCATGGCCTGCGCAGCCCGCGACTGATTGCCGCCGTGTTCCCGCATGGCAAGTTGCAGCTGCTCTAAAGAATGGGACTGCACGGCCTGGTAGTCACGCACGACGGGTGGCTGCGGTACGCTAACGCTTGCGGCAGTGGGCTTTACCAACTGCAAATCACTGTTGTCGGTTGGTAAAAATCGCAGCAGCTCTTTGGCCTGCACCATAGTGCTGTCGGTCAGGAGCACCAGGCGTTCAATCACATTGCCCAGCTCCCGAATATTGCCCGGCCAGGGGTGCTGCTCCAGCTGGCTCAAAGCATCGGGCGACAGGCTGACATTGCGCTGGTTGATTTGATTGACCCGGTTTAAAAAATGCAGCGCCAGGGCCCGAATGTCCTGCGGCCGCTCGCGCAGCGACGGCAGGCGGATCGGGATCACATTGAGCCGGTAAAACAAGTCCCGCCTGAAGATACCGCGCTGCACATCTTGCTCCAGGTCACGGTTGGTGGCCGCCACCACCCGCACCGCTACTTTGACTTCACGCTTGCCGCCCAGCCGCACCACCGTGCCCTCTTGCAGCGTTCTCAGCAGCTTGGTTTGCATGGCCAGCGGCATCTCGCCAATTTCATCCAGGAAAATCGTGCCCCGGTCGGCCTGTTCAAACCAGCCAGCCCGTGCTGATTGGGCGCCGGTAAATGCACCGCGCTCGTAGCCAAACAGCTCAGACTCAAACAGCGTGTCGGGAATGGCGGCGCAATTGACCTTGATAAACGGCTGGTCGCGCCGCTGGCTGGACAGGTGCACCGCCCGCGCAAACAGCTCTTTGCCGGTGCCTGACTCCCCCAGCAGCAGCACACTGGCCGTGGCTTCAGACACACGCTCAAGTTCGCTCAGCGCTTGCAGCAGCGGGGGTGACGTGCCGATGATGCCGTAGCGTGCGGCGGCGGTCTCCAGCGCGCGGGTCAGCAACTGATTTTTGGCCTGGAGCGCACGGGTCTTTTCACCCACCAGCGCCTGTAATTGCAGCAGTTGCCCCGCCAGCGTGGCCAAAATTTTTAAAATTGCCACATCGTCATTGAGCTGCCTGTCGCGGCTGCGAATGCGGTGGCAGGCCAACACGCCAATCACTTCCCGATTGACTTCAATCGGCAGCGCAATGAAGGCCACGACCTCTTGCGGCAGCTTGTCCCGCGTGACCGAGCGCGCCAGAAACTGCGGTTCGGCATCAATGTCCTGCACGATGATGGGCTGCGCCGTGGCCAGCACCCGGCCCGTGATGCCTTCAGCCGGGCCGTAACGGCCGCGAGCCATTTCAGTTTTGGTCAGACCGTAGGCGTAGCGAATGCTGGAGGTGGGATGGGCAGCAGGGTTGCGCGCTTCATGTCGAGGAGGCTTGCGATCCGCCAAGCCTTCAAGTGCAATGTCCCCCACAAAATCAGCCAGCACAATCCGCCCCCGGTTCAGCCCCAGCAGCTCGGATATCAGGTGCAGCATTTCCCGCAGCACCACCTCCGGCGCCAGGCTTTTGCCCACCAGGCGCATGACCTCGCTCATGAGCAAAAGCTCTTGTGCTCGCCATTCGGTGGCGGCTATGGCTGGGTTGGCGCGGGTGGGCATGCACCAGACAAGCAATAAGCCCGCCAGTCATTACTCTTTTGTCAAAACACTTAAGTCCCGGCAAACCGCCCGCGCAAATACCCAACAATCTTTTCAGAGTCGTACAGCCACTGGCTCTTGCCCGCCGCATCAGTAATCTTCAAGCAAGGCACTTTGGTCTGGCCGCCTTCGCGCGTCAGCATGTCCCGGTCACTGCCTGGCGGTTGCGCGTCAATCTTCTGGATATTGAGTGACAAACGGGCCATTTCTTTTCTGACTTTCATGCAAAACGGGCAGGTTTTGTACTGGTACAAAGCCAGCGTTTGGCACTGCTGATCAACGCTTTGTTGAGCAACGCCCATGCGAACGATGCCTTTGGGCTGGGTCAGTTTTTCCTTGAGCAGCATCACCGGGCCAAGGATGACTCGCAGGGTTTTGAAGAAGTAACGGATGAGAATTTTCATTACTTGAGTTTACTAAGGGTTGCGCGCACTTACCCGCACATCAAAGCCTCAATATCATCAGCCTTCATTGGCACACCGCGCGTCATCAGCTCGCAGCCTTTGGCTGTCACCAGCGCGTCGTCTTCAATGCGGATGCCGATGTTCCAGAACTCCTTGGGTACGCTTTTGGCCGGAAAGGTGCGGGTGATGTCACTGGCATAGCCGTCTTGCTCATACCGCGCGTAGATATTAGAGCTCTTTGGTATGAAAGTGCTGTTACAAACGCCCGCCTAATATTCCCTGGACAGATCGTTGTACTTTCATAACTTGCAGACGTAGAAGTTAACCGCGACGGTTTTCGCCCAATATTCTGCCAACTATTTGACAATTTTCAGAAATTCCAAGGACTCGAGCATCTTAATTTCTGCGCGTTGCGCCCTTAGCGGTCTTTATTTGCTTTGTGTCTTTATAATAGGGGCCGTCACCAACTACCGCCTTGAATACTTACTTAGTAATAATTGAGATCCATGCAATGAATACGCATATGACTAGATCAACAAAAGTGACCGTGCAATTGCGCAATATAGTGATGTTGCTGGCGCTGCTCGTTCCTGCTTTTGCGCAATCACAAACTTTTTTGAACTTTACTGGGCCTGCCGCACTTGTTTCAGGCACCGCATTGAGTCAAGGCGCTGTGTATCGTTACCCCAATGTTTTACCCAACATAGACGCCTTAGTTACCTTAGCCCAGTTCAACGGTGTCCTTCCAGCGCTTCTCAATCTCGACGACAACACCGTTTTCCCGGAGCGCTTTCAACCCGTTATTACCTGCGCAGGCAACGCGGGTGCTAGAGAGTGCTTTGTCAGATTTGACTTCGCTTTTGTGCAAACTGGCACCGCCACGCCTACGCCACTTTACGGCCTGGTTGCCAGCGCGCAAGACGTTGATGGCAACGGCGCCGCCAACCAAGCACGTGAATTTGTAGAGTTTGTGGGAGCAAGTTCTGTGGTCAGAGGCAGCCCAACAACGCTGGTGGCGGGTACACCGGTTGCAGGCGGCATCCGTTTTGACCAGCAGAACTCTGCTGATGTGCAAGCAGGTATTGGCACTGGCAACCAATATGAGGTTTATGCTCGCTACGCAGCACCCATCACAGGCATCACTGTTATCGGAGGGAACATCATAGGCACGGCTGGTTGCGACAGTGCGTCAACCGCATGCCAGCGCCAAAACTCCTACACATTTTTACCCATCGATTCTGATTTGCCTTCACTGACTGTTCGCAAAGTTTCTAACGGTGGGACGGGCACTTTCACCTTTACCGGAACCAGCGGTTGGGTCACGCAACCCGTTACAACAACTGTCGCTGGTGCAACCGTGACATCACAATCAGAGGGCATCAACGCAAATTCTGCAATAACGCTCACAGAATCTGCGCCAGTTGGCTTTACTTTAGAAGCCATCTCTTGCACAGGTTTGGCAGCCGGCGGGACAGCCACGCCCACTATCAACGGCGTCAACGGTGGCAGCGTGCTTTTGAGTGCCGCTGCGACTGCGTTTGGTACCGTTGCCGCGCCCACCAACATTGTTTGCACCTTCACCAACCGTAAGCTTGCTGCGAACTTAAACATCACCAAAACAAACAGTACCACCACGCTGGCTGCTGGCAGCACAACCACTTACACCGTGGTTGCCTCAAACGCGGGCCCTGACGCCGCAGCAGGCGCCACTTTTAAAGATATTTTGAGCCCAGGGCTTAATTGCACCACTGTGACGTGCAGCTCAACGGTAGCAAACATGTGCCCTGCAGCCAGTTTTCCTTTTTCAAACCTCGTTTCCGGTGTCTTGATCAGTCCTAACTTTCCATCGGTCTCGAGTGCGACGTTTTTAGTCACTTGCGGGGTAACGGCTACCGGCTTGCCGTAACCGGGGTGAATTGACAACCTTTGCTTGAGGTGCCGAAAGTAGCTTTGTGCCCTTACTACAGGCAACTCTCCTTACCGTTACCGCTTTTACAGAGCCATAACGCAAAACTCAAAACAAAAGGTAGCCTGTCATGCGGCGCTCTGCCGCTCACCTGAGTTTGTAAGAGTTGCTTAAAAACCAGTTTCCTGCTGACCTGTTCGGCGGTGGAGTGTGGTGGTTTCCCGCAGCAAGCTGCCCATCAGCACATCAAAGCCTCAATCTCATCAGCCTTCACCGGCACACCGCGCGTCATCAACTCGCATCCTTTTGCGGTTACGAGCGCATCGTCTTCAATGCGAATGCCGATGTTCCAGAACTCTTTGGGCACACCTTTGGCGGGGCGCACGTAAATGCCAGGCTCTATCGTTAGCACCATGCCTGCGCGCAAAATGCGGGGTGGTTTTTTCATGACCATTTCACCCAGCGGGTCGCGCTCGGGGCGCGGTTTGCTGCCCGGCTCGGTGTAGTCGCCGCAGTCGTGCACGTCCATGCCCATCCAGTGGCCAGTGCGGTGCATGTAGAACTGGCGGTACGCGCCGCTTAGCAGCACGTCGTCAACGCTGCCGTGTTTTTTTTTGTCGAGCAGGCCAACGTCCAGCATGCCCTGCACCAGTACCCGGGTGGCGGCGTCGTGTGGGTCGGTAAAACGCTTGCCCGGCTTGGTCACTTTAATGGCGGCTTCTTGCGCGGCTAAAACAATGTCGTACAGCGTGCGCTGGGCGGGCGTGAATTTGCCGTTGGCCGGAAAGGTGCGGGTGATGTCGCTGGCGTAGCCGTCGAGCTCGCAGCCTGCGTCTATCAAACACAAGTCGCCTGCTTTCAGCTCAGCCGTGTCGGCGCGGTAGTGCAAGATGCAGGCGTTGGCCCCGGCGGCAACGATGCTGGTATAAGCCGGGTACTGCGAGCCGTGGCGACGGAATTCGTGCAGCAGCTCGGCCTCTAAATGGTATTCACGCGGCACCAGATAGCCAGCGCTTTTAGGCGGCTTGCGCAGCATGCTAGAGCTGGTTTGCATGGCCCGCACGTGTGCGCCGGCTGAAATAGCCCCGGCCCGGCGCAAGATAGCAATTTCATGCACATCTTTGATCAGCCGCATTTCGTCCAGCAGCTTGCACAAGTCGTGCTGGCTTTGCGGGCATTCAGCACCGAAGCGGATGCGCGCACGCACCTTGCCCAGCCAGCCGTCAACCTGCGTCTCCAGCCCCCGGTGCGTGGCGAAGGGGAACCACACGGCTTGTTGGTTGCTCAGCAGCAAGGGCATTTTTGCGTCCAGCTCGTCCACGCTAAAAGCCGCGTCAACATTCAGGCCTGCGACGGCCGCTTTTGGCCCCAGCCGAATGCCGTCCCAGATCTCGCGCTCCAGGTCTTTGGGGCGGCAAAACAGCGTGGTTTTGCCGCTGCTGTCTATGGCCAGCCAGCTGTCGGGCTCACTGAAACCTGTCAGGTAGAATAAATAGCTGTCGTGCCGATACGGGAAGTCACTGTCGCGGTTGCGTGGTGATTCGGGTGCGGTGGGAAGTATGGCAATGCCGCCACCTGCTGCCTTCAGGGCTTTGGCAACCAGTGCACGGCGTTTTTGGTAGACAGTCATGGTCATCTTTTCAAATGTTTTAGCTTCGGTTCAATTCTGCCAGCCGCTGGGGCGTTCCCACATCTGTCCACTCGCCCGTGTACAGCTCGGCGCTAACCTGCTGATTGTCCATCGCAGCGCGCAGCATGGGGGCCAGTGGGGCTTTGATGCCTTGTGGGTTGCCATAAGGTATCGAGCTGTGCAGTGCGTCAAAAAACGCTTTGCGGTACAGCGCGATGGTGCTGAAGGTGTAGCGAGGCTCTTTTGAATCGCCGGGTAAATTCAAGGCGAGCCCGTCCGCACTCAGCCCGAAATCCCCCTTCAGGTTGTGTGCAGGGTTGGGCACCAGCCACAGATGCGCCAGCTTGCCGCTGGCTGCAAAGCGCTCAACCGCAGCCTGGGTAAATTTAAAACCCGGCGTGTATACATCGCCCGCCAGTACCCAGAATGCATCACCCAGCATCGGCAGCGCCCGCGCAATGCCTCCAGCGGTTTCAAGCGCGCCGCCAAAGTCAACACCTTCGTGCGAGTATGAAATTGATAGCTGCTTGCGCCCGTATTGATTGGGCTGCAGGCGTATTAAATGCTCAAAATGAGCTGAAAAATGAGGCTCAAACTGCTCCCCCAGCCAAGCGGTGTTGATGACCAGGTCAGTAAAGCCGCCCTTGAGCAGCGCCTGAACGTGCCAGTCAATCAGCGCCTTGCCACGCACTTTCAGTAGCGGCTTCGGGCAGGTGTCCGTCAGCGGCCGCATTCGCTCGCCGCGCCCGGCAGCCAGAATCAGTGCGGGGATGGTCGTCATGAAATCATTATGACTGCCGGGGCGTCAAAATCGCTCAAAAATTCGCGTTTTTACCCATCTAATCGGCCTTCAGCCCAATCAATACCGGCGCGAACAGCTCCTGAATCTATAGCGCAAACTACAGCGTCGGGTAGTCCGTATAGCCCTCAGCCCCACCGCCGTACCAGGTCTTCTGGTCGCCTGCGTTGAAAGGCCCGCCCTGCTTCAGGCGCGCCACCAGGTCAGGGTTGGCGATGTACAGCTTGCCAAAGGCCACCAGGTCGTCGCCTTCTTTCACCGCCGTTTCGGCCATAGCCTGGTCGTAGCCGTTATTGACCATCCACGCGCCTTTGCCGCCCGCCTGGCGGTAGGCGGCTTTCAAAGCGGCATAGTCAAAAGGGCGCTCGGCCATGTCACGTGCGCCGCTGGTGTCGCCCTCAATGATATGGATGTAGGCCAGGTTCAGCGTGGCCAGCTCACGCACCACATAGTCAAATAGCGGCTGTGGGTCAGCGTCGTTGATGTCATTGGCTTTGGTCACCGGCGACAGGCGAATGCCGGTGCAGCCGCCGCCGACAGCGCCGGTCACGGCACGGGTGACTTCGAGCAGCAGGCGGGCGCGGTTTTCAATGCTGCCGCCGTAGTCGTCTTTGCGGTGGTTGGCGCCGGTTTTTAAAAACTGGTCCAGCAAGTAGCCATTGGCCGCGTGGATTTCAACGCCGTCAAAGCCTGCGGTTTCGACTGCGTTACGGGCCGCTGTCTGGAAGCTGTGTACCAGCATGGGCAGCTCCTCAGCGCGTAGGGCTCGCGGTTCAGACGTTGCCGCAAACACCGGCTTGCCACCTTCGATCAACACCGTTTTGGTTTTGGCGGTGATGGCTGATGGCGCTACCGGCGCGCCCTTGTCAGGCTGTAGTGACGTGTGCGACACGCGGCCCACATGCCACAACTGCACCACAATCTTGCCGCCAGCGGCATGCACATCATGGGTGACTTTTTTCCATTCATCGAGTTGTTCGGTACCGTACAGGCCCGGCACGTCTGAATAGCCCTGGCCCTGCTGGGTGATGGCGGTCGCCTCGGTGATGACAAGGCCAGCCGTGGCGCGCTGGGTGTAGTACGCGGCTGCAAACGGGCCGGGGATCGCGTC
>JANYED010000060.1 GCA_025363315.1 Polaromonas sp.
CTCATCTCACCCTCTATTTTTTAGAATTTCGAATTGATTAGTTGAGAAAAATAGCGATTAAACAGGCACTTGACTCTGGCACAGTACTTAGGAATGTAGGACGCACATAGAAAGTTACTAACACTAATTTAATACTTCGTGAACACTCAACGAGGCACAAATATCGCCGGACTGATACCAAAAAACCCAGCCAGCTTGCCCGCCATGGCAGCACTGATCTTTCGCTTCCCCGCCAGAATTGCTGAAAGATTACTTTGCGGAACAACGCTAGCCAAGTCTTCCTGCTTCAAACCGCGCGCTTCCATCAGAAATCGCAGCGCGTCTTTTGGTTCAGCGGCTTCAATCGGGTGGTGCTCCTGTTCATAGCGCGACACCAAGTCAGACGTCAGATCAAGCAGACCGGAGAGTGGATGATCTTCATCATCTCCAACCACGTCCAATAGCGAGTTCATCATTTTGACGGTGCGGTCGTAGTCCGCTTCGGTATGAATGGAACGCAGGTGCGCCATGTTGTCGAATGCCTGCCAGGACGCTTGAAGGGCAGACATGTTTATGGGTTTAACAGTTTGGGCTTGTGTTGCTTGCATGGTCAGACCTTGCCTTTTCGATAGAGTTTGTTCCAGTTGTCGTATTCGCGGTGCGTCATGACTTTTTGCACAAAGACTTTTTTGAATCTGTACCTGACGAGAACCACCACGCGATAGTTGTTGCCGCCGATATCAAACACGGTGAACGGCGGCACGTAATCGGCCGAATTGAAAAACTCACGGATATGGTTAAAGTCTTTAAGTTCGGCGTGCTCAACACCTAAGTGCCATTCGCGTAGAACGCTCTCTGCTTCTGGGTGCTTCTGCCAGAACGTGCGAAGCATTTTGAGGGAGATGACGTGCATCTACGAATTATATCAAATTGATATAAAACACGCCCGCTACAAGAATTGGCTCAATCAGGCAGCAACAGCCTCTGCCGCAGGCGCTTTCATCCCAATCCGATCCAACGCGCCAGCCAAATTAGCCACAGTCTTGTCCACGTTATGCCACTTGTCCAACCCAAACAGCCCAATGCGGAAGGTCATGAAGTCTGCGCCTTCGTCGCATTGCAGGGGCACGCCGGCGGCGGTTTGCAGGCCTTCTGTCAAAAACTTTTTGCTTGACTGAATCTCTGGGTCGGTGGTGTAGCTGACGACCACGCCTGGGGCTTTGAAGCCTTCGGCGGCGACGCTTTTCAGGCCTCGGCTTTCAAACAGGTCGCGCACCTTGCTGCCCAGTGCCATTTGCTCGGCGCGCACTTTAGCAAAGCCGTAGGCCTGGGTTTCTTTCATGACTGCGGCCAGGCGGGTCAGTGCGTCTGTTGGCAGGGTGGCGTGATAGGCGTGGCCGCCTTTTTCGTAGGTTTCCATGATCTGCAGCCACTTTTTCAAGTCACATGCAAAGCTGGAACTGGTGGTGCCGTCAATCGCTGTGCGGGCGCGTTCGCTCAGCATCACCATGGCGCAGCAGGGGGAGCTGCTCCAGCCTTTTTGTGGGGCTGATATCAGCACGTCAACACCGGTGGCCTGCATGTCTACCCACATCGCGCCTGATGCAATGCAGTCGAGGACGAACAGGCCGCCGACGGCGTGCACCGCGTCAGCCACGGCACGCAAGTAGCCGTCGGGCAGCATCATGCCGGCGGAGGTTTCAACGTGCGGGGCAAAGACCAGGGCGGGCTTTTCCTTGGCGATGGCCGCTTGCACTTCGGCGATTGGTGCGGGTGCCCACGGCTCTTGGGCGCCTTTGGTGGCTTGCCGGGCTTTGAGCACCGTGTGCGACGCGGGGATGTTGCCCATGTCAAAAATTTGCGTCCAGCGGTAGCTGAACCAGCCATTGCGGATGACCATGACATGCTTGCCAGCGGCAAACTGGCGGGCCACTGCTTCCATGCCGTAGGTGCCGCTGCCGGGCACCAGCACGGCTGAATGGGCGTGATACACCTCTTTGAGCATGCTTGATATGTCGGTCATCACATGGCCGAAGCTTTTGGACATGTGGTTGAGCGAGCGGTCGGTGTAGACGACCGAGAATTCGAGCAGGCCGTCTGGGTCAACGTTGGGTAGGAGTCCGGGCATGGTGTTGTCTCGCTTGTGGGTTAAGGCAGTCTTTTTAAACGGGGACCCGCAGCTTATCACGGGGGGTGGTTTTGCGGGTGGGTGACGATGGGGGCGAATCGATGGGTATGGATGCGAACCAACACCCCGAATAACTATGATTTCAGGAGCTGTTCGCGCCCGTATCTATTGGGCTACAGCCATTTTGAACCCTAAACTGGGTTGAAAACGCCAAAATTACCCTTTAGGCTGCCTTGACGCCAAATCTGCCTAAAAATGAACCTATGACCACCAAAACCACCCTCCCCTGGCTAGACGCCGCGCGCGCCCACTGGAACTGGCGCGGCCAGACGCGGCCACCTTTTGCCGTGGTGCCCGGTCCGGGCCAGGTGTCGGTGTGGGACTTTCCGCGCCCGCCCAGGCTGGCGCAGGATGCGCGCGAGGTGGTGATTGCGTGGAACGGTGTAGAGGTAGCGCGCACGCACAGCGCGGTGCTAGTGCTAGAAACCGCGCACCCGCCAAGCTTTTACATTCCCTGGGCCGACGTGAACCGCGCCCTGCTGCAGCCCAGCAAGGGTAGCTCGTTTTGTGAGTGGAAAGGACCAGCCAGTTATTGGTCACTTGTCGATGGCACTGGTGGCACGCAAACATTGCCCGGCGTGGCGTGGAGCTACCCCAAGCCACTGGCAGGCGCCGAAGCGATTGCCAACTGCGTTGCCTTTTACCCCACCAACCTGGACTGCACCGTGGGCGGTGGAGCAGTCACGCCGCAGCCGGGCGGGTTTTACGGCGGGTGGATCACGCCCGAATTGGTCGGGCCATTTAAAGGCAATGCGGGCACGCACGGCTGGTAAGGCCAAAGGCCGTCAACCCAGCAACTGTGGCAGGACGCTCATGGCTGTAAATATGTACGCGGCACCGGCTTTGCGCAGCGGGTCTGGCGAGTCGTGCCCCGCTTCAGGCGGGCTGTAGCCAAACACCGTGGCGCCAGCCGCCACCCCGGCCATCACGCCGGTGACGGTGTCTTCCACAACCACGCAGCGCTTGGGGTTTACGCCGAGTGCGGCAGCGGCGGCCAGATACACATCAGGAAAAGGTTTGGAGCGCGGCGTCTCGTGACCGCTAAAGATGCGCCCCTGGAAGTACGGCATCAAGCCGCACTTGTGCATCTGCAGCTCAACCTTGAACCGGTCCGCCCCCGACGCGCAGGCAATACGGCCATCAAACAGCGCATGGATGCTGGCCGCCGCCTCTACTGCACCGCCAATCGCCGTGACGTTGGCCAGCAGGCCCGCGTTACGCCGTTCACGAAAGCGGTGCATCCAATCGTCGGTCAGCGGCTGGCCGGTGTTGGCCTCAATCAGGGCGCGTTCGTCTTTGACGGCCTTGCCGATGAACAGGCGCATG
>JANYED010000120.1 GCA_025363315.1 Polaromonas sp.
TTAATGCAAAAACAATCATTGGGCGGTAAAAATAACAAGAGCGCAGCAAGTTGCCCAGCCTAACGTGATGCACACCGCAACGCATGCGATCGTGACGTGTCGCTGAAAGCTGCAGTGAGCGTCAGCATCTCCTTGAAGTTCTATATTTAGGCAATTAAAACCCTTGAAAGCCAATAGGTATGGGCGCGACTAGCTCCTGAATATATAGCGTTTGGACTTGGCTGGACGACAGGTTGGCTAGATTAATTGGAATCCGCCCTCGATTGGCCTGCGCGTCAAGCTGTTGATGCCAATTTCAAACGCGTTGAACTGGATGAACCAACACTACACAAAAGGCTAGAAATTACTGGTCCCATGATGTGAAGGTCCTGTCCGGGAGTGAGGTTTTCGCCTGCCAGCAGGCAATCCAAGAGCTACTCACGCCAAAGGGAGTTCAGCTATGGCTTCAATCGGGTCTCCGCGGAGCAGTCGGTGCGGCGTGGCCGGTCAGCATCTTTGCGCAAGTTCACGGCGCTGTAGTTTCGGGGTTCACGTCCTAATCGGAGGGTAAGTGACGCAAGTCAGACGCGGTGCACCAATGTGTCTGCGTTTCAAAAAACTTCACCTTTGACGATTTTAGTGGGAAATATGCCTGTTGAGGCCTGAATACGGGCGCGAGCAGCTACAAAATAAATAGCGAGCCAACCTTGCAGTCCACCAGCGCGCCAATCTAAAACCGCACGCCAGCCGACAACCGCAACATATCCTGCGACGTAAAGTTAACCTGCGGGTCCCAGGCTGCTCGCACAAAGTAGCGTGGCCAGTCGTAACCTACTGACAGGCCCAATCGGTTGATCGGCAAACCGCCAACAAATCCCTTTTTTTGCAGCAAATCCAGCGTCAAGCGATCGCTGGCGTTGCCGTTTACTGGCGCGCGGTACACCACATGCACGTTTTGCTGGTCCGGGTTCTCGCGGTTGTCGCGCACCACTTGCAGCGCCAGAAAATGGTTGTCGGCCCAGCGGTATCCGCCGGACAACATCCAGGCGTCGTTCGGGTCAAAGTTCAAATTGGCGTAATTGCGCAGGTTCGTGCGGCCAAGTCCCGCGCCCGCAAACCAGGTGTCGCCTGTCTCTACCATCGCGCTGCCGCCCACAAAGCCGCCTGACGCGATTTGCAGCGACGGCATGAAGCGCACTGGCCCCAGCTTGTAGCTGCTGTCCCAGCCTGCACGCAGTTGTTTGATGTCTTGCGAGGCCGAGCCATACCAGCCCAACCACGCATTGCCAAAGCTGCCGGTAGCGCGCAAATTAACGTCGAGTCCAGACCCAGCGGGCGAGCCCCCGCCAGACAGCTGGTACTGACCGACAGTGAGCTTGTAAGAGACCGCTTTTTCAGACAGTGCGGCTTCGTCAGCTGCCTGCGCTGAGCCAAGTGAGCCAAACAGCAGCGTAACCTGCACAACAAAACGAACACAAAACGATTGAGCTAGGTGCATGGCTTGCAGTCTACATCGCGTGTGCCGCGCCGCTCAAAGCCACTTTTGTAAAAACTGCGCGGTGCCCCACTGTGCAAATTTGGCCGGGTCCAGCTGGTAGCCCGTAAAGCCGATACGTTCATACAATCTGATGGCGCTGCGGTTGCCACTCAGCACCTCCAGCGTGAGTTTGCATGCGCCGCGTTGCAAAGCGATTTGCTCGCACAATGCCAGCATCTGCTCACCCACCCGCTGGCCGCGATGGCTTGCCAGCACAACCACGTCATGCACGTTGACCAGCGGCTTGCAGGCAAAAGTTGAAAAGCCTTCGATGCAGTTGACCAGGCCCACAGGCATCGCCTGGTCAAAAGCCAGCACGCTGAAAGCTTGCGGGCGCTTGGCGAGCTCTTGCACCAGGTTTTGTTTTGCGAAATCACTGAGCGGTTGGCCACCGCCCGCCGGGTCCTGGGCGTAGGCGGCGAGCAACTGCACGATGGCATGCGCATGAACAGCGTCACTGTAGTTGGCTTGCAAAATTTGCAGAGGTTCAGGCGTCATGGGGTATTTCTGTGAGGGTTGGCGCAATAGCTTCCATGATAATTACCTGCAACAACAACTCAAGACGCAGACATGTCCTCCTTAAAAACACCCACCACACGACGAAGCCTGCTGGCCGCGGGCGCTGCCACGCTTTTGACAACTGCCCTTCCCGCCGCGCTGGCACAGTCAAAAGTGCTGCTGCGCATATCGACCCCCGCCGTGCCCGACGACTGGCATGCCAAGATGTGGACAGTGTTTAAAGACACGCTTGAAAAAAGCGCGCCGGGTGAGTTTGATGTGCAGATTAACCTGAATGCGTCGCTGTTTAAACAAGGCGCTGAGCCTGCCGCCATGGCGCGCGGCAACCTTGAGCTGACTACCATTTCAGCCTTTGACATTGCCAAGCTGGTGCCTGAGTTTTCAGTCTTCACGGCGGGCTACATGGTGCGTGACCCGGCGCATCAGCAAAAAATATTCAACGGCCCGATTGGCACGGAAATGTTTAAAACTGTCGCTGACAAGATGGACATCACGCCGCTGGCCACTGCCTACCTGGGCACACGGCAGGTTAACCTGCGTGAGGCACGCAACGTTAAAACACCGGCAGATTTGAAAGGCATCAAGCTGCGCATGCCGGGCAGCAAGGAATGGCTGTTTTTGGGCGAAGCGCTGGGCGTGACGCCTACGCCGCTGGCTTTTGGCGAGGTCTACCTGGGCCTAAAAACTGGCACCATTGACGGCCAAGACAACCCACTGCCCACCGTGCGTGCCGCCAAGTTTTATGAAGTCACCAAACAGATCGTGCTGACCAGCCATTTGGTGGACAGCTTGTTTATTGCCATCTCGAACAAGGCGCTCAGCAGCATGACCGCGGCGCAGCGACAGAAGGTCAAAACCGCTGCCGACGCGGCAACGGCTTACAACAATGAGAACCGTATGAAGGAAGAAACCCAATCGGTCGACTACTTTAAACAGCAAGGCCTGCAAGTCACCACGCCCGATGTGGAGGCGTTTCGCAAAACTGTGCAAACCGCGTACTTGAACTCTGACTACGCCAAGGTATGGCCCAAAGGTTTGCTTGAGCGAATCAACGCGACGAAATAAGAGTAATAAAGCAAGTGACTGTGTGGTTTAAAAAAGCCGCCAACGCGATTGGCGGTGGCTTGTTTTTAACGCTGTTTATCGTGTTT
This sequence comes from Polaromonas sp., assembly GCA_025363315.1. Lineage (GTDB taxonomy): Bacteria > Pseudomonadota > Gammaproteobacteria > Burkholderiales > Burkholderiaceae_C > Polaromonas. The sequence continues at coordinate 3,187 of JANYED010000120.1, forward strand.
GTGATTCAGGTCGCAGCACGCTTTGGCTTTAACAAACCACTGGCTTGGACAGACGAGCTGGCGGTGATTTTGTATGTCTGGATTATTTTGTGGGCAGCAGCCATTGTGGTGCCTGAGCGGGAACACGTGGCCTTTGACTTGTTATGGAACAGTGCTGGCCACCGCATACGGCAAGTCATGCAGATTGTGGGCAATATGTTGATAGGTGGGCTGGCCCTCTACGCCATTCCGGCCACTTGGGACTACGTTTATTTCATGAAGCGTGAAGGCACACCCGTGCTGGGATTGCCCTTCATGTGGGTGTTTTTACCGTTTGTATTTTTG
>JANYED010000128.1 GCA_025363315.1 Polaromonas sp.
AGGGGTGTTTTCTTCACGCTACCACCCTCATAAAACAGTCCCCCGGACTGTTTTACCGCGACATGGCTGATGGCGAGGGGGTTGACCGATCGACGGCTTGATTTGCTTTTCAAGGGCGCGTGGTGAGTTTGGTGTGGTGGCTCGTGCTGGGTGTCGCGTCGGGGTGGGGCAAAAAACAATGTTTCTCTAGAAACTCTCTCCACAGGTCACTCGAACAATCTCAATTGTTGCTATTTTTTTGGTGTCCACAGTTCAGCGTCTTTTTCATTCAAAATTGATTGAACAACCTGCTCGTGCCGGAAGTTGTCACGTCCAGCATCGTCGGTAGTTGATGATGAGCACTCAGTCGAGACTTCTGAAATTGCCTCTAAAAGCAGGTGTTGTCCTGTGAGGTCATATACAGCCGTCGTCGACGTTCTTATCTTCTTGCCGTTGTCGAATTTTTGTGAAAATTCAATCTTGCCAATGCAAGCCGGATTTAGATATGTATTTCCCCAAACTTTTACCAATAGCGCCATAGTCTTCCTAAGATTAAAATTTATTTCGTGCACCGTTTCCCACGGGAAACGCAATAACTAACCGTTAGCATGGTATAATTAAATGTTGCCTAATCTTAGGCAATCACGGCCGAACCCGGATGTTGCAGCGTCCGAAGCCGTTCCACTTTGCACTAGGATACAACCATGAAAACCATAGTTTTTGCGATCCAGAAAGGCGGTCAAGGCAAATCGATGCTGGCCACGCATTTTGCATTTTATGCCGCCGAGCTCAAGCATTCGGTTTTGGCAGTTGACCTTGACGGCCAAGGCAACTTTTCACGCAACCTGACGACCGAGGCGATTGACAAAGAGGCGTCGCCAGCTTTGTCACTGTTTGAAGGGCGCAAGCGCCCTGCCCTGCCCTTGTCTGGCAAATTCATCGCACCAGGCAGCGCAGCCTTGTTTTCGGGCGATCACCGTCTGGTACGGGTCGATGAGGTGCCGAAGTTGCTGCCTGAAAGTCTGCGGGATAGCCTTCAAAGCCTGGCGCCATCGTTTGATATCTGTGTGATAGACCCGCCGCCGACTTTGGGCAAGCGGCTGCGGGCTGCGCTGATGGCCGCTGATTATGTGGTCATGCCGTTTGCACCAGCGCGCGAAAGCGTTGACGGCTTGGGCGACTTGATGGACACCATCGAAGCCGTCAAGAAGGAATACAACCCCGCGCTACAGGTGTTGGGTTTACTGGCCAACAAAATCAACAGTCGCAGCCTCGACGAGAAAAAAACACTGGAGCAAATCGAGCTGGCTGCACCGGGCATGCTCCTGCCCACGCGTATCCACGAACGCACCAGCATTTCGAGTGCCATGGCGGCTTCCCAGCCGGTTTGGGCGCGCAGCGGGGGCGCGAGCCAACGCCTTGCCGCGCAAGAGCTGCGTGCAGCCTGCGCCAGCATTCTCAAAACCATGTTGATCAAATAAGGAGCCGATCATGACAAGTTCACTTCAAGGCTCCATTGCCCGTCTGGGCAAATCATTGGACGGTTACAAGAAAGACGCGGTGGCCGCGAATATCGCTGTGGGGGATTTGATTCCCTATGCGCATCAATCGCGTACAGAGTTTGACCAGGCTGGTTTGTCAGAGCTTGCGGACACGATAAAAGAAGTAGGGATACTGTCACCTTTGTTGGTACGGCCTATCGGTGGCGGTAAATATGAAATCATCGCCGGCGAACGACGCTGGCGGTCGGCAAAGATGGCGGGTTTGTTGGTCGTGCCGTGCCTGGTTAAAACAGTGGATGACGAAGCTGCCGAAAAGATCCACCTGTACGAAAACATCCATCGGGAAAACCTCAGCAACCTTGACCTGGCGATGCGCGTGGATATGGACTTGAAAGCGGCCAACGGTAGCCTGGCCGTGGTGGCGGCCAAGTACGGCAAAAGCAAATCATGGGTTTCCAAACTGACGAGCATTGCCGGTGGCGGTGAAATCATGGGCCAACTGGTGGAGGAGGGCGTGACAGCAGACCGAGCCGTGCTGGCAACGGTCGCCTCCATGGAGCGCAAAGCACCCGAGCAAGCCAAGGCCCTTATCCAGCAGCTCAAGATGGCGCCAGCGTCTGCCAACAAGCGCGACATTGCTGAGAAGTTCGCAAAGCAGGCCAAGAGCAAACCAGCACCAAAGGTGCGCAAAAGCAGGGAGTCCGACACCGATGCCGATAACGAACCCGCATGGCGCAGCCGGGGCGGCGTCAGTCGCGATCTGGCCAACGCGATTTTGGTGGTGGAAATTTCACCGGCATCGGACTTCGCCAAAGAATTTAAATCGTTGACCAACAAGCATGGCGATCCGCGACTGGCCAACATGTCGCGTCACCCCGACGCTAGTTATGCGATTGTGGAGTTTGGTGACTTGGGTTTGACCCGACGAGCTTACCGTGCCGACGAGCTGCGTTTGCTATCGGTCCGATAGCCGCCTGACTGCAACCGCCAACAGACTACACCGTGACGAGAGACACCATGCCCAAAGGCTTGACACCATATGAGGGCGGGGCAATATCGGCACCGGCTAACACCGCACGCGCAGACCCGGCGCAGTTAGAAAGAGCCCTTGCATCCATGACCCGGATGCAAGAGCCCAGCAAGTCACGCGTGCGAGCGTATTTTCTGGAAGACCTGACGCTAAGAGATATTGCATCGAGGGATTCCGTGAGTCTAGAAACGGTCGCCAACACGATACGCCGCGTGCGCGCCAAACTCAGCGAGCAGCTATCGCCACAACAGGGCGATAGCCAGCAGCCGCAGCGGGGGGTCGTGATCGTGCGCGCTCGTTCAGAAGACCTGGAAAAGGTCCTCGCTCAAATGCCGCGCATGGAGGATCAAACCAAAGACAGAATGCGGCGGCATTTTTTGGAGGGAATGGATGCAACAGCCATCGCAGCTCAGGACGGGATCCGCATCGAGGCGGTGAATAACGCGCTGCGCCATGTTCGGGCGGCGCTGGCCGAGCAGGATTTATTTTGGCGACAAGTCAGCTTTACGCTGACGCTACCCGTGCCTTTGGGTCAATCATTGCAAGCGCTGTCCGACATGCTGCCTAAAATCAAGCGCAAGGCGGATGCAGATGCTCTGCTGGAACCAATCATGCGGGCCGTGAGCAAAGCTCGAAAAACACTGGAACGACATGGCTGATGTACAGACCCCGCCAACGGATGCTGTAAACAAGCTGAGAGCAGCTATGCAGCAGGCTGACGCCATCATGGGCCTGGAAGGTTTTGAACGGAGTGCGGGTATGCGGGCTTTGGATGAAGCACTTTTGGCCGGACGAGCCAGCCTGCAGGAAGTCAGCACATTCATCGAACTGCAGGCCAAAATGGTCGGGGCCCAATCCGTTCTGAAACAGATAGGGCAGGGCGATAGTCGTCGTTCGATAATCGAGGCACGCTATCAGGAACAATTGAGCCAGTTGCGAGGCATGGCCATCAATATGGACGGTGCAGTACGTGTCGCGTTCGGTTTATGAGCACACCCCCCTTGAATCCCTATCGCAATGATGAGGGTGTCCTGCATAACAAGCTGGGCATCATCGACGGCGCGCAGTTGCACGAGGTCGAATACCAGCTCACGCGCATCAGGGCGCTGGAACTCCAGCTCGAACCCATTCCGGGCAAATTTGACCTGGAGCACCTTAAAGCTATTCACGAGCATCTTTTCAAGGACGTTTACGACTGGGCCGGCAAAGAGCGGGAAATCAACGTCAGTAAAAAAAGCCTGACCGAGCCAGGCTGGAAAACGGTTTTTGCGGAGAAGGGTGAAATTGGCGAGCAAGCGGGCAGGGCGTTTGCCACCACCAGAGAGCGCAACCACCTCAAAGGCATGGACACCGATGCCTTCGTGGAAGGGGTCACCCAGGTTTACACACAGTGGAATGCTGCGCATCCGTTTCCCGAGGGAAACGGCCGTGCTTTGAACACGATGCTGACGCAATTGGCCAGAGAAGCGGGGCACGAAATCGATTTTCGGCGCATGTCAGGCGACTTCTGGCTCGACGCCGCAGAAAAAAGCTTGCAGCGCGTCAGTCTTGACAATCCCAGGCTGACGCGGCCCGCCGACTCGTCAGAAATCAAAGAAATATTCGAGTACATCACCAACCCCCAGCCCGAGAAATCCATCGCCCTGGAAGGGATCCGCGCCAACGCCTATGAGCAAGCCGACAGGATGAACGTACAAGCTGCCGTCATGCTGGCAACCAAAAAAGACCCGCAATGGTTTATCGAAGAATACAAGCGCCATCCCGATAGCTTTCAAGGGCGTTACGTCGCGGCTGACCTGTTCAAGGAAACGTTTCAGGAATATGCGGCGTCCAAAGAGTCACGCAACCGATACAACGGCCCGGTGCATAACAGTGCCGCCGTTCTCAGCTCGGCGTTGTTTAAACAGAACTTGGAAGAAAACAGTGAACCGACGCGGGACGTGGTGGTTTTCCTTACCGGAACGCCTGGCGGCGGTAAAACGTCGCAGGTGCTGGCCAATGGGCAGCTTGACACCAGCATTCGCATGGTTTTTGAAGGGCAAATGTCCAATCCAGTAACCAGCATCGAGAAAATTCAGCAAGTAATTGATGCCGGTTTGAAGCCGGTGATTCACGTCGTGCACGCACTGCCGGAGAACGCGCTAGACAACACGCTCAAGCGCTACACCGAAGTAGGGCGGGGCGCCAGCATTGGTGTGATGGCGTCGATTCAAGGACAATTGCCAGACAGTCTGGAGCAGATCAAAAAGCAGTATGGCGACGCGGTTCAGTTGATCGTTACGGACGTGCGGGACAGAAATAACCCACAGCATGGGCTGGGATGGAAGAATATTGATTTACTCAGATCGGAAGGCAACCATGACCACATCAAACAACGACTCAGTGCAGCCCTTGAGCAGGGCCGCGCGGCAGGTGTTATCAAAGCGGGCGCTTACCGGCAAGCAGCAGGACTTGCCCCTCTCGACCGCGACATTGGCCTGGTTCAAAAGAATGACCGACAGCCATCGGCGCATGTATCAGTACGAGGAAGTTCGTCAAGCCGTGGCAAAGAGGCTGTCGTGAGCCAGGAGCACGATCGTGGCCGCTGAAAAGGTGAACGCCCGCATAGCAGGCGGGCGTTCTGTGCGCACTAGGAAAGTGGTTTCGCAACAAGTTGCGACTGCACGTGTCGATTTTACACGCGGCCATCCAGAAACAACAACAGCGGCGAATATCAACTCCCGCGAACTGACTGGACGCGAATGAAAAACGCAAAATCGGTAGTTGAGCGTGTTGACTATGCGCGTGATCAAGTCCCGCAATGGATACGCGAAGTGATCGACACGTCGCTGGCCATTGAAGCAGAAGACGCTCGATCTGCCGGCAGCCTGGGCTTTATGACGCGGGCGCTGGTGTCGGCCACCATGCCGTACAAAGACCCCAAAACCAAAGTTTTTGAACGACGCAACGGGGATTTGGCCTTGACCATCCTATCGCCCAAAGGGGTGCCGTACGGCAAGTATCCACGCCTGCTGTTGTCCTGGCTGGTAACGGAAGCCGTCACCAAGCGCTCCAATGTCATCGTCCTGGGCGATACCCTTGCCGATTTTCTGAAATCGGCTGTGGGTGTCGTTGCCACCGGCGGAACGCAGGGCACCCAGACGCGTTTGAGTGAGCAGATGGAACGGCTTTTCACCTCTATGGTGAGCGTTGAGAGGCGCGACCAGACCGGAGAAGGGCGATCCTTCTCTTTTGAAAACATCACTTTAGTGAACCGCGGCCGCATCGATGCACGCGACGCGCGGCGATTCGATTCATTGGACGCTATTGACCAGCCTACCCAGTCAGGAAGCGATGACAACGCCAGCGAACTTTGGAAGAACAAACCCATCGTGGATGCGGGCAAATGGGACTCTGAGGTTGAGCTGACAGAGCGATTTTTCAGGGAATGCATAGAAACCCCTGTCCCTTTGGATTTAAGGGCCTACCGCACCCTTGGCGCGGCTCCCATGGCCATGGACATTTATGCCTGGATCACCTACCGATCCAGTTACGTCAAACGCGCGACAAGACCGATCCCGTGGCAATCGCTGCAGCACCAATTTGGGTCAGGCTCACCTTTTACAGAGCAGGGCATACGTGACTTCAAGAAAGCGTTTAAACGCAATCTAGACGTTGTTCGCATCGTTTACCCTGGACTCAGAGTCGATGAGAGCAGCGATAGCAGCGGCCTGATTTTGCTGCCTTCGGCCACGCATGTCCCCAAGCTATCCAACGGCCAAAAGAAGCTTTTTTGACTTGTTGAAAGCACGCATGGGAACTCCCGCAGCGTTTTGAAATTTTGTGGAAAAGAGTGTGGACAACGCAGGTTATTCACGCATGGGAACTCCCGCAGGCAATTCCTTTTGGAATCAATGGCTTAGCGGTGATTTGGGCTGTTATTCACGCATGGGAACTCCCGCGATCACGCATGGGAACTCCCGAAAAAATTGTGCAAAACGCACGTAAGTTGTTGATTTAGTTATATTTTTAAGCGTTTTAGAACTGCCCCCTGTATTGCTCTCCTGTAGTACACCTGTAGTTTTCAGTCACAATGCTGTGGATTGCGTGGACAACATCCAAAAAATGTTCCCCCAAGGGGGAATTAAAAATAGGCGTCAAAGCCGCCTGACCCCCTAAAACCGGCGCGACTACGCGCCCACAATTTGACCCCCCAAGGGGGGTTGAAGCGGCAGCAAGCTGCCTGACCCCCCCCCAGGGGGCGGCAAGCACCCCCTCAAAAACGAAATACGTTTTTTTCACCCCTCGGAGGGAGTGGCCTGCGGCCCTCCCCCCCGCGTCGGCGCTTCGCTTGCGCGGCCGACTCCCCCACCCTGTGAAACCTACGGTTTCCCCGCCGTGGTCGGCGGCCCCCCTTCCCTAACGCTTGTCAAAGAAAGCAATTGAGTGAATCTTGGGGAGTTCGCGGTGTCATTTCAGTTTTGAGTCGTTGCGTGAAGGTGGGAGACGGTAACTTTTGATACGACGTTGTAGAACAGCACCATATCTAGGCCAAGTCATCGGCAGAATTGCCTGTCGTCGCGCAGGCGACACGCATAATAGGGGTAGCTCAGAAAACGGAAAGTCAAGCTTGTTGAGCCGGTTGCAGCGACCACAATAGTATTACTTTGTACGTTCAGATTTTAGTGTTTTTACACCATAAGTAGTCACTGGTCGGGTTGATGTGCTCCTAGCCCAGCAGTAATAGGGACTGTAATAGCGCGTAATCGACGGCATGGCCATTGCCACGCAGTACGGGGGTGCAAGCCGGAACCCCAGAAATACCTGTCGCTCCAGCAATGACGTTCTGACAGATCGGACGCTCGGCATTTATGCAGCATCATGTTGTGTCAGGCTTAGCCGTGAATGTTCGACGTATAAAAGGCATTCAGCGCACTGGCGGCCTCGGGCCGGGCACGTTGCATCAGCCGTTGGAGACGAGGCGTAGGTTGGCCCGGCGTCGCTTAACGGCGACCGCATCGGCAGCCGCGAGGGTGTCGCGCGCGACGCGTTCGACGATTTCGTCCATGCCGCCGAGGTCGGCGATGCGGACGGCGCGAGCTGCGCCGCCGGACACCACGTTGCCGTGGCGGGAGAGGACTGGCGTGCACCAGCTGTCAGTTTTTTTCATGGTGTTTATTCTTTCAATTTAAAAGGAAGAATGTGGAGCGTGGGCGGCCGGCTCGATCCACGCGTTGAGGACCCGGGCCGACCAGCGTGGGCTGCGGCCGAGAATAAGGGTGGGATCAGGGAAGGCCGGAGCGCTGACGAAATCGTCCTTGCCCATGAAGTTTTGGACGCGCAGCAGTTGCGAATGCGATCGGATGCTGCGCAGCCGCTCAAGAGAGGAGCGCGAGATGCACAGCTTTTTGCAAACCGCGTCGATGTCGAGCAGTACATCGTCCGAGCCGAAATTGAAAATAGTCATATCGTCTAAACCCTTATTTTTACGCCGAATGATGCAAGTTGATGTATCGTAACGCATCCTGACGCATTAAACAACAGAAATTTCGGGTTAGTGTGCACAACTTCGGGGGGGGGGGTAATGTGACAGAGAGTCCGTTTTAGCGTGCTTTCTCCTTTTTTTAAGACGAACTCACAACATGGAGCCCGGCTTAGCCGGGCTTTTTACGCTTGCGCATGTGTGCATGCACCAACGACACCGGAAGCACGGCGCAAAAAATTCCATTTGCGGACGTTCAATGTCCTACAACCAGGACGCAAAAACCCGATTTTGATACATACAGTAGCAATATTGATTGTAAACTAACCATTAGTATGTTATACTTGTATCTATGGTGAGACAGAAATCACGCCATGCAGGATGAATGGAGATAGCAGCTCTATCAACTGCCAATTTAACGCACTAGGAGTATTAATATGACGTTTTTAAGCTCACGTTTCAGTCGCAATCGCAGCGAACTTCGTTTAAATGAACCACTGTCCGATGATCAAATTTTAAAGGTGGCGCCGTCTATTTTTGCGGTAGCGAAGCATGAAAGTCGGTCGAATCGGTATACCCACATCCCCACTGGTGAAGTGTTGCGGGGCCTGCGCCAGGAAGGTTTTAGCCCATTCATGGTTTGCCAAACACGCACGCGTGACGAATCTAAGCGTGAACATACCAAGCACATGGTGCGGTTACGCCACGCCAGCCAGATCGGAGCCGGCGAAGCCAATGAAATCATCCTGTTGAACTCGCACGATGGCGCGTCCAGCTACCAAATGCTTGCGGGCGTCTTCCGCTTAGTTTGTGCCAATGGCATGGTGTGCGGCGACGTGCAGGGCGATATTCGTGTACGCCATTCAGGCGAAGTCCTGGATAACGTGATTGAGGGAGCCTTTACCGTGCTGAAAGGGTTCGAAACAGTAGACAGCCAGCGCGGCGCGATGAAAGGGCTGGTTTTGAATGCCGGCGAGCAAGCAGCGTTTGCCAATGCTGCGCTGGCGCTCAAGTACGACACCGAGCTGACGCCAGCGCCTGTCACTGAGGATCAATTGCTGCGTGCCAGGCGCGCGGCAGATCAGGGCAGCGACCTTTAGACCACCTTTAACCGAGTGCAGGAAAACATGCTGCGAGGCGGTTTGACTGGACGCAGCGCGCAGGGCAGGCGAGTGACCACGCGCGAGGTCACAGGGATCGACCAGAGCATCAAACTCAACCGGGCCTTGTGGGTTCTTGCTGAGTCGATGCGGGCGCTCAAGGCGTAAGGGGTGCAAGGTGTCCATATGGCTGAACAACAGGAATTTCAAAGCCGGGCCCTTGCTAAAGCAAGTGGCGGCGAAAGCACTTGCAACTACAGGGCAATTTTTGCTGGCTTTGTGGCGATGGGCGTAGCTGCAGAAGAAATACTGCCACGTGCCAATGTATTGACTTTTCAGGCTTGGAAAGCGCTTGGCCGATGCGTGATCAAGGGCCAGCACGGTGTTAAGGTAATGACTTTTATCCAGGTGCGCAAGACCGAAGCGGACATCGGAGAAACTACAGGGCGTAGCCTGCCGCGCGTGACCACTGTTTTTCATGTGTCGCAGACTCAGGAGTTGGGCGCATTGAAAGATTAGCAGCGGGGCGGTGCTGCCGGATCGGGGCAAGAAAAAATCACGTCTACCGGCGTGGTTGATTCAATTTATCAAACAAAAAGAAAGAAGACTTGCTATGGGAACCGTTGGAACTGAACTTGTTGTAGCCGTCCTCAAAATGGACGCTCAACCTAAACAGGAAGTTCACACCTACTTTCCCAAGGGTCAGCAAAAATCCAAGCAGCTGGCCAGGGACTGGTCGGTAAGGAATGTTTACCAGCTGACTAATGTCGCGTGGGATGCGGGCGTAGATGTAGGCGATCAGAAATGAATATAGAGGCTGCTCAAGGCAAGCCGCGAGGTACCGTTTTTACAATGAGTAGCGAGTCGATTGACGCGCTCAAATGGTTGGCCATGGTTTTGATGGTGATCGACCATATCAATAAGTTTGTTTTCAAGGAAGCGGTGCCGAGCATGTTTGCTTTGGGCCGGGTAGCTGTTCCTCTTTTCGTTTTTGTGCTGGGCTACAACCTGGCGCGAGCTGGCGCGCTGCAGGCGGGGGTCTACCAGCGTGTGTTTTTCCGTCTGGCTGTTTTTGGCGCGCTGTCGGTGGTGCCTCACGCGCTGATGAATACGTTGATCGGCGGCTGGTGGCCGGTCAACATCATGTTCACGTTAGCGGTTGCGGTGTTGGTGGCCTGGCTGCTTGATAAGGGCGGACCGGTTTCCGTCATGGCTGCATGCCTGGTGTTTTTATTCGGTGGGGCGCTGGTTGAATTCTGGTGGCCAGCGATCGCGGCATGTCTGTTTGTCTGGGCGTACTTCAAAACACCGTCGGTCGTTTACGTCGCTGGTTTCGTGTTCAGCCTGTTGGCGCTGTACTTCGTCAATGGTAATTTTTGGGCGCTGATGGCGCTGCCGGTGATTCTGGCCTCACGCGCCTGGAGGTGGCCGCTGCCGAGAATGAAGTGGTTTTTCTACGGGTTCTACCCACTGCACTTCCTGCTGATCTGGTCCTACCTGCGCTTTGCAGGATGAGTGCAGAGGGCTCAAAATTCGATTAAAATGATATCACTTAGATTTAAAGGTTTGATCATGAAAAGTTTTGATGCTTACGTGAAAAGCGGTGGGATGCAAAAAGCTGTGAACGCCGCTGTACGCGAAGCCGCAGCCGATGCGCAAGCTCGTGGCTTGCCAGCCGCTGGACCTGCCAAGCTTCCGGCTTTCATAGCCGCCGCTCTGGTACGACCTCCTGTCAAGCCCGTCCCTGCGCTGGTTCGATAACTGCGTATTTGTGGCGACCGACAGCCAACCTTCGACGAACGCTGAAGCCAAAACCGTCATCGTTTTCGCCGGACCGAATGGTTCGGGCAAATCCACCATCAACGCCAAAGTGTTGTCTGACCCGGAGCTGGGTTTTGACGGCGTGTACATCAACGCGGATGACATTGCCAAATCCCTAAAAGGGGACTTCGCCAGTCCGCGCGATCGGAATGTGGCCGCAGCGGTTCAGGCCGAAGAGCTTAGGCTTAAATGCCTGGACAACGGTCAATCCTTTGCATTCGAAACCGTCATGAGTACGCCTGAAAAGGTGGCACTGATGTCGCAGGCACGCGCACGCGGTTATGACGTGCATTTTGTTTTCGTCACGACCGAAGACCCTGAAATTAACGTGCAGCGTGTGGCCAATCGTGTTGCCCTGGGTGGTCATGACGTGCCGGCGGAATCTATCCGAAGCCGTTATGAAGCTGCGATGCAGCTGCTACCGGTGGCTATCGAGCAGGCCACCTCGGTTTTGATTTACGACAATTCAGTTCCCGGCCGCGATGCGGTGCTGGTGGCCCAGAAGACCGCGAGCAGCGAGTTGGAGATCATGAATTCCCCCGACACACCGCTGTGGGCGCTGGAGCGATTGCAGCGTGACCATAATCTACGCCGGCATTCGTTGGCGAGCCTGGGTCAAGCGCTACAAAAGGAGGGTTTTGATCCTGCTTCGCAACGCCTGAGCATGGCCGAGGCAGCGCACGGTCTATGCTACGACGGGCGCACTGTTGCTGTTACTGCCTTGCATATCTTGCAGGAGGCAAACAAGGACAGTTTTGTCATGCACTCTCGCGCATTGATCCAGGATAAATCGTATCGCGTGGGAAGGGCTGAGTCCGTCACTTATGCCTATGACAAGGGCAAGATTCTTAAACCAGACCTGGACAAAGAGCGCTAAGCGGACTGATTGAATCTGCGGTCAGGGCAACTGCAAGCTTTGGTTTATGTGATCGTTCCCCAGTCTGAGAGCGTGCCTTGCCCCTCGCGGGTGTCGCTGGTGCGCCAGGGCTGGGCGCCCGCTGCAGCACTGGTGATGGCGGTGGCCTCGCTCAATAAGGGAGGCTGGGTCGTTCTGACCGGAACGTGCCCGCAAGGGGCACAACCACGGCCAGCCCAACCCAGCCACCCTTAGCCGCTGGGCTCAACCCTGGAGAGTGCAAGGCGCTGTGCGCCCTGCGCGGGAAGATTCAATGCAAGCGT
>JANYED010000132.1 GCA_025363315.1 Polaromonas sp.
GGGCAAATTGACCCATGACGACCTGGATGTGATTGCCGGCAAGCGCGAGCAATTGCTGGGCAAGATCAAAGAGCGCCATAGCGTGACTCACGAAGAAGCTGAAAAGCAGGTCACTGAGTGGCACGCCAAAAACCCGACCAACTTTTTTGAACGTTATTAACCGTTCATATTTTTAGAAAGAACCGCCATGAAAATCAAACTACTGACACTCACTGTCGCCATGTCTTGCACCTTTGCCGGTGGGGCTATAGCCATGACCAAACCTGAATACAAAGCCCAGAAAGACACCATTTCTGGACAGTACAAGGTTGCAAAGGACAAATGCAGCAGCTTGAAAGCCAACGCCAAAGACATCTGCATGTCTGAAGCAAAGGGTACTGAAAAAGTCGCCAAAGCCGAACTGGAAGCGATATACGAGCCGAGCGCGCGTCACACCAAAAAGGCCGCCATGGTAAAGGCCGATGCGATGTATGACACCGCCAAAGAAAAGTGCGACGATTTGGCAGGCAATGCCAAAGGTGTTTGCGTCAAGGACGCCAAGGTAGCTCAGGTCAAAGCCAAAGACGATGCCAAGATCGCTAAAGTCTCCATGGACACCAGCAAGTCAAAAAACGACAAGATGGCTGATGTAAAAAAAGACGCTGCCTTACAGGAAAATGAGGCCATGTACAAAGCCGCCGCCCAGCGCTGCGACGCGCTGGCTGGAGCGCCCAAAGACAATTGCGTCAGCGATGCCAAAGTCAAGTACGGGATGAAGTAACCGGCTCAAGCGTTACAAAACGGGCTGTAACCTTTGCGCTTGATGTTTGCTGGGGTATTGCTACAGTAGTGCATGACCCCCGCCACACGCGTTAAACCCGAAACGTTTTTTACCCCCGATGAATGGCTGCTTTTAAGCAGCCGGTCGTCATGGGTGGGGTTGGCGTTACTGCTGCATTGCTGGGGGACGATAGGCGCTGCCATGGCAGTCGGTATCACATGGCCCATCACGATTCCGCTGGTGGTGATGGTGATTGGCAATCGGCAACTGGGCCTGTTTATTTTGATGCACGATGCCGCACACGGCCTGCTGCATCCCAACCGCCGCGTCAATGACACAGCAGCCAAATGGTTTGGTGGCTCTGAGCTGGACGTGTACCGACCCTACCACTTGCAGCACCACCGCTTTGTGCAGCAAACCGCTGACCCCGACCTGGTGCTGTCAGCACCGTTTCCCATTTCACCTGCATCGCTGCGGCGCAAAGTTGTGCGCGACCTGACGGGGCAAACTTTTGTGAAGCAGCGCTTTGGCGCGCTAGCCAGCAAGCTCAAAGCACGCCAGCCGAATGAATCAGCGTGGGCACTGATAGCCCTTGAAGTCAAACGGCAGCGCGTTTTCCTCATCACCAACGCCGTCGGCTTTGCGCTGTTTGCCGCTGCCGGGCTGTGGTGGGCGTGGGTTGCGATGTGGCTGCTGCCCATGGCCACGTGGCTACCACTGGTTAGCCGCCTGCGCAACATTGCCGAGCACGCGCTAATTGTTGAAAACTCAACCGACCCGCTGCGCCACGCGCGCACCACCCACGCCAGCTTTGTTGAACGCGCGCTGATTGCCCCTTACTGGGTCAACTACCACTGTGAGCACCACATGTTCACCCACATCCCATGCTGGCACTTGGCCAAAGCGCACCGCCTGCTGGCCAGCAAAGGCGTGACCGAACGCATGGAAGTGCAACCGGGTTACCGAGCGGTGCTGAAGCTCGCCACGGGAGGGTGAGCAGTTTTGTGGGTCGGACTAGTCTGTAGGTCGGGTTACGTTTTGCTAACCCGACCTATGTGCTGATTTTTCCTGTTTTTCTCTCCAGGCTTCTAGCCCAATAACTACCAGTGCAAACAGCTATAAAAATAATAGTGATTGACGCTGACAGACTTGGTACCAACAGGAACCAAATTTCCCTCTCTAGCACCGTGTGATATTGTGTTTATGCCCCCAATTGTGCCCCCACATGTCGAACGGTGATCCCATGAAACTTACAGACGCGAAACTACGCAACCTTAACCAGCCTGGCAAGTATTTTGACGGCGGCGGGCTGTACCTGGAGCTGACGCAAGCGGGCGGGCGCTACTGGCGATTGAAGTACAGGCATGGCGGCAAAGAAAAGCGCTTGGCATTTGGTGTCTACCCCGGCGTGAGCCTCAAGGACGCACGCGACCGGGCTGCTGATGCCCGCAAAGTAATGCAGGGCGGCGGTGACCCTGGGGAGCTGCGCAAAAACGACAAGGCCAAGGCCGCGCATGAAGCTGTCAACACGCTTGAGGCCGCTGCCCGTGGCTGGCTGGAGCACCAGTCTGCCCGCTGGGCACCCGTCACCCTTGCCCGCATTTCCGCGTCACTTGAAGCTGATATTTACCCCGAGCTGGGTTCACGCCCCATGGCCAGCATCAAGCCTGGGGAAGTGATGGCAGTCATCAAAAAAATTGAGGCACGCGGCGCAAGCGACCAGGCTGGCAGGGTGCTACAGCGGGTCAAGTCGATTTACCGCTGGGCTGTGACCCACGAGCGCATTGATTCAAACCCCATGCTTGACCTGGTGCCGTCTGAAATTCTCAAACCGCGTGAAGTCAATCACCGGGCCGCGATGCCAGACCGTGAGCTGCCCGAGTTTTTGCGCAAACTTGATGCGTACGAGGGTGACCCGCACACTGTGTGCGGTTTGCGCCTGCTGATGCTGACCGCCACCAGGCCGGGGGAAGTACGCGGGGCACGATGGGCTGAATTTGACCTTGACGCGGGGCTGTGGGTCATACCACCAGAGCGCATGAAGATGCGGCATGAACACCGCGTGCCGTTGTCGCTACAAGCCCTGGAGGTGCTGCGCACCATGCAACCCCTGACCGGCGGCGGTGACTTGGTGTTTCCCAGCCCCTTCAACCCGAGTAAGCCCCTGAGTGAAAACACCTTCAA
>JANYED010000181.1 GCA_025363315.1 Polaromonas sp.
CGCTTTTCCAAACTTTTCACTTCCTACGAATCGGAAGCCACCAAGTTCATCGCTGAACTCAAGGCAAAAAATCCGCAATTGGAAGAGCAGCAACGCGCCGGCCGTGCACTGTTGTGGGACAAAGCACCGCTGGACTTGGACAAAAATGCGCGCGACAAGGATTCCCGCGTTCAGCAACAACCTTACGTTTATCAAAATCACTAATCCGCCAGCATGATCGAAAACGCCGGGAATCCATCCTCCGACGCTGTTGAACTGACGCTGGCAGGCCAGCCGGACACGACTCCGGATGTGGTTGATGGTGTCGCTTTCGCGAAACTGTACGGTGAGCCGCTGTTCAAGCTGCCCACGGATCTTTATATTCCTCCGGACGCGCTGGAAGTGTTCCTGGAAGCATTCCAGGGACCACTGGATTTGTTGCTGTATCTGATCCGCAAGCAAAACTTCAATATTCTCGACATCCCGATGGCCGCGGTGACGCGCCAGTACCTCGTGTATGTCGATGAAATCCGCGCAACCAACCTTGAATTGGCAGCTGAATACCTGCTGATGGCCGCCATGCTGATTGAGATCAAGTCGCGCATGCTGCTGCCGCCCAAAAAGGTAGCCGAAGGCGTTGAGGCCGAAGACCCGCGCGCCGAGCTGGTGCGCCGCCTGCTGGAATACGAACAAATCAAGCTGGCCGCCCACAAGCTGAACGCCGTGCCGCAGTTTGGCCGAGATTTTTTACGCGCGCAGGTTTACGTGGAGCAGTCCCTCACGCCGCGCTTTCCGGATGTGCATGTGGTGGACTTGCAGGACGCCTGGAGAGACATCGTCAAACGCGCCAGGCTGGTGCAACACCACGTCATCAGCCGTGAAGAGTTGTCGGTGCGCGAACACATGAGCATTGTTTTACGCAAGCTGCAAGGCCGCAAGTTTTTAGAGTTTGAGGAGCTGTTTGACGCGGCCCGCGGCATGCCGGTGCTGGTGGTAACGTTTATCGCGCTGCTTGAATTGTCAAAAGAAGGCCTGCTCGACGTCACGCAGGCAGAGGCTTATGCGCCGATTTACGTGCGGCTGGCCTTTACCCCGACCTAGATGTAACGCACAATTTTGACGTGCCACCGCCCGGCTCCAAAAGCGGGCCATTCGTCTCAATTTGCTCGACAAATGGGTGGTAAATTGACATACTTAGGCATTCCGCAATAAACCTGAGCGAACTACGAGACCACACATGAAAACTGCCATTTTGCGCCGCAACTTTATGACTCTGACGGGTGCTACAGCAGTTGCCTGTTCATGGCCTGCACTCGCACAGCAACGCACATTACGAATTGGCAGTTCATCTGACGACAGTGGCGTTGAAAAGTCCAACGGAAGCGGTAATTTTCGAGGCGCATCTGCCTACTTTAACGCTGTTAACAAGTCCGGCGGCATCAACGGCGCCAAAGTTGAAATCGTCAAGTCAGATGACCAATTCAAGCCCGAAATCGCCAAGGCCAATGCCCTGGCTTTTCAGGCCGACAGTTCAATCCTGGCGATTCTGAACCCACTTGGCACGCGTCAGACTGCGGCAATCATGGAAAGCGTACGGGACGCTGCCATCGTAGGCCCTGTTACCGGTACTTCTGGTTTGCGTAAAACTAGTCTTCCAAACGTCTTTTGGATAAGGGCCAGCTATGACGCAGAAGTTCAAAAACTAATTCGAACAGCTGTCGCATTAGGCATGAACAAAATTGGCATTGTTCACCCAAAGGACCCGCTGGGTTTATCGGTATTGACAGCATTTCAAAAATCAATGGCTGACGTCAAGCTAGAGCCAGTCGTGGTTGCCACGACACCTGGGACTGCCAGCACGGAAGTAGAGCCTGCAGCACAGGTGATTGCCAAAGCACAGCCGCAAATGGTCGTCATGGTGTTGGGCAGTATTGCGCCGCTGTTTATGAAAGCGCTACGTGCAGCTGGCGGCACCAGCACGGTTTATGGCCTGTCCATCAGCGCTACCAATATCGCGGCCATGGGCGATGTCGGCCGGGGCCTTGGCCTTGCACTGGTGGTGCCATCACCTTTTTCAACCAAAAACGAACTGGTGCGGCGTTACCAAGTTGATATGGCGGCCAGCGGCTGGACTGACTATTCAGCAACAACGATCGAGGGTTATGTCAACGCAAGAGTGCTGGCCGAGGGGTTGCGCCGTGCTGGCAGTAAAGTCACCCGTGCTTCACTGATTGCTGCACTTGACGAAATAACGGGTTTTGACCTGGGCGGAATGACCATAAGCTTTGGAAAGGGGAACCGCGTAGGCGGAAACTTCGTCGACGTAGGCGTTTTAGGCGCTGGTGGCCGCATCTTGACCTGATGCCGTATTTTGTCAAAGTAGTGATGGTGTACGTGCGCAAACTGGGAAAGCGTGCTTGGGTATAAATATGGATTAGAACTCCGTGTGACTGCAGCCCCAACTTTCAAGGATGCCATGACGCACCACAAAGCCGACGCAACGACATCATCCAGCCCCTACGGCGCGCTCAGCCCCACATCGACCCCATCGCTGCGCAAACCGATCAGCCTGCCGCGCCTGCGCGAGATGCATGCGGCGGGCGAGAAAATCACCATGCTCACCGCGTATGACGCGACTTTTGCTGCCGTGGCCGATTCCGCAGGCGTGGAATGCATTTTGGTGGGCGACTCTCTGGGCATGGTCTGCCAGGGGCTGACCAGCACGGTTGGCGTGACGTTAGAGGTCATGCGCCACCACACCGAATGCGTGGCCAACGGCCTGCGCCGCGTGCAAGGCGTGGCCTGGCTGATTGGCGACTTGCCGTTTGGCACCTATCACGAGTCCAAAGAACAAGCGCTGCGCAGCGCGGCGGTGTTGATGCAGGCGGGCGCGCACATGGTCAAGCTTGAAGGCGGCGGCTGGACCACTGAGGTGGTGCATTTTTTGGTCGAGCGCGGCATACCGGTGTGCTCCCACCTGGGGCTGACGCCACAAACTGTTCACGCGCTGGGCGGCTACCGCGTACAGGGCAAAACCGACGAGGCCGCTGCCAAATTAAAACGCGAAGCAAGCGCCCTGCAAGACGCAGGCGCGGCCATGCTGGTGCTGGAAATGGTGCCCGAGGTACTGGCAACGGCGCTGACAACAACACTCGCCAGTTGCCCGACCATCGGCATCGGCGCTGGCAACGGCTGCGCTGGCCAGGTGCTGGTGTTGCACGACATGCTGGGCATGAACCTGGGCAAGATGCCGAAGTTTGTACACAACTTTATGGCCGACGCAGGCAGCGTTCGCGGCGCGATGCAAGCTTATGTGGCGGCGGTCAAGAGCGGCAGCTTTCCGGTCAATGCCACACATGCCTGGTGATCAAAAATAAAGACGGTTGAGGAAAAAACCATGCATATCGTTCACACCATCGCCGAGCTGCGCGAAAAACTCGGCGGCTTCAAGCGCCCCGCCTTTGTGCCGACCATGGGCAACCTGCACGACGGGCACATTGCCCTGGTCAAAGAGGCCAAGGTGCTAGGCGACGTGACGGTGTCCAGCATCTTCGTCAACCGCCTGCAGTTTGCGCCGCATGAAGATTTTGACAGCTATCCGCGCACGCTCGACGCTGATGCACAAAGATTGGAAGCAGCTGGCTGCAACGTGCTGTTTGCCCCGCGCGAAAAAGAGCTTTACCCGGAGCCGCAAACCTACAAGGTTCACCCGGCCACCGACCTGGGCGACATTCTCGAAGGCCACTTCAGGCCCGGCTTTTTTATCGGCGTGAGCACCGTCGTACTCAAGCTGTTTTCATGTGTGTACGCAGGCATGCCAGGCGGCGTGGCGGCCTTCGGCAAGAAGGACTACCAGCAAGTGATGGTGGTGCGCCGCATGGTGCAGCAGTTTGCGCTGCCAATTGAGATTTTGGCCGGTGAAACCCAGCGCGCCGCTGATGGCCTGGCCTTGTCGTCACGCAACAGTTACTTAACCGAAGCTCAAAGAGTTGAATCGGTAGAGTTGTCAAAAGCCCTGCGCGCCCTGGGCGTTACCGCCAAAGCCGCCACCCCACAAAACTTGCCCGGACTGGAAGCCCAGGCCATGCAAGCCCTGGCCAGGCGCGGCTGGAAGCCTGACTACCTGACCGTACGCCGCCGCGCCGACCTGATGCCGCCATGGGGCGATGTCGCCACCCAGCCGCTGGTGGTGCTGGGCGCAGCCAAACTGGGCAATACCAGGTTGATTGATAACCTTGAAATCTGATTCTCGAAAGTTTTTTGAATCCACCTGAGGAACGTTTGCGTGCAACAAGCATGACAGACTTCAATTTTTAAGGAAAGACTTTTCATGATCTCCACATCATTTAAACGAATCGGCTTCGCCGCACTGGTTGCAACCACGCTGGCCGCCTGCACCACCATGTCACCCATGGGCCCAGAACGGGCTGAAAAAGCTGTCGCGGTAACGGCCTCCAACAAGCTCATCAGGTTCAATGCAGGCCAGCCCGAAAAGATTTTGAAAACCCTGGCCATCACAGGCTTGCAGCCGAGCGAAACCTTGCTGGGCATTGACTACCGCGTGTCCAAAGATCAGCTTTATGCACTTGGAAGCAGCGGCCGCCTGTACACCATCAATGAAGACACCGCCGCCGCTACGGCGGTGGGCGCGCCTTTTGCCGTCAAGCTTGAAGGCACGCAGTTTGGCTTTGACTTCAACCCCACCGTTGACCGGATTCGTGTGGTCAGCAACACCGGGCAAAATCTGCGTTTACACCCAGACACCGGCGCTGTGGTGGACAGCAACCCGGCCCTTGATGGCATACAAATTGACGGTAAACTGGCCTATGCCACCGGTGACGTGAATTTTGGCAAGGCACCCTCTGTGATTGGCGCTGCCTACAGCTACAACAAGGCTGACACCAAGATCACCACCAACTTTGCGCTAGACGCCGCTGCCGGCACGCTGGTGACCCAAGGCTCGCGCGAAGGCGTTGCCCCCATGGTGCCGCCTAATTCAGGACAGCTTTTTACAGTTGGGAGCTTGGGGCTGACGTTTAACAACGCATCGTTTGACATTCAAGCCTTGAGCGACGTGGCGTTTGCCGCACTCAATGGCACAGGCTCGTCAGCCAGCCGCTGGGTGGTGATTGACCTGAAAACGGGTGCAGCCAAGCCCATGGGCACGATTGGTGGCGGCGAGCCGGTGGTTGGTATTGCGATGGAGCCTTGATCTTAACAAGCCCAGACATTACGGGCTGAGGGGCGGGTTGATGAGGCAGACGGATAGCTGTCACATCCCCTCAGCCGTCGCCTCGCGCCCCATCAGAGCCGCTACAGCCTCACTGGGCGTGATCCGCCCGTCCAGCAGCGCCACCACGCCTTGCGAAATCGGCATCTCAATGCCCAAACCTGCGGCGCGCTGCACCACAGTGCGGGCGCAGTACACACCTTCTGCAACGTGGCCCAAATCCGCGACGGCAGCATCAAGAGTTTTGCCCTGGGCCAGGGCCAGGCCGACCTTGCGGTTGCGGCTCAAATCACCTGTGGCCGTCAGCACCAGATCGCCCAGGCCAGACAAGCCGGTAAAAGTCTCTGGCTTGGCGCCGAGGGCCATGCCCAAACGCGTCATTTCAGCCAGGCCGCGAGTAATCAGCGCGGCCCGCGCGTTGAGCCCCAGCCCCAGGCCGTCGCATAAGCCAGTAGCGATTGCCAACACGTTTTTAACCGCGCCGCCGACTTCAACACCCACGATGTCGTCGTTGGCATAAACGCGCAGCGTCGGGCCGTGAAAAGCCTCAACCAGCGCATCGCGTACCGCGGCGTGCTCGCTGGCTGCGACCAGCGCGGTCGGCTGGCCGCGTGCCACTTCCTGTGCAAAGCTCGGGCCGCTGAGCACACCTGCTATTAATTCAGGAGCTGCTTGCGCCCGTATTTCATGGGCTAGAAGGCCAAATGATGGATAATTGGACGGGTGCGAGTCGCTTTTTAGAGGCGTTTCAAAGCCTTTGCACAGCCAAGCGACCGGTGCTTTGACGTGTTGCAATGCCGCCAGCATGCCGCGCAAGCCCGACATGGGCGTGGCGATGATCACCAAGTCGCGGCCTTCAATCGCGCTGGCAAACTGATATGAGCCGCCTGCCAGCCGCAAATCTGTGGGCAAGGTGACACCTGGCAGATAACGCTCGTTGGTACGGCCTGCTGCCAAAGCCTGGGCCTGTACTGCGTCCCGCGACCACAAAGTGACCTGATGAACGGCCGCTGCGCTGACGGCCAGCGCGGTGCCCCAGGCGCCCGCACCCAGAATGGCGATTTTCATGATCTAACGACCATGCCAGCCATCAAACGATGATTTGGGGGGGCGCTGGCGTTGCGGCTGCAGCTTCAGCCGCCTGCGCCTGCTGCTGCTCGTACATCGCCTGGAAGTTGATTTCAGCCAGGTGCACTGGTGGGAAGCCGCCGCGCTGGACCACATCGGCCACGTTGCCGCGCAGGTAAGGGTAAACAATTTGCGGGCAAGCAATGCCAAGCACCGCGCCAACCTGCTCTTGCGGCATGTTGCGCAGCTCAAAAATCCCGGCTTGTTTGGCCTCGACCAGAAACACGGTTTTGTCTGCAATCTTGGCGTGGATGGTGGCGGTCACGGTGACTTCAAACAAGCCATCGGCTACGGGCGCGGCCTCTACCCCCAATTGAATGTCAACGGCAGGTTGTTCCTGATTCAGCAAGATTTCGGGGGAATTGGGCTGCTCCAGCGACATGTCCTTGAGGTAAACGCGCTGGATTTGAAACACCGGGTCAAGATTGGCTTCGGCCATGAATTACTTTCAGGTTGCTATTAAAAAAGGGCTCAAGCGGCGTTTAGCAGAGGCATCAAGCCGCCCTTGCCGTCAAGCGCCACCAGGTCGTCACAGCCGCCAATGTGGGCGCTGCCGATGAAAATTTGCGGTACGGTGCGGCGTTGGGTGATTTGCATCATCTTTTCGCGCTCGCCTGCCAACAGGTCAACACGAATTTCGTTCAACTCGGTCACGCCGCGTTTGGCCAGCAGCTGTTTGGCGGCGATGCAATAGGGGCATGTGCCGGTGGTGTAGATTTTGACGGTTTGCATGGTTTTAAGTGGGTTTGATCGGTTGATGCTTTAAGCCTGCGCTTTTTCTATTGGCAAGTTGGCTTCTTTCCAGGCTTTGAGGCCACCGCCCAGAACCTGCGCCTGCTCGTACCCCAGCTTTTTGGCGACTGCCAACGCACGGTTAGCCCGCGCACCGGTAGCGCAGACCAAAATCAGCGGCAAAGCCTTGTTTTTGACGGCGGCTGGCAATTTGCCCTCAAACTCGCCCAGCGGTACATTTTTGGCACCGCCGACGTGGCCCGCTGCAAATTCTTCAGTTTCGCCCACGTCAATGACCACCGCTTTTTCGCGGTTGATCAATGTCACGGCGCCAGCAGCGCTCAAAGCACCCGCATTCATGCCGCTGGCGACCATGGGCCACACCAGCATGCCGCCAGACGCCAGGGCAATGGACAGCAGCATCCAGTTATCGATCAGAAATTTCACGTTGTGCCTTTGCAGAAAACTTAAATCAAACCATTGTAAAAAGCGCGGGTGGCTTTAACGCCGAGCCCATGATTTTAGAATGCCGTGGTGCGCTTATTTGAGCTGCATGTCATTTAGCCTTTTTAAACCCCCCTTTTTTATGCATAAACTCGTATTGATACGCCACGGCGAATCCACCTGGAACCTGGAAAACCGCTTTACCGGCTGGGCCGATGTGCCGCTGACCGACACCGGCATTGCCCAGGCCAAAAGCGCCGGAAAACGGCTAAAGAATGCTGGTTATGACTTTGACGTGACCTATACGAGCCTTCTCAAACGCGCCACCCACACCCTGTGGCACGTGCTTGACGAGATGGACCGCACTTGGCTGCCAGTGGTCAATAGCTGGCGGCTCAATGAGCGCCATTACGGCGACTTGCAGGGGCTGAACAAGGCTGAAACTGCTAAAAAGTTTGGTGACGAGCAGGTCATGCTGTGGCGCCGCAGTTATGACGTGCCGCCGCCTGCGATGAACAGCACCGACGAGCGCAGTGAACGTGCCGACCGCCGCTACGCCAAACTCGACACTAGCCAGGTACCTTTGACAGAATGCCTGAAAGACACGGTCGAACGGGTTTTGCCATTTTGGAACGACGCCATTGCCCCGGCCATGCGGGCGGGCAAACGCGTGGTGGTGGCCGCACACGGCAATTCCATTCGCGCCATGGTCAAGTTTCTCGACAACATTTCAGATCTAGAGATCGTGGGCTTGAACATCCCCAACGGAACGCCACTGGTGTATGAGCTGGATGCCAAATTGAGGCCCATCAGGCACTATTACCTTGATGGCGTGGCGGGTGATGTGTAAACAGCAGGTAAACCCCCGCTAAAACGCGCGAAAAGCGTCAGCAACTGCGGAACTGATTTACAAGGCTTTTGTCGTAGGTGTATATTGCTTCAATCATTTTTCTGACAGCTTTTGTTCAAGGTGTTCTCATGGGTCAAAAACTCAAAATTGCAGGCTGGGTTTCAATTGGTGTGGTGGCCGGTGCGCTGACCACCGTGCAGTTGCAAGCCGTCGCGCGGGGCGGGCTGGCGCCACTTCCACTTGAAGAATTGCAACAACTGGCCAATGTGTTTGGCATGGTCAAGTCAGACTATGTTGAG
Organism: Polaromonas sp.; assembly: GCA_025363315.1. Classification (GTDB taxonomy): domain Bacteria; phylum Pseudomonadota; class Gammaproteobacteria; order Burkholderiales; family Burkholderiaceae_C; genus Polaromonas. Next base: position 8,663 of record JANYED010000181.1, read on the forward strand.
CCCGTAGATGAGAAAAAACTCATATCAGACGCCATCACGGGCATGGTCGCCAGCCTCGACCCCCACTCTGCCTACTTTGACAAAAAGTCTTTCAAAGAATTCCGTGAAGGCACCAGCGGGCGCTTTGTCGGTGTCGGCATCGAGATCAGCCAAGAGGACGGGCTGGTCAAAGTGGTGTCGCCAATTGAAGGCTCCCCCGCTGACCGCGCTGGCCTCAAACCAAACGATCTGATTACCAAAATTGATGACACGATGGTCAAAGGCCTGTCGCTGAACGACGCTGTGAAAAAAATGCGTGGCGAGCCCAAAAGCAAAGTCGTGCTGACGATTTTCCGCAAGGACGAAAGCCGCACCTTTCCAGTCACCATCGTCCGGGAAGAAATCCGCACGCAGTCAGTGCGCAGCAAGGTGGTGGAGCCCGGCTATGCCTGGATTCGCCTGAGCCAGTTCCAGGAACGCACGGTAGACGACTTTGCTGCCAAGATGGAAGCCATATACAAGCAAGAGCCTAACCTGAAAGGCCTGGTACTGGACCTGCGCAATGACCCAGGCGGTCTGCTGGATGCTGCTGTGGCGATTTCCGCGGCGTTTTTGCCCGAAAACGTCACCGTTGTGTCGACCAATGGGCAGCTCGCCGAAAGCAAATTTATCTACAAGGCCGCGCCCGAGTTTTACCTGCGCCGTGCCGGCAATGACCCGCTCAAAAGACTGCCCGCCGCCATGAAAACCGTGCCGCTGGTGGTGCTGGTCAATGAAGGCTCGGCGTCTGCCAGCGAAATTGTGGCTGGTGCGCTGCAAGACCATAAGCGGGCCACCATCATGGGTAACCAGACCTTCGGCAAGGGTTCGGTTCAAACCGTTCGGCCGTTGGGGCCAGATACGGGTATCAAACTAACCACCGCACGCTACTACACACCGAGCGGCAAGTCGATTCAGGC
>JANYED010000253.1 GCA_025363315.1 Polaromonas sp.
AGTGCACCACCGTGACGAACTGGACGCGCTGCAAAAACAAATGCGCGAGATTAAAGGCACAACCGTCATCATTTACGATCAAACCTGCGCCACCGAAAAGCGCCGCCGCCGCAAACGCGGCACGTTGGTAGACCCAGCCAAACGGGTAGTGATCAATGAGCTGGTATGCGAGGGCTGTGGGGATTGTGGTGTGCAGTCCAACTGCATGAGCGTTGAGCCGCTGGAAACTGAGTTTGGCCGCAAACGGCAGATCAACCAGAGCACCTGCAACAAAGACATGTCGTGCGTCAAAGGTTTTTGCCCGAGCTTCATCACGGTTGAAGGTGGGCGGCTCAAGAAAAAATCGAAAGCAGACAACAAGCTGAACCCTTTCACGCTTGGTGAGTTACCAGAACCTTTGATTCCAAGCTTGGCCAAAGGCCAGGTTTGGGGCACAGTAGTCGCTGGCGTGGGCGGCACGGGCGTCATCACCATCGGCCAACTGCTGGGCATGGCCGCGCACATTGAAGGCAAGGGAATCGTCACGCAAGATGCGGCGGGCCTGGCGCAAAAGGGCGGCAGCACCTGGAGTCATGTGCTGATTGCCAACGCCCCCGGCGACATCTGCACCACGAGGGTGGGTACAGCCAGCGCGGACCTGATCATTGGTTGCGACCCGATTGTTGCGGCCAATAAAGAAACCATGCTGCGTATGCAGCTAGACAGAACGCATGTGGCGCTCAACGCCCACAGCGCACCCACCGCATCGTTTGTACACAACGGTGCGTGGCAAAACCCGGGCGGCGCTTGCCAAGCCGAGATTTCAAAAGCGGTAGGTGCGGAAAATGTGGGCACCTTCAACGCCGACCTGACCGCCAGCAAGCTGATGGGTGACAGCATCTACACCAACCCGATGCTGCTGGGCTACGCCTGGCAAAAGGGCTGGCTGCCGCTCAGTTTGGACTCGCTGCTCCGCGCGATGGAGTTGAATGCAGTGGCGATTGACAACAACAAAACCGCCTTTGCGTGGGGTCGCCGTGCGGCACATGATTTGCCATCGGTTGAAAAGTTGTTTGCCCCTGCGCAAGTCATCGCCATGCCTGAATCGAAGCTGGCTAGAGACAGCGTAGATGCGCTGGTAGCCAAGCGGGTTGAGTTTTTAACGGCCTACCAAAATGCTGATTACGCTAAAACCTATGAAGCGTTTGTGCGCAAGGTTGAGCGTGCTGAATCGAATTTGGGTAAGACGCTGCTCACGCAAAACGTCGCGCGCTACCTGTTCAAACTGATGGCCTACAAGGACGAATATGAAGTCGCACGCCTGCATACCGACACGGCATTTTTAAACAAAGTCAACGCCATGTTTGAAGGCGACTTCAAACTCAACTACAACCTGGCCCCGCCGATGATCTCAAAGAAAAACGAGAAGGGCGAACTGCAAAAGCGCCAGTTTGGTCCGTGGATGTTGACGGGTTTCAAAGTGCTGACCAAGCTAAAAGGCTTGCGCGGTACGGCATTTGATGTGTTTGGCAAAACTGAAGAGCGCCAAATGGAGCGGGCTTTGATTGGGCAATACAGGGCGTCCATTGACACACTGCTCGAGACATTGCATGCCAGCAATCACCCGGTAGCTGTCGACGTGGCGCGCGTTCCTGAACTGATCAAAGGCTTCGGCCACGTCAAAGAGCGCAACGTGAAAACCGCGCGCTTGCAATGGGCGGGGTTGATGAAGGACTACGCTAACTCTGCGCCTGGCGTTGAAACAAGCCACCGGGCAGCCGCACAATAAAGCCGTCCAACTCCAGCTCAAGTAACTTGGCCTGCAGTTCGGGCGTGGGCAGCCCGGTACGGGCCTGGATCGCGTCCAGGCTGACGATGTCAAAGCCAAGGGCGCAAAGGAACGACGAATCGCCTTCAGGCGGCTCACCATCATGTTCCAACATCGGAGCGCTGGAAGAAAGCGGAATTCGCAACTCCTCCATCACGTCCTGCGCTGTCTCCACCAATTTCGCGCCCTGTTTGATCAAGTAATGGCAGCCGCGTGACTGCGGTGAGTGGATGGAGCCGGGGATCGCAAACACGTCTTTGCCTTGCTCTGATGCCATCCGTGCCGTGATCAGCGAGCCGGACTTCAAGGCCGCCTCCACCACCAGCGTACCGACTGACAAGCCCGAAATGATGCGGTTGCGCTTGGGGAAGTTGGCGGTCAGAGGCGGCGTGCCGATCGGGAATTCGCTGATGATCAGGCCACTGGCGGCAATGCGGTGCGCCAGGCTCAAGTGCTTTTTGGGGTAAACGCGGTCCAAGCCCGTGCCAACGACAGCAATGGTCTGGCCGCCGCCCAACAACGCCCCGTCATGCGCCGCGCCATCCACGCCTAGTGCCATGCCCGACACAATGCACAAGCCCTGTTCGGCAAGGGCTTTGGCAAACTGCCGGGCGTTCTGCTCGCCTTGAGGTGTGGGGTTTCGGCTGCCGACGATGGCCAGATTGGTTGCTATCGAATCAGGAGCTGCTGGCGCTCGATTTAATTGGCGTCCCATCATATAAAGCACCAAAGGCGGGTCTTCGATATTGAGCAGGGCGGCCGGGTAAAGCGCGCTGCCAATCGGCGCCATGGCGCGGTCCGCGTCAGCGTCTAACCAGTCGGTGGTGGCTTTTTTCAGGTCACCCAGCTTCGGTGGCTCGGTGGTGATGGCGCTGACTAATCTGTCACTGCCTAGCTGGCGCAAGGCAGCTTCGCTTTGCTTAAACACAGCTTCAACCGAGCCGAACGCTGCCAGCAGCTTGCGGGCCGTGTCATTGCCCACGCCGGGCGCCAGCGTCAGCCGCAACCAGGCTGTGAGTTCAGCACCTTCCAAAACGCGGGCCTGACTTGTTGTTCCTCGGCTTAATTCGGGTTGACGATGCGGTCGCCAACCTTCACGCCGTCGGTAATTTGTAGTACCAGTGCGTAAGACAGGTTTTCAAAGGTGCGAAACACCATCAGCAAGCCGTTGCGCTCATTGGGCAGTTTGATCTGCGTTCTGGCGGTGTCTGTGCGGTCCGTCAGGCGCTCGCCGTCCTTCAAGATGGCCATCACATAACCAGGCTCCATGCCGTCCTTGCTGCCCTTGTTGATGGTCACGACCTGGTTTTCTGACGCAAAGCGCACAGCGCTGCCGTAAACCGACACGATTTGCCCGGCAACGGGCGCTGCGGGTGCACGGGGCACATAGCTTTGCGAAGGGCGTGGCGATTCCGCAACCAGGCGGTCACCCACCCGCATTTCTTCTTTGGCAAACACAATGTCGATGGTGGCGGGTACCGTTTCGTTCGTGGTTTTGCCATCTTTGTTCAACACCGGTTGAACAGACTCGCCGCGCACCAGTTCTGCCCGCCCCACAAATTGCGCCTCGTACCCCAGAACTGCGCCTGTCGTTGGGTCTTTCAAGGCGGTGGCATTGCGAAACACACGGTAGTCCAGCGGTTCGCCTTTCGCATCGCTCAGGGGCTTGCCCACCGCACTGCCGCTGTATTCGCCGCGCGCATAGGCCCTGTCACCACGGCTGAGCAACACGCGGCCCTCCTGCGCAGCGACGATACGCGGCGCCACCGCGAAGGCAGTTGCATCGACAATCATGGCCTCGGCTAGAAACGGCTCAATCGCACTCGACGCCAGCGCTGGAATCGACGTGTCATTCAGCGATTGAATACGGGTGCGGGGCGACACCCTGACTGCATCGGTCGGTGGGCCGTCAGTGGCGCTAGCCCTACGCGTGCGAAGGGTGGCGCGGCCGTTGGTCTTGTCCAGCACCAGTTGCTGGCCGGGGTAAATGCGGTGCGGGTTTTTGATGTCCTGCAGGTTCATGCCCCACAGCTCGGGCCAGCGCCATGGCGCTTTTAAAAACAGGCCCGATATGGCCCACAGCGTATCGCCGCTTTTGACGGTGTAACTGTCGGGTGCGTTGGGGGCCAGGTCTGCCAACGGCACACCGGTTTGCGCGACCTGGCTGGCCACGGCCTTTTGGCCGCTGGTGATCGGGAAATTTTGAGCATGCGCCCCGCAGCTTGCAGCCACTATGCCAATAGCGAGGGTGGTACGCGTGAAATGAACAAAACGGTTATGCATCTTGATGGCCCTTGAACAGGCTTTATGTGGCGGTTTTTTCTTGAGAATTCACCGTAGATTTTGTACCTAAGCCCTTGATTAGGCAACGAAAATGCATCATCTACACACCTTGCCTGCCTAAAACTGCTGAAAATTTGCGAAAATAGCGACAACCGATTCGTAAGCCATGACACAACTGACCATTCTCCGCTACCCCGACCCACGCCTGCATACCGTTGCCACACCCGTCGCGGCCGTTGACAAACGCGTGCAAACACTCGTCGATGACATGCTGGAAACCATGTACGCCGCTGAAGGCATCGGCTTGGCCGCCACACAGGTCAACGTGCATGAACGTCTGATTGTGATGGACGTGAGCGAGGCTAGAAACCAGCCGCTGGTGCTGATCAACCCCGAAATCACGTGGGCCAGCGACGAGAAAAAAATCAACGAGGAAGGCTGTCTGTCGGTGCCTGGTATTTACGACGGGGTTGAGCGTTCGTTGTCTGTCAAAGTACAGGCTTTAGACCTGGACGGCAAAACCCAGACTCATGCTGCCGACGGCTTGCTGTCGGTGTGCATCCAGCACGAAATGGACCACTTGATGGGCAAGGTGTTTGTCGAGTATTTGTCGCCGCTCAAACGCAACCGCATCAAGACCAAGATGGTCAAGCAGCTCAAAGCCGACGCCGAGTGATGGGCCATTGATGCGCATCGTTTTTGCGGGCACGCCCGAGTTTGCTCGCGTGGCACTTGAAAAACTGCACGCTGCTGGCTTTGACATCGCCCTGGTACTGACCCAGCCTGACCGGCCCGCCGGGCGCGGCTTGAAGTTGCAGGCATCGCCCGTCAAGCAGTGGGCCTTGGCGCACAACCTAGCAGTGGCGCAGCCGCGCAGCTTGCGGCTGGATGGCAAATACCCCGACGACGCGGCCGCGGCTAAAGCGGCGATTGACGCTGCGCGCTCTGATGTGATGGTGGTTGCTGCTTATGGGTTGATCTTGCCGCAGTGGGTGCTTGACACGCCTAGGCTGGGCTGTTTGAACATCCATGCATCGCTGCTGCCCCGGTGGCGCGGCGCGGCGCCCATTCACCGCGCGATTGAGGCGGGCGACGCCCAGACCGGCATCACCATCATGCAGATGGACGCCGGGCTGGACACGGGCGACATGCTGCTGACTGGCGTGCAAATGATTGCGCCGGACGACACAACCCCCAGCCTGCACGACAAGCTGGCCGCGATGGGTGGGCGGCTGATTGTCGAAGCCCTTGAAACCCTGGCCCGTAGCGGCTCTAGGCTGCGCAAGCAGCCGCTTGAAGGCGTCACCTACGCGCACAAGATTGACAAGCAGGAAGCGCAAATCGACTGGCAGCAAAGCGCGGCCGTGATTGAACGCCGCGTTCGCGCCTTCAACCCTTTTCCTGGCGCCTCAAGCGTGCTTAACGGCGAAGTCATTAAACTCCAGAATGCTCATATTTCAGGAGCTGCTTGCGCCCGTGAAATAAGGGCTGGGTCCATATTAAGTGTGCGAAAAGAAGGCATTGATGTTGCCGCGGGCGATGGGGTGCTGAGCATCACGCGCCTGCAAAAAGCCGGTGGCAAGCCGATGGATGTTGCGGATTTTTTGCGCGGCTTTGATGTCCAGCCCGGCATGATGTTTGCTGCGTTGTGCAAATGACGGCCATTCATAAACACCCCGAGTTCCGCCGCGGCGTGCGCGACATGCTTGCAGTTGCTCCCGGCATCGCGTCCTGGGGTTTGATGACGGGTGTGGCAATGGTCAAGTCCGGCCTCAGCTTGAGCGAGGCGCTGCTGATGGGGCTGACGGTTTTTGCCGGCAGCTCGCAGTTGGCGGCTCTTCCTTTGATAGCGGCTGGAGCGCCCATGTGGCTGATTTTGGCCACCGCGTTTTGCGTCAACCTGCGCTTTGTAGTGTTCAGCGCGCACTTGCGGCCGTATCTGATGCACCATCGGCTGTGGCGGCGCTTGCTCAGCGGCTACATGACGGCTGATTTGAGCTACGTGATGCTCACCCGGCGTTACCCTGCGCCTTCGCCAGAGGCTATACCGCGCCTGGCGCAAGACGCTTACCTGGCGGGCAACTGTGCGCTCAACTGGGTTAGCTGGGTGGTGCCCATCGTCTTGGGCATCGTGCTGGCCAACGCAATACCGCCCGCCTGGGGCTTGGGTTTTGCTGGCATCCTGGCGCTGCTGGGTGTGCTGTGTTCGCTCATCACTGACCGGCTGCGGGCGGTGTCGGCCGGGGTGGCGGGCGCAGCAGCGGTTGCCGCGTTTGCGTTGCCGCTCAAGCTCAATATTTTGGTGGCCATTGCTGCAGCGGTGGCGATTTGCATGCTGATTGAAAAGCCCAAAGCCCCATCTCGCGTCACGCCATGAACACAGCAGCCAGTACCGACTGGTGGACAGTCATCACCATCATCGGCATGGCGCTGGTCACGGTGGTGACGCGCTCGTTTTTCTTCATCTCCAGCAAGCGCTGGTCTTTGCCGGCATGGGCCGAGCGCGGCTTGCATTACGCCCCGATTGCTGCGTTGGCCGCTGTCATCATCCCTGAGATGGTCATGACGCAAGGGCAATTGATCGGCAGCATCAAGGATGCGCGTATTTATGCAGTGGCCGCTGGACTCGCCTGGTTTTATTGGCGGCGCGGCATGTTCGGCATCATCGTTGCGGGCATGGCGGTTTATTTGCCGCTGCATATTGTGTTGGGTTGGTGACCGATGACCCACATGGTTGGCGAGGCGGGCGGCTTTTACAATCAGTTGCATGAACTTTATTCGCTTTACTGACTTGTGTGCCCAAGGCAAAGTTAAGAACCAGCAGGTTTTCATCCGTGCGGACCTCAACGTGCCGCAAGACGCGCAAGGCCACATCACTGAAAACACGCGCATCCGTTCGTCGATGGCGTGCATTCAGCTGGCGCTTGATTCAGGCGCAGCGGTCATGGTCACATCACACCTGGGCCGGCCGACGGAAGGGCAATTCAAACCCGCCGATTCACTCGCGCCCGTGGCCAAACGCCTGGCTGAATTGCTAGGCCGTGATGTCCCGCTAGTGGCCAATTGGGTTGACGGTGTGACGGTCAAACCAGGCGAGCTGGTGATGCTGGAGAACTGCCGCATCAACGTCGGCGAAAAGAAAAACGACGAAGGCTTGGCCCGCAAAATGGCCGCGCTGTGCGACGTGTTTGTGCACGACGCCTTTGGCACCGCCCACCGCGCCGAGGCATCGACCTACGGCATCGCCCAGTACGCCAAAGTTGCCTGCGCCGGGCCGCTGCTGGCCGCAGAGATGGATGCCCTATCAAAAGCGCTGACCAACCCGCGCCGCCCGCTGGTGGCCATCGTGGCGGGCAGCAAGGTGTCGACCAAGCTGACGATTTTGAAGGCGCTAGCCGCCAACGTAGACCAGCTGATTGTGGGTGGCGGCATTGCCAACACCTTTATGCTGGCCGCAGGTCTAAACATTGGCATGAGCCTGGCCGAGCGTGACTTGCTGCAAGAAGCTGTTGCCGTGATTGAAGCCATGAAGGCCCGCGGGGCGGCCGTGCCCATTCCTGTTGATGTGGTGACCGCCAAAACCTTCGCAGCCGATGCGCCCGCCACCATCAAAGCCGCAACCGCCGTAGCAGACGACGATTTGATCCTCGACATTGGCCCCAAAACCACCGCCATCCTAGCCGCGCAGCTGATGGCGGCTGGCACGGTTGTGTGGAACGGCCCGGTCGGCGTGTTTGAATTTGAGGCCTTCAGCCGCGGCACTGAGGGTATCGCCAAAGCGATCGCAGCGAGCAGTGCGTTTTCCATCGCAGGCGGCGGCGACACCGTCGCCGCGATTGCCAAGTACGGCATAGAAAGCCAGGTCGATTACATCTCAACAGGCGGCGGCGCTTTCTTAGAAGTGCTGGAAGGCAAGATGCTGCCTGCGTTTCAGATTTTGCAGAAGCGGGCTGCGGGTTAAAAAGCTTTTGCTCTTATTTCAGGAGCTGCTTGCGCACGTATTGATTGGGCCACAGGCCTAAAATATAAATAAAACACCCCAAAACAGGTGAGAAATGGCTTTTTTCCTGCTGTCCTGTCTTCCCAGGCCACGACCCGGGATCCATCTGCGCACGGACGCGCTGCACTGTAGAAACTACCGCCCGGCGACCGCGGCATGCGCTGCGGTTTTGGGGTGAAATCACACGTGGGGTCGAAAAATGCGTCGAGCTTTCGCTCGGACATTTTTTGCTTTGGCGTAAATGCTTCTCCCGCGCGCCTTTCACCCCAAAGCCCGGTCACATGACGCAATCACCGTGCTCAGTTCCGGGTTTAACTGCTATTTAATTTGTAGCTGCTTGCGCGCGTATCTATTGGGTTAAAGGCCTAAATTAGGGGTGAAAATGGCCTAAAAAAAGCATTTTGAAGCGCCAAACTGGTCAAAGCTAGGCCAAAAAGTGGCTTGCGACCTGAAAAACAGCCGATTTAGAGTGTCAAAAGTGCCTCTAGCCCAACGGATATGTGCGCGAGCAGCTCCTGAATTAATAGTGAATTCTGACATCGAAGATCAAGCTGTCAGAGCGCCCAGCGGTTCAAAGCAACTCAATACCAAAGTGTTTTTCAGTACTCAGGCTATAGTCAAATATGTTAATACGACACCAAATGCAACGGAATTCGCAGCCTGATCACCCAAACCAACCTGCGGAGTTTCACGGATTTTATATTTGCTGAATAAACAGCAAGATGTCTTGAAACCTAATAAGCAAGCTACTTTCAAGAAATTTTGATTTCCAGACTATCTTGCAGAGCCATTTTTATACCGCAGGGCTTGCGGTACACATCACGTTAAATTTGTATGGCAAGTTCTGCGAAAATTCGGGCAAGGTCATTCCTTTTCAAATGGAAAAGGTTGCTACTGAGCACGGCCGCACGTTGGATAGGGGGATTTGCAGTGTTGATTTTTGGGTGGTCAGCAGTCGATGCGCCCAACGGACCGGGTGAACCCGTTATGGGTCTCGTTACTGGCTTTCAATTGAATGGGCATAACGAGAATGTTGCATTGGTCCAACCACCTGGGGGACCGATCCTTAGAGTGAAAGATGTGACGACTCCGATTGGTGGGCAAGTGAATTGCATCCGGTATTTGAAAAAGTATTGGCCCAACGAAAGTTATGAATGTCAGCAGTCTCACTAAACATATTTAACGGGTTGCTTGGCCCGGACGCGCAGCCGCAAGATGCCGCTTCGCGGCGCTGGCTGCGTGCCGGGTAGCGCTCACGTTATCTGCTTCAAAAAGCAGAGTTTATTTAAGAAGAGTGTGAAAGCCAAATTCACATCTGGCTCATAACTGAGCAACGCGATAGTGTCATGCGACCGGGCTTTGGGGTGAAAGGCGCGCGGTGGCACCAATCACGACAAAGCAAAAAATGTCCGAGCGACAGCTCGACGCATTTTTCGAGCCCGCGTGTGATTTCACCCCAAAACCGCAGCGCATGGCGCTGTCGCGGTGCGGTGGTCGTACAGTACAACGCGCTTGCGCACAGACATCCGGTAACCGCTTCGTTACCAAACCAACTCAACCATGTAAAAATAAGAAATTAAATTACAAGGAAGACAAACATGCCACGTCGCGCTACCAAGATTGTTGCCACCTTAGGCCCTGCGTCCAACATGCCCGACATGCTTCAGGCCATGATTGCTGCTGGTGTCAATGTTGTGCGACTTAACTTTAGCCATGGCAAGGCGCAAGACCATATTGACCTGGCTGCTTTGGTGCGTGAAGCCTCCAGGCGCGCCGGGCGTGAAGTCGCCATCATGGCCGACCTGCAAGGGCCCAAGATTCGCGTCGGCAAATTTGCCGAAGGCAAAGTGCTCTTGGTGCCGGGTGAAAAATTCGTGCTCGACGCCTCGCGCGCCGAGCCGGGCGACATCAATGGCGTGGGGCTCGACTACAAAGAGCTGCCGCGCGATGTGAAGGCCAGTGATGTGCTGCTGCTGAACGACGGGCTGATTGTGCTGACGGTAGACCGCGTGCTGGGCGAAGCAGTGCACACCACCGTCAAGCTGGGCGGCGAGCTGTCTAATAACAAGGGCATCAACAAGCAAGGCGGTGGGCTGACCGCACCCGCGCTGACCGCCAAGGACATGGAAGACATCAAAACCGCGATGAGCTTTCAGGCTGACTACGTGGCGGTGAGCTTTCCAAAGAACGCAACCGACATGGAAATGGCACGCCAGTTGTGCAACGTGGCCGCGGCCCAATACAAACACAAGCCGGGGCTGATTGCCAAAATTGAACGCGCCGAGGCGATTCCTAATTTGGCCGAAATCTTGCGTGTCAGCGATGGCATCATGGTGGCGCGTGGCGACTTGGCAGTCGAGGTCGGCAATGCGGCCGTGCCAGCGCTGCAAAAGCGCATGATCAAAATGGCACGCGCGCAAGACAAGGTGGTGATTACCGCCACGCAAATGATGGAAAGCATGATCTTGAACCCGGTGCCCACGCGCGCCGAGGTAAGCGATGTGGCCAACGCGGTGCTGGACGGCACCGATGCCGTCATGTTGAGCGCAGAGACCGCCGCTGGCAAATTCCCGTTGGAGACGATTGTCGAGATGGCCAACATTTGCCTTGAGGCCGAAAAAGCCGAGTACAAGGAAATCGACGCGGACTTCAGCGGCAAAACCTTCGCGCGCATTGACCAGTCGATTGCCATGGGCGCGCTGTTTACCGCCAGCCACCTCGGTGCCAAAGCGATTGTGGCCATGACCGACAGCGGCTCTACACCGTTGTGGATGAGCCGCCACGACATTCGCGTGCCGATTTACGCCCTCACGCCGCACATCAGCACCCAGCGCAAGATGACACTGTTCCGCAACGTGCGCCCGCTGTTGATGGACACCAGCGCCGACCGCGACACGGCCCTGAGCCAAGCCGAGCGGCATCTGTTAGACCGCAAAATTGTGCAAAGCGGTGATGTGTACGCCATCACTTGCGGCGAGCCGATGGGCGCACCAGGCGGCACCAATATGTTGAAAATTTGCCGCGTCGCCTAGCCAGCGTCTGACAAAAAGTTCAGTGATCGGCTGAATCCGGCGGGCGGCCGGGTGCGTATAAGCTCCTCCACCATGAACCTGCTGAACTCAAAATTGCCCAGACGCTCACTATTTGCGATGCTGCCCGCGCTGTTGACGGCATGCTCCGCGGTCGACGTGCTCAACGCTACCGTGCCCACCGATACCTACCGTAACTTCGCCGATCTGCCCTATGGCGACCAGCCGCGCCAAAAGCTTGACGTCTACATGCCCAACCAGCTTTTAGCAGACAAAACGCTGGCCGCTGGCGGTGCGCCCATGGTGGTGTTTTTTTATGGCGGTAGCTGGTCGTCGGGCGAGCGGGCTGACTACCGTTTTGTTGGCGAAGCACTTGCTGCACAAGGCGTTGTGGCGGTGGTGGCCGACTACCGGTTGAGCCCTGAAGTGCGCTACCCGGTGTTTTTGCAAGACAGCGCCATGGCCGTGCGCTGGGCGTTTGACAACGCTCAAAAGTACGGCGCCAACCCGGCGCGTATTTTTGTCATGGGGCACAGCGCAGGCGCTTACAACGCGGCCATGCTGGCGCTTGACAAGCGCTGGCTGGGCGGCGCGGGCTTGAGCCCCACCAAACTCGCCGGCTGGATAGGCCTGGCCGGGCCGTATGACTTTTTGCCAATTGGTGATCGTAAAACGCAGGTCGCGTTCGAATGGCCGAACACTCCGCCTGACAGCCAAGCGCTGTTTCATGCTGGCAGCGCTACTGCAACATCCCCACCGGCCTTGCTGCTCGCGCCCGAAAAAGACAGCATCGTCAACACCCAGCGCAGCACCGTCGGCATGGCGCGGCGCCTTCAAGGCAATGGCGTTCGGGTGCAATCAGAGTTGTACGACACGGTGAGCCACGTCACGATTGTGGCAAGCATGGCGTCAGTGCTCAGAGGCCGCGCACCCGTGCTGGAGCGGGTGACGGATTTTGTGCAGGCAAATTCCGCTAAAAGGTAGAATCCGCGGGAACGGCCACAAGGCAGTTACACCGCTTTTTGACCTTTGCAAAACCATCATTCCTGAGGATTTCACCATGCCACTCGTCTCCATGCGCGAGCTGCTGGACCATGCAGCAGTCAACACCTACGGCATTCCAGCGTTCAACGTCAACAACCTGGAGCAGGTGCAAGCTGTGATGCAAGCCGCTGACGAAGTGGGTGCTCCGGTGATTTTGCAAGCCAGCGCAGGCGCGCGCAAATATGCAGGCGAGTCTTTCATCAAACACCTGATTGCCGCCGCAATTGAAGCCTACCCGCACATCCCGCTGGTCATGCACCAGGACCACGGCCAAAGCCCCGACGTGTGTCAAGGCGCGATTAATCTGGGCTTCAGCTCGGTGATGATGGACGGCAGCCTGATGGCTGACGGCAAAACCATTGCTGATTACGACTACAACGTGGACGTGACCCGCAAGGTGGTGGACATGGCGCATATCAAGGGCATCACCGTTGAAGGCGAACTCGGTTGCCTCGGCAGCCTAGAGACCATGAAGGGCGACAAGGAAGACGGCCACGGCACCGATGCAACCATGACGATGGACCAGCTGCTGACCGACCCTGAGCAGGCGGCAGACTTTGTCAAGCGCACGCAGATTGATGCGCTGGCCATTGCCATTGGCACCAGCCACGGCGCGTACAAATTCACCCGCAAGCCAACCGGCGACATTCTGGCGATTGGCCGTATTCAAGAAATCAACCGCCGCATCCCCAACACGCACCTGGTCATGCACGGCTCGTCCAGCGTGCCGCAAGATCTGCTGGCCACCATCCGTGAATACGGCGGCGACATGAAAGAAACTTACGGCGTACCGGTTGAAGAGATTCAAAAAGCCATCAAGTTTGGTGTGCGCAAAATCAATATCGACACCGACATCCGCCTCGCCATGACGGCTGCCGTGCGCAAGTTTTTGCATGAAAATCCCAGCAAATTTGACGCGCGCGAATGGCTCAAACCCGCCACCGCTGCGGCCAAAGCGATTTGCAAAGAGCGCTACCTGCAATTCGGCTGCGAAGGCCAGGGCGCAAAGATCAAAGGCGACAGCCTGCAAGTGGTGGCCAGCAAATACGCCAAGGGCGAGTTAGAGCAAGTGGTGCATTAAGCGCTTCGTTGCAGGGTGGCATAATCTTTATACACATCCAAGGTGTATAGCCATGAACACACGAACCAATATTGTTTTAGACGACGAGCTCGTTGCCCAAGCCATGACACTGGCGCGGGTGACGACCAAAAAAGCTGCGGTTGAAGCGGCTTTGCGGGCGTATGTGCGCAAGCCGGACTATTCAAGCCTGCTAGCAATGCAGGGTGAAAACCTGATAGACCCCGACTACGACCCAAGGGGGCCTTACGGCTTGACGCAGGCTGCGCTTGAGCGGCGGGGCTGGCATACCTTTGAAGATGCCCGGCTGGCGCATGATAAGCAATTCGATGAGCGTCACAAAAAACCTGCAAGTCCTGTGAAGTCCAAGTCTAAGCGCGGGAGTCCTGTGCGAGCTGCAGCGTGATTCTTGACACGTCAGCCTGGATTGAGTTTTTAAGGGTTACCGGCTCACGCGCTGATCTTGAACTCAGGCGAGCATTCAAAAAAGCCAGTCCTGTGTGGATTCCGGAAGTGGTTTACCGCGAGGTCTTTCAAGGCGCAAGCAACGCGCAACATTTCATGCGATTGCAAACTGCCCTCGATGAGCTTTCCCTCTATGCAAGCCCTGACCCGTTTGAATTGGCTCGTAGCGCATCGCTGCTGTACGCCAAGTGCCGCTGGCAAGGCATCACGATTCGCAGCCCGAACGACTGCCTGATAGCCGCTTGCGCGATTGAAGCCGATATGCCGCTGCTACAGGCTGACCGCGATTTTTTAACCTTGGCGCTGGTTGACAAGCGCTTAAAGCTACTTTGATTCCGACTTTTATGACCACTGTTCACACCTCTTCCATCACCTCCCTGCTCTTGCTGGCCCGGGGCAAAGTCCGCGACAACTACGCCGTGGGCAAAGACCGGCTGCTGATGGTGGCCAGTGACCGCATCAGCGCGTTCGATGTGATTCTGGGCGAGCCCATCCCCGGCAAAGGCGCGCTGCTCACGCAGATGGCGCTGTTCTGGTTTGCTCGGCTCGGTCACATTTGCCCCAACCACCTTACAGGCGAAGCACCCGAAAGCGTGGTGACGCCCGCTGAAGTGCCACAAGTGGCAGCGAGATCAATGCTGGTCAAGCGCCTCAAGCCCATCCCGGTCGAAGCGGTGGTGCGCGGGTATTTGGCCGGCAGCGGCTGGGCCGAATACCAGGCCACGCAATCCGTCTGCGGCGTGCCGCTGCCAGCAGGCTTGAAAAACGCCAGCAAGCTGCCCGAGCCGCTCTTTACCCCGGCAGCCAAAGCCGCGCAGGGCGAGCACGACGAAAACATCAGCTACGAGCAGGTTGTGGCAGTAGTGGGCGCTGATTTGGCCGAAAAAATCAAACGCATCAGCATCGAGATTTACCAGGCCGCCGCCGCCTTCGCCCTGACAAAAGGCATCATCATTGCCGACACCAAGTTCGAGTTTGGGTTGAGCGAAGACGGTACGCTGACCCTGATGGACGAGGTGCTGACGCCCGACTCGTCCCGCTACTGGCCGATTGAGGGCTACCAAGCCGCCTTTGCCGCTGGCCTGAACCCACCGAGCTACGACAAGCAGTTTGTCCGCGACTGGCTGAAAGCCGTGCGCATCAACGGCAAACCGTGGGACAAAACCCCACCCGCCCCGCGCCTGCCCGATGACGTGATTGCCAAGACGGCGGCGAAGTATCAGGAAGCTTTGACGCGGCTGATGGCTTGAATGTTGCGGATGTCATTGCGGACTTGATCCGCAATCCCTAGCGGTCGATGTGCTGCACCGCTGGTAATCGGGGACATGGATCCGGGTCGAGCCCGGGATGACAATCTGCTGAGTTTTTGTGTTTTTTAGGATGTCAAATCAACCTCTAGCCCAATGAATACGT
>JANYED010000287.1 GCA_025363315.1 Polaromonas sp.
TTTTGTCTTTTTGGCGCTGCAGGCTGTACACCGCCAGCCAGGATGCGCCGCTGGCGTCCAGCATTTGCACACGTTGAACCACATCATCGCCCGAGCTTTCAGGCTTTAAAAAAGCCACCGACGCCGGGCGGTACACCACCGGGTAGCTGTTTTTGACCATCGCCATGAAGGCGCTTGAGTTGCCAATCGTCTTGCGCAGCTCGGGCGCGGCGTACGAGAAAGCCTTGTCTGCATCGTCTTTGGCAAACGCTGCCAACTGGCTTTGCACCACGGTTTGCACGGCTTGTTCGTCTTTGGCGGACAGTGTTTCTGCTTGTGCGGGCATCAATGCTTGAAGCGCCACAAATAAGGCTGCAAAAACAAGTTGAAAAGTACGGTAGGCGGGATGTGTCATGGAATGTTGCCGGAGGGGTGACTACAAAATGATACGCACAGCATAAGACTTTGGATGCCTGCATGGGGTGCTTACTAGAATCACCCTTCATTGACCCTAACTTAAAACCACCATGCCCCTCCAAGTCCTAGAAGCTCAAACTGGTAATCCCGACGACAGCCCGGTCGCCACCATCATCATCATGCACGGCCTGGGGGCTGATGGACGGGACTTTGTGCCGATAGCCGAGCAGATTGATTTGTTTAGCGTCGGCCCGGTGCGGTTTTTGTTCCCTAACGCGCCGACGATTCCCGTGACCATCAACGGCGGCTACGTGATGCCCGCCTGGTATGACATTTTGGCGGCGGACCTGGTCAAACGTGAAGACGAGGGCGGCCTGCGCCAGTCACGCCTGGAGATTGAAGCCCTGATTGCCAATGAAAAAGCCCGCGGCATACCCGCCAACCGGATTGTGGTGGCGGGCTTTTCGCAGGGCTGCGCCATGTCGTTGATGGTGGGGCTGCGCCATGCCGAAACACTGGCTGGTATTGTGGGCATGTCGGGCTATTTGCCGCTGGCGGGCATGACGGCCGCTGAGCACACTGCCGCCAGCTTAAAAACACCGATCTTCATGGCGCACGGCACGCGTGACGGTGTGGTGGTGCTGCCGCGCGCCACGGCATCACGCGATGCCTTGACGGCGCTGGGCTACGCGGTTGAGTGGCATGACTACCCGATGGAGCATTCAGTCTGCCCGCAAGAGGTGGTGGACCTGGAGGCTTTTTTAAAGCGCGTTTTGACCTGATTTTGAGTGCCAAAACCGGCTGTAGCCCAATATATTCGAGCGCGAGCAGCTATTAAAATAAGAGCAACCGAGGCAGCGCATCACGCCAGCGGTGAAGGCTCGGTGCTTTCAAAGCCTGCTGACAGCGACACCTTGTCGAACTTGCGCGCCAGCTCGTGGTCGCGCACGGCAAACAGCCGCTCGAGGTCTTCTTTAGCGTCATTTTGAGGTGTTGGCTTGGGGGCAGTTTTGTCGATGGCAAACTTGTCGATGGCGGACTTGTTGATCGCAAACGGCGATGCTTGCCGCACTGTGGGTGCCGCCAATGCAACGGCTGCCGAAGTGGCAGGCTGCCCGGCCTGCTGTGGCGGGGCGTAGACCCAGAAGTTTCTGTCGGGCAGCTCGGGGTAGGGACAATTGCTCGCCACCTCAAGCTGCCATGTGATGCCGTGCAGCCAGCCAGCGGCTTTCGGCTCAAACTGCACGATGTTTGTCAGCAGCGCTTTTTGAAACGCAAAGCTGTACTTCATCAGGCGTTCGTCCCAGTGCTTGAGCACCAGCCGCACATACACCCCCTGGCCTCTGGTTCTGCTGTTGGCCACCTGCACATGGCAGTCAACCCAGGTGGGCGCGATACCGCTTTTGCGCAGCAGGTCGCGCATCATCACCAGCACCAGCTGCTGGCGCAGGCCATTTTCAGAGGTGTCCCTGAGGCTCAAGCGGGAGTCGCGGGAGTCGCGCGAGCCAGACAAGCTGCTGTTCGCGGCGGCTGGTTTGCTGGCAAAAAATGTCGAAAAAAAGTTTCTCATGGCCAAAAGGGTAAGCACGTGTCCGATGGTCGTTCAACTTTACATTGAAGTCAAGGCAGCAAAAAGTTGTTTTGCCCGGGCGTACTGGCCTTCCGGGCGGGCTGGCAAACCGCTTGGCGCCAGCGTAAAACGCAGCATTGTGCTAACTTCCAGCCCTTCTGCCCGAAAGATTATAAAAACGTCGTCAACATGAATTCCACGCCAAGCACACCCGGGGCGCAACTTGAGGCCCCATCGATGCTGCTGCAAGCCGAACACCTGTTGGGCATGCGCTGCGGTATTGAAAAAGAAAGCCTGCGGGCCCAGCCCAGCGGCGCGCTGGCGCTCACGCCGCACCCGCTGGCTCTCGGCTCGGCTTTAACGCACCCCAGCATCACGACCGACTTCAGCGAATCTCAGGTTGAGCTGGTGACAGGCGTGCATAACAGGGTTGACGCTGCGCTTGACGAGCTGACGCAAATCCACCAGTTCACCTACCGCAGCATGCAGGCACTCGGCGACGAAATGCTGTGGGTGTCCAGCATGCCCTGCGGTCTGCCGACCGATGAGACTATTCCCGTTGCGCGCTTTGGCTCGTCTAACGTTGGCCGTGCCAAAAGCGTTTACCGGCTGGGTTTGAGCCACCGCTACGGCCGGCGCATGCAAACCATTTCGGGCATTCACTACAACTGGTCGTTCCCCGGGGTGACGAGTGAGCAATACTTTGGCCAGATTCGCAACTTTCGACGCCAGGCGTTTTTGCTGCTGTACCTGTTTGGTGCATCGCCTGCGGTTTGTTCGAGCTTTGTGGCGGGCCGTCAGCACGAGCTGCAGCAGCTCAACCCCAGCACCATGTACATGCCCTACGGCACATCGCTGCGCATGGGTCGGCTTGGCTACCAAAGCGATGCCCAGGCGTCGCTCGCTGTCAGTTACAACAGCCTGGAAGGCTATGCCGCG
This sequence comes from Polaromonas sp., assembly GCA_025363315.1. Lineage (GTDB taxonomy): Bacteria > Pseudomonadota > Gammaproteobacteria > Burkholderiales > Burkholderiaceae_C > Polaromonas. Next base: position 2,906 of record JANYED010000287.1, read on the forward strand.
TCGCTGCAAGACGCGCTGACGCGGCCTTACCCTGCGTACGAGAAAGTCGGCATTCAAAACCCTGGCGGTGACTACAACCAGCTGGACACCACGTTGCTGCAAATTGAAAACGAGTTTTACGGCACGATTCGCCCCAAGCGGGTGATCTTCCCCGGTGAG
>JANYED010000319.1 GCA_025363315.1 Polaromonas sp.
CAGCGGAGCCACCAGCACACCACGGCCGGGCGCATCCAATACAAAACCGTCTTTGCGCAGCAAGCGCAGTGCCTGCAACACCGGCTGGCGTGATACGGCCAACTGCTCGGCTATGTCTTCTTGCATGACGCGCGAGGCGGGCGCCAGCGTGCCGTCACTGATGGCGTCCAGCAGGCTGGCATACACCTGTTCAACCAGGTCAGGCATAGATTCGATTTTGATAAGCTTGGCAGGCATGTGAAATTCTGTATACAGAATACGAGCGAACACGACTTTTAATCTCAGGGTTTGCACGCAGTAAAGCTGTTTCCGCCTGGATGTGCAAGGATACTATTAAATAAACGCTTTTCAGGACAACCAACATGACCCCAAAAGATCCCGCATGTTTAGACGCCATGTACAACAACAGGGCACTCGTACCTGACCACGCGACGTATTTTGAGCGCTGGGCAAAAAGGTCACAAGCTGCGCGGTCGACGCAAGTCTGCAAACTAGACGTGGCTTACGGCCCATCTCATGGCGAAAAGCTGGATGTCTTTCCAACGACGGCCAAGAATGCGCCGGTAGTGGTGTTTATTCACGGGGGCTATTGGCGATCGCTCGACAAGTCGGATCACTCGTTCATCGCCCCCGCCTTCACTGTCGAGGGTGCCTGTGTTGTGGTGCCTAACTATGACCTGTGCCCAGCGGTGACGATTCCAGACATCACCGTGCAAATGGTCAAAGCGTTGGCCTGGGTTTATCGCAATATTGCGCAGCACGGCGGTGACCCGACCCGCATCACACTCATCGGGCATTCCGCGGGAGGTCACTTGGCGGCCATGTTGCTGGCCTGCACATGGAAAGCTTATGCGGCTGACCTGCCAGTTGATCTAGTGAAGAACGCGCTATCGATTTCCGGTATTTTTGATCTACGACCGCTTGGCCTCACGCCGTTTTTAAAGAATTCCTTGAGGCTGACTGACACGGATGCGCAGCGTGCCAGCCCTGCGCTGCTTCCGCGCCCTGCGATAGGGACGTTGTTCGCAGTGGCAGGGGGCAACGAGAGCTTGGAATTCCAGCGCCAAAATCCTCTCATTCAACAAGCCTGGGGGAAAAAAGCGGTGCCATTCATCAAGAGTTTGCCCGACTTGAACCATTTCAGTGTGCTGGATGCCTTGGTCCAGCCGTCACATACGCTTCACGATTGCGCTGTAAGCTTGCTTGGAGGACATTCTCAATGAAACGTGTGATCGGTGTGGTTGTTGTTATTTTTTGCCTAGTGCTAGCCTCATGCGGGGGCGGCGGGGGATCGACTTCGGTAACGACGCCTTCGCCGGTTACGGGACCGTTGATAAACCCGGTCAGGTCTGCCTCATCGCTCAGTTCGTCAGGGTACCCAGGTGAGGCGGTCAGTTGCACAATAGACGGACAAAAACGCTGGCTGGACGATTACATGGCGGACCAGTACTTTTGGAACGCCAACCGTGCAACGCCTGACACGTCGGCTACCACCCTCGATGCCTATTTCCAGTCCCAGTTATTTGTACCAACGGACCGCTACAGCTATACCCAAGCGATAGCGCCATTCACCCAGTTTTTCACTGAAGGTACGCGTACAGGGTATGGTTATTCGCTGGCGTTTTCTGATGCCACGCAAACCAAACTGCAAATTCGTTTGATCGAACCCGCAAGTCCCGCGGCCGCTGCGGGTCTGCAACGCGGCGACACTGTGCTCTCCATCGATGGGTTTAGCCCGGCAAGCGTCGTCAATGGCTCCCTAACAGTGGTCACAACTGCTGGCATCACCCGCACCTTCAGTCTTGAAAATTCGACTGGTGTGCAGCGTACGGTGAATGTGGTTTCCCGTAACTTTTTACTGTCACCGGTATTGACAGATAAGGTGTTGACGGCTGCAAACAATGCCAAAGTGGGCTACCTGGCGTACCAGGAATTTACAAATTTAAGCCTGGCGCCGATGGGAGCAGCATTCAACCGTTTTCGAGCCGCTGGCGTGACTGAATTGATTGTGGACTTGCGCTACAACGGCGGCGGAAGTGTTGCGGTCGCCAGAGCTATGGCCAGCATGATGGGCGGAACACCGGTAGATGGAAAAGTATTTGCGAGCTTGCGTTTTAACGCGCAAAACGCATTTAACAATTTTGACTATCCATTTACTGCCAGCACTGCGACACTTCCCGCGGCTCCTCTGGAGGGCCTGACGAAGGTGTTCTTTATTACCTCGTACAACACAGCTTCGGCCAGCGAGCTCGTCATCAATTCGCTGTTTCCCTTTAAAAAAGTCGTCACGGTCGGCGCGTCGACGTACGGAAAGCCTTACGGTTTTTTGCCGATCAGCAGTTGTGACACGGTTTACAACGCCGTTAACTTTGAGACCTTTAATGCACTGGGCGCTGGTCGTTACGCCAGCGGCTTGCCAGCTACGTGCGCGGTTGCAGACGACTTGAGCAAGGCGCTCGGCGATCCGGCAGAGCGGCGCACAGCCGCAGCGCTCGGCTACATTCAAAATAACGCCTGCCCGGCATTGGCGTTTAACTCAGTCGGGGACTTGCAGGCCAAAAGTTTGAACGATCAATCGATGCAAGACGCCTCCGCTGTCAACGGTGTGGCTGTCCGGAGGTTTTTAGAACCCGCTTTCGGGGAATTGAGTCGACCAGGCATGATGACCGATTGACGTTGCCCAGACCGCGCTGGGCGGCTTGATGGGTGCCCGCTACATCAACAAATGCTCACCCGCGTTGTCCCCGCCCAGCGTCACGTAATTGACCTTCCTGATGTCCATCAGCTTTTTGCCGCCCGCATAGCTGATGGCGCTTTGAATGTCTTCTTCCATTTCCTTAAGCGTATTTGCTAGCGTGCCTTTGACCGGCTCTAAAATGCGCTTGCCTTCGACGTGTTTGTACTCGCCCTTGTTAAAGTCTGAGGCGCTGCCGTAATATTCCTTGAAGAGTTGTCCTTCGACCTCCACGGTTTTGCCGGGGCTTTCCTCCAGGCCGGCCAACATTGAGCCAATCATCACCATCGTTGCGCCAAAGCGAATTGACTTTGCGATGTCGCCGTGCTCGCGTATGCCGCCATCGGCAATGATGGGCTTGGTAGCAACGCGCGCGCACCACTTCAGCGCCGACAACTGCCAGCCGCCAGTGCCAAAACCGGTTTTCATTTTGGTGATGCAGACCTTGCCGGGGCCAATGCCGACCTTGGTTGCATCAGCGCCCCAGTTTTCCAGGTCGATCACCGCCTCAGGCGTGGCCACGTTGCCTGCAATCACGAACGATGCAGGCAGTTTTTGCTTAATGTAGCCGATCATTTTTTGCACGCTGTCGGCATGGCCGTGGGCAATGTCGATGGTGATGTACTCGGGCACCAAACCCTGGGCCACCATCTGGTCAACCGTGTCGTAGTCAGGCTGTTTGACGCCTAGCGAGATTGACGCATACATGCCTTGCGCCTTCATGGCTTTGACGAACGCCAGGTTGTCCAGGTCAAAGCGGTGCATCACATAAAAGTAGCCGTTTTTCGCCATCCACACGCAGATGTCCTCATTGATGACGGTCTTCATGTTGGCGGGCACCACGGGGATGCGAAAGGTACGCCCGCCGAGTTCTACACCGGCATCGCATTCAGAACGGCTGTCTACGCGGCATTTGCGCGGCAGCAGCAGGATGTTGTCGTAGTCGAAGATTTCCATGATTCCCAAGCTCCTTGAAAACTGTTGATGAACAGAAGGCGCTTGGATTCGACCGGTTTTTTTGAAAGGCAATAAAAAACCGGGCGCAATTGCTTGGGCCCGGCGTCTGATTTTAGCCGCCCACATGTGCTGGAACGATGTGGCGGGTCGTATAGACGTTATATGCACAGGCTAATTCACGGGCTCACGCAGAGAGACTGCGCAGCGGCCAGCACTTGGCCGTTGGCGTCTTCAACCCAGCCAACCACGCGCAGCTTGTCCGGGTTCACCCCTTGCGCAATGCTCATCGAGCGGGCATCAAAAAACCGGGTTTGATCAGTTTTTGAAGGTTTTTGGTCGCCCTTCCAGACGACTTGAAAGACATTTCTAACCAGATTCCGTGCAACTGGCGTCCCTTCGGTGCCTGCGGGAAGTGTTTCAACCAAAGCCAGCCAAGCCGTCCAGCGCTGCTTTTTGGCCGACGGTGGAACCGGTTTGAGCTCTATCGACGTTCCCAGATAGCCCGACAGGGGCAGGCCGTGTGCTACCCGCAGCGTGCTCCCCCTCAAAGCTTTGAGACCTGCTGTGGGGCGGGTGCTGGTCAGGGTTTCCTGGGGCACGCTTTTGCCGAGCACTTCCAGCCGGGTCAGTCCGTCACGGCTGGCCACAGCTGACAGGGGTGCGTCGTCGCCTTTACTGCCAGCGTCATTGGGAACGATCCAGTCCAGCACGGCATCCTCTTCACCTGCTTTGGGGGTAGCCGGGTCTTGCCAGCAGGTTTCACAGTCGGCATTGATAAAGCGTTCCATCAGCCGCACGGGTCGCGGCTGGCCGTCGCTGGCGCAAAACGATTG
>JANYED010000345.1 GCA_025363315.1 Polaromonas sp.
AACTGAAGTGGTTTGCAAATTGTGCGGTACACGACGGACGAGCGTCTGAACGAGATCATGGCGATTTACCGCGACCATGGGGTGCAAATCAACAACCCGCATGTGTACGTGGTTGAAGACGGCAAGCAAAACAGTCTGGACCCAAAAGTGCTGGAATTCAAACAACGTTTTGACCCCCTGGGCTTGCTTAACCCTGGCAAGCTACGGGTCTGGGAGCAACTGAAAAAATGACAAACCCAACAAACCTCCGCGCTTTTATGGCAGATATAGAAGGCGTCAGCTTCACGCAGGACAGCCATTTACTGAGCGTCAAAAGCAAAGACTATTTTTGGTACAGCCCACTGCTCACGCAAACACTTAGCGACAAGCTGGGTGAGGTGTTGGTCAAGCCGCATGACCAAGCCGAGCTGGTTCGGGTCGCGGCGGCGGCCGGTCGGCACCAGATCAACCTGACGGTGCGTGGCGGTGGTACGGGCAATTACGGCCAGTGTGTGCCGCTTGACGGCGGTGTGATTTTGGACATCACCGGTTTGAACCGCGTTCTGTCGATTACCCCTGGCGAGGTGAACTGCGAGGCTGGCGTGCTGATGATGGACCTGGAGCGGGCCGTGCGCCTTGACGACTGCGTCACGGGTGGACAAGAGCTGCTGATGTACCCCAGCACGCGGGACATTGCCACGATTGGCGGCTTTGTTGGCGGGGGTTATGGCGGCGCAGGATCAATTCGCAACGGCATTTTGAAAGACCCGGGCAATGTGACCCGCATCAAGGTGGTGACGCTGGAGGCTACGCCGCGCGTCATTGATCTGGTGGGCGCTGACATCCAAAAAGTCCACCACGCTTTTGGCACCAACGGCATCATGACGGAGTTGACACTGAGCTTGAAACCGGCCGTGAACTGGGTACACCACATCGCGCTGTTTGATGGCTACGCTGATGCCCTACAGCTTTGCGTGGCAGCTACTGACGCGGTGAATCGCACCGTGCCTATCGGTGGCAACAACACACCGAACGAGCAGCTGATGGACGCGTTTTTGATCACCGCGGTTGAGCGGCGCTTTGCCTCTTTTTATGAAAAAGAGTTTGGGCCGCGGTTTCCGGCCAACCGTGATGCTGTGTTCAGCATGATCCACCCGGACTACCTGGCCCGCTGGCGTGCCATGGTGGCTAAATACGGCGGCACCGAGACCATGGCCATGACCGAGGCAGAGCTGACAGCCGCCGCCCTGCCGCCGGCTTTTGAATGCGGATGGAACCACACCACGCTGATGGCGCTGCGCCAGGACCGCAGCTGGACTAATCTGCAAACCATTCATTCCTGGCCACTGGATGTGGCGCAAATTGAGCAGCAAATGCAGCGCTGGGGGGATGAGGTGCTCATGCATCATGAATTCGCGCGGGACCACAACGGCCCCGTTGTGTTTGGCCTGCCGCTGGTTGCCTACTTTGACAAAGACAGGCTGTACGAGATCATCGGCGAATTTGAGGCCGACGGTTGTGTGGTGCTGGACAACCACGTCTACACCATCGAAGGTGGCGGCATGAAAACCATTGACACGGCGCAAATAGACTTCAAGATAATTGCCGACCCGCATGGATTGATGAATCCTGGAAAAACCGAGGGCTGGCGAACGGATATGGCGGTCTTGCCCACGGTCGTGGCCGCATGAAAACACTGGTTGTTCATTGCCATCCAGACCCCGAAAGTTTTAATGCGGCGCTGTTTAGTGCCGCTTGCGAGTCATTGAGCAGCGCAGGGCATCAGGTGACAGCGCTGGATTTGTACGCTGAGCAGTTTGATCCTGTCATGACCCTTGATGAACGTCGTGCATACGTGGCCAATCCGGGTTTTGTTGAAGGCAGGGTGCAAAAGCATGTCGATGCCTTGCGCGCGGCGCAACACCTGGTGTTTGTACACCCCACGTGGTGGTACGGCCCGCCCGCTGTGTTGAAAGGGTGGCTTGAACGGGTCTGGCTGCCTGGCGTTGCTTTTACGCCGCCTGCCAAAAAGGGCCAGATCACCGCACCCGGCCTGCAACACGTGCAGCGCCTGACGGTGGTGACAACAGGCGGGGCACCCTGGTGGTGGCTAAAAGTTATTGGCGATCCGCACCGCAAGCTGTTTACGCGCGGCCTGCGCGTGTTGATGGCTAAAAACTGCAAAGTCACCTGGCTGCAAATGCACAACATGAATGATGTCGATTTGCGTGAACGCGAGCGCTTCCTCGTCAAAGTGAGCCGTACCTTGCGAAAGCTCGGGTAGGACGCCGCTTGATTCCAGATCAAACCCCGTTTTGGACTTTAGGGTATGTAAAACGGCTGTAGCCCAACAAATACGGGCGTGAGCAGCTCCTGATTAAATAGCAGTTTGAGGCACTTATCAGCAAACCATGACGTCGTTGCTGGAGATTACACTTTTCATATGGTCTGGAACGCATCGCTACACCTTAACTACGCCTTGCGCGAATCGACTGAAGGTAGCAAAACAGTTGCGCATTTCAACCACACCGGTCCG
>JANYED010000347.1 GCA_025363315.1 Polaromonas sp.
CGACGTGATTGCCGACGGCGCATCGACTGACTTAGGCGAGATCGCCATTGGTCAGAACATGCTGATCGCCTTCATGCCGTGGAATGGCTACAACTTCGAAGACTCGATTTTGATCAGTGAGCGTGTCGTGGCTGAAGACCGCTACACCTCGATTCACATCGAAGAGCTTGTTGTGATGGCGCGCGACACCAAGCTTGGCTCTGAAGAGATCACCCGAGACATCCCCAACCTGTCAGAGCACCAGCTCAACCGCTTGGACGAATCCGGCATCATTTATGTGGGTGCCGAAGTTCAGCCCGGTGACACGCTGGTCGGCAAGGTCACGCCAAAAGGCGAGACCACGCTGACGCCTGAAGAAAAGTTGCTGCGGGCTATCTTCGGCGAGAAAGCCAGCGACGTGAAAGACACGTCTTTGCGCGTGAGCCAGGGCTCACGCGGCACTGTGATTGACGTGCAGGTCTTCACGCGTGAAGGCATTGTGCGTGACAAGCGTGCCCAGCAGATCATTGACGACGAGCTCAAGCGTTACCGCCTGGACCTGAATGACCAGCTGCGCATTGTTGAAGCCGATGCATTTGACCGGATTGAAAAGTTGCTCAATGGCAAAGTTGCCAATGGCGGTCCACAAAAGCTGGCCAAAGGCACCAAAATCGACAAGGCCTATTTGGCCAGCGTTGAAAAGTTCCACTGGTTTGATGTGCGCCCGGCTGACGACGATGTTGCAGCACAACTGGAGAGCATCAAAAACTCGATGGAGCAAACGCGCCACAGCTTTGATTTGTCGTTTGAAGAAAAACGCAAGAAGCTGACGCAAGGCGACGAGCTGCCAGCTGGTGTGCTCAAAATGGTCAAGGTGTATTTGGCTGTCAAACGCCATTTGCAGCCCGGTGACAAGATGGCCGGCCGCCACGGTAACAAGGGGGTCGTATCCAAGATTGTTCCAGTTGAGGACATGCCGCACATGGCCGACGGTACACCGTGCGACATCGTGCTGAACCCGCTGGGCGTGCCATCGCGCATGAACGTGGGCCAGGTGCTTGAAGTGCATTTGGGTTGGGCCGCCAAAGGCTTGGGCCAGCGAATTGGAGACATGCTGCAGGCTGAAGCCAAGGTGGCTGAAGTACGCGCACTGCTACACACCGTGTACAACAAGTCAGGCCGTGCAGAAGACCTGTCGAAACTGTCTGACGTGCAAGTGCTTGAAATGGCCAGCAACCTGTCAGGTGGCGTGCCATTTGCTACTCCTGTGTTTGACGGCGCTTCAGAAGCCGAAATTATGGAGATGCTGCAGCTGGCGTATCCGGCAGACCTGGCCAAGGCCAAAGGCCTGACTGCTACCCGCACACAAGCGCAGTTGTATGACGGCTGCACTGGTGATGCATTTGAGCGCACCACTACTGTCGGCTACATGCACTTCTTGAAATTGCACCATTTGGTCGACGACAAGATGCATGCACGTTCTACTGGCCCTTACTCACTGGTCACGCAGCAACCTCTGGGCGGAAAAGCGCAGTTTGGTGGCCAGCGTTTTGGCGAGATGGAAGTCTGGGCGCTGGAAGCGTATGGCGCTTCTTATGTGCTGCAAGAAATGCTCACTGTCAAGTCAGACGACGTGGTCGGCCGTACCAAGGTGTACGAGAGCATTGTCAAAGGCGAACACGCCATCACGGCGGGTATGCCCGAGTCGTTCAACGTGCTGGTCAAAGAGATCCGCTCGCTCGGCATCGACATGGAACTTGACCGTTCTTAAATCTCAGGACTCATAAGGATTACACATGAAATCATTACTCGACCTGTTCAAACAGTTTGCGCCTGAAGAGCATTTTGATGCCATCAAAATTGGCATGGCCTCACCCGAGAAGATCCGTTCGTGGTCTTTTGGTGAAGTCAAAAAACCGGAAACCATCAACTACCGCACTTTCAAGCCTGAACGCGACGGTCTTTTTTGCGCCAAAATTTTTGGCCCTATCAAGGACTACGAATGCCTGTGCGGCAAGTACAAGCGCCTCAAGCATCGCGGTGTCATCTGCGAAAAATGCGGCGTTGAAGTCACACAAACCAAAGTTCGCCGCGAGCGCATGGGTCATATCGACCTGGCCGCACCGTGCGC
>JANYED010000355.1 GCA_025363315.1 Polaromonas sp.
CGCCAAGGCCAAGCCCGGTTTTCTCAATTACGCGTCGGCTGGCGTGGGCAGCGCTACCCACCTGAATGCCGAAAAGTTTCGCCTGGCCGCGGGTATTGAAGCGCTTCACGTGCCGTACAAAGGCACGCCCGAGGCCATGACCAATGTGATGGGCGGCAGAAATGACTGGTTTTTTGCGCCTTTGGTTTCTGCGTTGCCGCTGATCAAGGACGGCAAGTTGCAAGCCCTGGCGGTTAGCACACCAGCGCGCGCACCAGCTTTGCCGCTAGTGCCGACCACGCTTGAGGCAGGCGCGCCTGCGTCTGACTACACCTTCTGGGTGGGCATAATTGTGGCTAGCGCTACATCTGCACCCATCGTCAAGCGCCTGCATGAAGAAGCTCTTAAAGCCTTAGCCAACCCCGAGGTCAAAGAACGCTTGAATAGAGTGGGCGCCGACCCCTTTCCTATGACGGTTGAGGCTTTTAATGTGTTCATTAAACAGGAAGTTGACGCTGCCGCCCGCATCGCCAAAGCCGCAAATTTAAAGGCACCTTAGCCCATACCATCATGAAAAGTTTTATCTACAACGGCCAGCCTGCACGCGTGGTGTTTGGCGCAGGCAGCCTGCAACACCTTGCGCGTGAGATTGAAACACTGGGTGCCAAAAAGGCCTTGGTGCTGTCCACACCAGATCAGCGTGCGTCGGCCGACAGGGTGGCTGACCTGCTGGGCAGCTGCGCAGCTGGTGTCTTTGCCAAGGCGGTGATGCACGTGCCGATAGAGACTGCTAGGCAAGCACAAGAGGTGGCGCGTCAGCTTGGCGCTGACTGCGCGGTAGCGATTGGCGGCGGGTCAACGATTGGCCTGGGCAAGGCGATTGCGCTGGATTCTGGGCTACCCATTCTTGCCATACCGACCACTTACGCGGGCTCTGAAATGACGCCGATTTACGGGATCACCGAAGCGGGCATGAAAAAAACCGGCAAAGACCCGCGCGTGCTGCCTCGTGTGGTGATTTACGATCCTGAATTAAGCATGACTCTGCCTCTAGCCATGAGCGTGACCAGCGGCATCAACGCCATAGCCCATGCAGCCGAGGGCTTGTACGCCACTGACTGCAACCCCATCATGGATTTAATGGCCAAAGAGGGCATGGCCGCCATTTCACGGGCGCTACCAGCTATTAAAAAAGAAGCAACAAACATTGAAGCAAGGGCGGACGCACTATATGGTGCCTGGCTGTGCGGCACAGTGCTGGGCAATGTTGGCATGGCGCTGCACCACAAGCTGTGCCACACGCTAGGCGGCAGTTTCAACTTGCCGCATGCCGAAACCCACACCATCGTGCTGCCGCATGCGCTGGCCTACAACTCAGCTGCCGCCCCCCAGGCGATGCGTGCGATTGCACAAGCCCTTGGCGGCAGCAGTGCTGCGCAAGCCGTATTCGACTTGGCCAAAAATAACGGCGCACCGATAGCCTTGAAAGACATCGGCATGCAAGAGGCCGACCTGGACAAAGCCTGTGATGTCGCCATGCAAAACCAGTACCCCAACCCACGCCCGCTAGAACGCATCGCGCTTCGGCAACTTCTGCAAGACGCGTTTGACGGGGCCCGGCCAAATCGGTAAATTAATGGAAAGGAGACACATGACGACCTTGAACTCTTTGTGCGGATGCGCCGCACCGAGGCGAGGCTTTTTAAGTGGTCTGCTGGCCTTGGGAGCAAGCACGGTGTTGCCGGGCTGCGCCAGCACTGGCGGCACTCCTGCCGCTACAAACAACCGCATCGACACCCATCACCACCTGTTTTCACCCGCCTATGTGGCAGAACTCGCCAAGGTCAACCAGGCCCCGCCGATCGTGCGCAACTGGTCGCTGGCCAAAACGCTGGCCGACATGGACAAGGCAGGCGTGACCACATCCATCCTGTCCGTCACCACGCCGCAAGTGGGCGTGTTTGACGCTGCCAGCGCTGTCCGAATCGCCCGTGAAAGTAATGAATGGACGGCCAAGGTGGGCAAAGACTACCCAGGCCGCTTTGGCTCATTTGCCATGCTGCCAATGCACAACATGGACGCAGCTTTGAAAGAGCTTGAATACGCCATGGATGTGCTCAAGGCCGATGGCATTGGCCTGCTCACCAGCTATCGAGACAAAGACGGCGACAAGTGGCTGGGCCACCCCTCGTTCGCCCCGCTGATGGACGAGCTGAATCGCCGCAAAGCGATTTTGTACACCCACCCGACGTCGGCTAGCTGCTGCAATAACCTGCTGGCTGACGTGCCGCCCACTGTCATTGAGTTTGGCACCGACACCACCCGCACCATCACCGACATTGTTTTTTCAGGCACGGCAGCGCGTTGCCCTGATGTGAAGTTTGTCTTCTCGCATGCAGGCGGCACGCTGCCTTTCATCACCGAGCGCCTGGTGAAAATGCCGGTGCTTGACCCCAAGCTGCTGACACGCGTCCCCAATGGTGTTCTGCACGAGCTCAGGCGCTTTTACTACGACACCGGCTGGGCGGCGCACTCAGGCGCTCTGGCGTCATTGACCAAGCTGGTCGACGTGTCGCAAATCCTGTTGGGCTCTGACTACCCGTATCGCACCGGTGACGACAACGTCAAAGGCTTGTACGAGTATGGGTTTTCAAGCGCAGACCTGCGCGCCATCGAGCGCGGGAACGCGCTGCGCCTGATGCCGCGCTGGAAGGTCTGATTTGTTTACGCTATAAAAATAAGAGCTGCTGGCGCCCGTGAAATATGGGCTAGAGGCAAATTTGTAACCAGAGTCGCGTTACTAAACGCCAAACCGGCCCGTCCACTTGCGTTCGTAGTCCATCTTGGCAAAGTGCTCGGCCATGAAGTCGATGAAGGTGCGCACCTTGGCTGACAGGTGCTTGCGGCTGGGGTAGGCCAGGTTAACCGTCAGGCGGGGCAGGTCCCACTCGTCCAGCACGGGCACAAGTCGGCCGGCAACGATGTCTTCAAACACAATGTAAGACGGTTGCACCAAAATGCCCAACCCGTCTAACGCAGCGACTCGCAGTATTTGGCCGTCGTTGGCGTCCAGCACGCCCTTCACATTCACCGTTGTAGTTTCGCCGCCCTTGCTAAAGCGCAGTTCGTTGGGGCTGTTGGCGTGGGTGTAGATCAGCATTTGGTGCTGCTGCAGATCAGCCAGCGTTTTGGGCACGCCGTGCTGTGCAAAGTAGCGCGGTGATGCGGTCAAAATACGGCGCGTCTCCGCCAGGCGGCGAACCGTGATGTTGGAATCGGGCTCAAATTCCCGCGTACGAACGGCAACGTCGATGTTGTTGTCGATGATGTCAAGGTAGCGGTTGGCCGCCTCAATGTGCACAGTGACGTTGGGGTAGCGCTGTGTGTATTCGCGCAGAAGCGGCGCCACGTGGTGCATGGCAAACGACAGCGATGCGGTGATGCGCAGCACGCCCGTCGGGTTCAACGACGTGGCGTTAACGGCAGATTCAGCATCTTTCAAATCCGCCAGAATGCCTTTGGCGCGGGCAAAAAACTCTTGCCCGGTTTCGGTCAGGTACAAACGGCGCGTGTTGCGCTCTACCAGCCGCGCACCCAGCCGTGCCTCCAGCGCTGACAAATGGCGACTGGCTGCGGCGTTCGACAAATCCAGCGCCTCTGCCGCGCGACTCAGGCTGCCGGTTTCTGCCACTTGCACAAACAATTCAATTTCGGTCCAGCGGTCCACGTCGTGTCTCCAGAATCAAGGTGCATTGTGGCGTGAGATGCATGGGTTTGTTGCGCCGCATGAAAAAGTCATTTACAAGCGGACGCTTCCCTATTGCGCTGCTGCCGTCTATATTTCCCATGAATCTTGCCAAGACTCAACCCAAGGACCCCGTGTGCGCAACCTTAACCAAGACACGATCACCCAAGCGGTGATTGCCCGCCTGGCCACCACGCCAGACGCGCGGCTCAAAGAAATCATGACCAGTCTGGTGCAGCACCTGCATGCCTTTGCACGCGAGGTCAAACTGACCGAGCCTGAATGGATGCAGGGCATTGAATTTTTAACCGCCACTGGCCAGATGTGTGATGCCAAGCGGCAAGAATTTATTTTGCTCAGCGACACGCTGGGCCTGTCGATGTTGACGGTGGCGATGAACAACGACAAGCCGCTGGGCTGTACCGAACCGACCGTGTTCGGCCCGTTTTTCTTGCAAGACGCGCCGCGCTTTGAATTGGGCGCAGATGTAGCCGGCGGTGCTAAAGGCCAGCCCTGCATGGTGCGCGGCGGCATCAAGGCGCTGGACGGCACGCCGATACCGAACGCGCTAATTAATGTTTGGCAGGCCGATGCCGATGGCAACTACGACGTGCAATACGCTCATCTGGCCAAGCCGCAGGCGCGGGGCGTCATGAACGCTGACGGCAATGGCAACTACCACTTCAAAACCATTTTGGCCGAGGCGTACCCCATCCCCAGCGACGGCCCGGTAGGGGCGATGCTGAAGGCGACCAAAAATCACCCCTGGCGGCCGGCGCATTTGCACTTCATGATCGACGCGCCAGGCTATGAGCGGTTGATCACCCATGTGTTTCGCGACCATGACCAGTACCTGGACTCTGACGTGGTGTTTGGCGTGCGCCAGTCGCTGGTGGCAGATTGGGTTCAACAGGCCGACGGGTCGTACAGCCTGGACTACGACTTTGTGCTGAATCCAACGAGCGTCAGTAAAAAAGCCGACGCATGATCAAACACATCGTGATGTGGAATGTGCGCGGTGACACGCCCGTGGCCAAACGGGCGGTGATTAACCAGCTTAAACGCAGCTTTGCCGAGCTTGCCGGTTTGATCCCCGGTATTGTTCACATGGAAGTCGGTGTTGACATCAGCCGTATTGACTATGCCTGCGATGTGGTGCTGTACTCAGAATTCGAAAGCCAGGCGGCGCTTGACGCCTATGCGGTGCACCCCGCGCATTTGCGGGTCAAAAAAGAACTGGCGGATATGCGTATTGCCCGCCATCAGGTCGACTACACAGTGGCTGCACCTCAACGCGGCGTTGTTTGAATGTCCATCATTTCTTACGGAGACAACATGCAGATGACAAAAAGAGCCTTCGTTTTGAATGCCGCAATTGCCCGTATCGCCGGCTTCACGGCTGTCCTGTTGGCCCTGACCAATGCAGCCCATGCACAAACTGCGGTGCCGTCAGACTGGCCTAACAAGCCGATCAAAATCATCGTCGGTTTTCCCCCGGGCACAGCACCCGACGTTTTTGCGCGGATCTACAGCGACTACGTCTCCAAAAAGCTGGGTGTGCCCGTGCTGATCGACAACAAGCCCGGTGCAAGTGGCAATTTGTCGTCTGATCTGGTAGCCAAATCACCGGCTGACGGATACACGTTTTTGTACAGCCTGTCGACCGCCTTCACGATCAACCCCTACATTTACGCGAAGCTGCCGTTTGACCCGGACAAAGACCTGGTGCCTGTCGCTACCACCATGCGCCAGGGCCTAGTGATGATCACGAATCCCAAGTATCCAGCCAACAACATGAAGGAACTTGTCGCAGCTGCCAAGGCGAAGCCGGGCGCGATTTCACATGCCTCTTACGGCGCGGGCAGTCCCTCACACCTGATTGTGGAGTGGTTAAAAGACGAAGCCAAAATCGAGATGCTGCATGTGCCGTATCGAACCAATCCCACCATTGATCTGGTGGGCGGTCAGGTTGACACCCTGATGGAGCCCGTTTCAACGGCTTATCCACTGATTGCTGGCGGGCGTGCCAAAGCGCTTGGCTATTCGGGCGTTGCGCGCCACCCATCGTTGCCCAACGTTCCCACGCTGGCTGAAACGGTGCCGGGTCTTTCCGTGATGTCATGGCACGGGATTTGGGCGCCTGCGGCCACGCCCGCCAACGTGCTAAACCGATTTAACGCCGTGATGGTGGAGGCCAGCAAAGACGCCGACATGCAAAAACGAATCAAGGATTTAAATGTCGAGCCGCTGGGCGTGTCCAGGCTTGAGATGACTGCCATGGTCAAGCGTGACGCTGATATTTTTAGCCGCATCGTCAAGGCCAGAAACATCACTGTAGATTAAAAAAATAGCCCCGCAAATTCGAACATACCTGCCGTATTCCTGCAAAATTCAACTTTTTTATTGAAAGCCAAACCATGACGGTACACACCAAAATCGATCAAGCCAGCCTTGACCAGCTGTTTTTCAAGGGTCGCACGGCCAATGGCTTCATCGACAAAGCGGTGCCACTGGCGCTGTTGCAAGAGGTGTACGACATCGCCAAAATGGGCGCGACATCAATGAACACGCAGCCCACACGCTATGTTTTTTTGAACAGCGCTGAATCACGCGCACGGCTGATCCCGGCGCTGTCACCAGGCAACGTCGAAAAAACAAAAATAGCACCCGTTACCGTTATCGTGGCCATTGACACCCAGTTTTATGAGCACGTGCCGCAAATCTGGCACGTAGCGGGCGCCAAAGACATGTTTGCCGGCAACGTGCCCTTGGCGCAGGGCACCGCCACCCGCAACGGCACGCTGGGCGGTGCTTACTTTATGATGGCTGCGCGGGCTGTGGGTCTGGACTGTGGGCCCATGAGTGGTGTGGACCTGGCCAAAGTCAACGCCGAATTTTTTCCTGACGGCCGTTTTAAGACCGACTTTTTGATCAATCTGGGTTATGGAGACGACAGCAAGCTGTTTGCCCGCAATCCTCGTTTGTCGTTTGAGCAAGCCTGCACGGTGCTTTGAACCTGCCTGTCATTACCGACCCGTTTTTCTACGCCGTCGCCGTACCGGCCGTGCTGCCGCCGTTGGCACCTATCGACGTGTGGGTAGGTGTACGGCTAGCTCGGCGTAGCGATTGAATCTTACTCTGTCGTTTGCTTGACGGCGGCATGTTTTTGACGGGTTGCAAGCTGCTATGGGATGGCTTTGCTTTAAGCGAGGCGCACTTTTTTAATAAGCGTCACTGAAACAACTGACACTGGTCAAGATCTGCGAAACACACCATAAGCCTTAAAAAATTGGGTCGATACGATTTGATCCGCGTGCTGGGCAAGGGCGCGATGGGGCTGGTTTACGAAGGGCGTGACCCCAATCTGGACCGCCGCGTCGCCATCAAAACCATCAAGGTTGAAAACCTGTCGGACGAAGCCGCGGCTGAATACGAGGTGCGCTTTCGCACCGAGGCCCGGTCTGCCGCGCGCCTGCAGCACCCCAACATCGTTAGCGTGTATGACTCTGACCGTGACGGCGACATCGCTTTTTTGGTGATGGAGTTTGTCGAAGGGCAAGACCTCAAGCACCACCTGGACCATGGCCAGGCGTACACGCTGGAGCAAACACTGTCCATCATGGGAGACCTGCTGTCTGCCCTGGCTTATGCGCACACCCAGAAAATTGTGCATCGCGACATCAAGCCCGCCAACCTGCTGGTACAGGCCAGTGGGCGCATCAAGCTGGCAGACTTTGGTGTGGCGCGTATTCAGGACTCGGGCGACGCCACCCGTACCCAGGGCACGATTGTCGGCACGCTCAAATACATGTCGCCCGAGCAGCTGGAAGGCAAACCCATTGACGCGCGTGCTGACCTGTTTGCCGCCGGCGTGGTGTTGTACCAGTTGCTGACCGGCGTGCGCCCATTTGATGGTGAAACCGACTTTGCCGTGATTCAAAAAATCGTCAATCACACGCCCATGCTGGCCACGTCTTTCAACAGCAAATTGCCGCCCGCCATTGACGCGGTTGTGGCCAAGGCACTGGCCAAATCGAGGGACATGCGCTACGGCGCCGCGCAAGACTTTGCGGCAGCGTTGCAAGCGGCCTGCCAGCAAGCGCCGGACACCACCATTGCCCCGGTGCGCCACGCTCCCGTTAAAGGCAGCAACAGCACCTGGACAGCCACCATGATGGCCGGCGAGTCTTTGCTGGCTACAAGTTCGGGCGTCAGTACTGGTACGGGTGCGTCATTGGTCACGCAAGAAGTCGAGCTGGTGTACTGGAAAGACATCAAGGACTCTACCGACGTTGAAGACTTGCAGGGCTTTTTGCTGAAGTTTCCGTCCGGTATTTATGCTGATCTGGCCCGCAGGCGACTTAAGAACTTGGGCGCGCCAGTGGGCAATGACGCGGACAGCAGCTCATTGAACCTGGCGGTCAGCGCCACCAATATGGACAAAACGCTGGTGGTGCCGCGGCCAACGCAAGCTGAAGACACCATCGCTGCAATTGCTGTAGCCGCCGAGTCTTCACCGCTGCCACAAGCTGCATCCGCACTGGCGTTAGCCAGCCAAGCCGCGCCAGGCACGCGGGCGCCGGTACAACAAGCAGCCCAGGCAGAGCATAAAACCAGAGCGAAAACCGTCTGGATAGCCGCGGTCGTAGCGGTTCTGGCAGTTGCCGGAGTGGCAGGAAAGCTCCTTTCAAGCTCAAGCCCTGCCGCGCCAGTCACGCAAGTCACTGGCCCGCCCATGGCGGCGTCTGCGCCAGCCGTTGTGGCCAGCGCGTCGTTACCCGCGGCGAGCGTCGCTACAACCGTCTCAACACAGGCAACCCCGCTAGCTCAGGTAACGACGCCATCGCTTGTATCGGCCCCCGCGTCCGCACCTGCGGCTCTGGCATTGCGCCCAGCTGCTGTATCGGCCGTAGCGGCCGCCGCTGGCAGCATTACCCCCTCTAAGCCCGCCACAGCTGCGTCCAAAGCCGCCGCCATCGCAGCCAAAAAGCCGACGCCTGAAAAAGACAAACCCGCCAAAGAAGACGCAGCCAAAACACCAAGCGCGGGCGGGCCAGCCGCAGACAAGCCAGCTGCCCCTGCCCCCGCCACCAGCCCCCGCGCCGCCTGTGAAGACCGCGTGCTGTTCGGCTTTCAAAGTTGCATGGCCGAACAATGCGCGAAACCCACGTTTACCCAACACCCGATTTGCATTGAGCGCCGGGGCATGGAAGAACGCCGGCGCGAGGCCGAGCGCAACCGCTGACGACATGCGGTCAAATGATTTGGTTTGCTATTAATATAGGAGCTGCTAGCGCCCGAATTAATTGGGCTACAGGCCGATTTAATAACTGAAATTAGCTTTTTGGCGATTGCTGGCCGAGATTCAGGCTTGCTCAAACTCTTTGCTGCCCGCAGCGCGGTCCACCGCCTCGTCATGCCACCCGGCAGGCCGCTTTTGGGCCAGTTCTTCGCGCTCTTTAGCCATTTGTTCTTCGAGCTGCTGACGCCCTTGCTTGGCGACGACGATCAGTTTGGCGCGGTTTTTGTGGTGCGGGTACAGCTGCTCCAGCAGCGCCAGATTGTGTTGCCTGAAGCGCATGGCGTTTTGCCGCGCCTCGTGGGGCGGCTGGCCCAGCAGTTCCAGCACAGCCCTGGCGCTGCGCAAGCTGGACTCGAACAGCTCGCGTTCAACCCGCATCACGCCTTTGTCGCGCAGCTGGTTGAGGTGCGCCACGTCTTTGGCTCTGGCCACAATCTGCAATTGCGGGAAATGCTCTTTGGCCAGGTCAATGATTTTCATCGACTGCTCAACACTGTCGACCGCCACCACCAGAATTTTGGCAGTGGCCGCGCCTGCCGTGCGCAGTAAGTCGAGCCGCGTCGCGTCGCCGTAAAACACGCGGTAGCCAAAGGCACGCACCGTCTCGATCATGTCTGCATCGTGGTCCAGCACGGTCGGCGCGACACCTTGGGCCAGCAGCATGCGGCCAATGATTTGCCCATAGCGGCCAAAACCCGCAATGATGATGGGCGCGCTTTGCTGCTCGGCTATTTCGTCCATGTGCGCGGCACCTGCGCGTGCGTAGCCGGGCAGGATGAGTTTGTCGACGCCGATCAGCAGCAGCGGCGTGATCAGCATCGACAAAGCGACCGCACCGATCAGCAGCGACGACGTTTGCATTGAAAACAAGTTGGTCCCGGCGGCGGCCTGAAACACCACAAACGCAAACTCGCCACCTTGGGCCAGCAGCACGGTAAACACCGGGCGCTCCTGAAAAGGCAGCTTCATGGCCCGGGCGATGCCGTAAATGATGGCCAGCTTCAGGCCTAAAAACCCAAACAAAATGGCCGCCATCAACCCAGGCGACTGGATCAGCACGCCAAAGTCAATGCTCATGCCCACGGCGATGAAGAAAAGGCCCAGCAGCAGGCCCTTGAACGGTTCGATGTCGGTTTCCAGTTCGCGGCGGTATTCACTTTCGGCCAGCAACACACCGGCTAAAAAAGCGCCAAGCGCCATCGACAGGCCGACGAAATGCATGAGCGCGGCGATGCCGACCACCAGCAGCAAAGACGCAGCGGTAAAAATTTCAGGTGTGTCGCTTTTGGCGATCCAGCCCAGCACCGGGCGTAACAGCAGGCGGCCACCCAGGATGATGCCGCCGATAACTGCTATGATTTTAAGAGCTTCTAGCGCCCGACTTGATTGGGCTGTGGCCTCGTTATCTCCTGTCAGGGCACCCAGCAGCGGCAACAAAGCCAAAATCGGTATGGCGGCCACGTCCTGAAACAGCAGAATCGAAAAGCCGGCCTGCCCGCTGCTGGTCGGCATCAGGTTGCGCTCGCCAATGGCCTGCAGCGCAATTGCGGTGCTTGACAGCGCCAGGCCCAACCCTGCAACCAGGGCAATTTTCCAGTCGACACCAAAAGCCATCGCCGCGGCGGTGATGAAGGCCGCACACGCCATGACCTGCGCGCTGCCCCAGCCAAAAATGGGGCGGCGCAAATTCCACAGCCGCTTGGGCTCCAGTTCCAGGCCGACCAAAAAAAGCATCAGCACCACGCCAAATTCCGCAAAAGCCAGAATGTCTTGAACGTTGGTGACAAGCTTCAAGCCCCAGGGGCCAATCGCAATACCAGCGACCAGGTAGCCAATGATGGAGCCCAGGCCAAGCTTTTTGGCGACCGGCACAGCGATGACGGCGGCGGCCAGATAGATGAAACTATTCACTAACCACGAAGGTGAGTGCTCCATCACACCGCCTCTTTTTCTGTGGGCCTGTCTTTCATCGGTACCACGCAGGCCGCGCATTGCTCTAGGTCGTCCATCTCAGGCCAATTCGGATAGCTGGCGAGCCGCTGGCTAAAGATGGCGATGTGCTGGGTCACGACGTCTTGTGCCACGGCGTGCGCGCCGTGCAGCACCAGCGGTGGCAAAAAGCGCATGCCGCACAGGGCGGCGGTTTGCTCATACGGCGGCAAAAACGCGTCGAAAAAATAACGGTTGTAGCCCTGCGGGTGGTAGGACGCATCGGGCCCGCCCGTGGTGGCCACCAGCCACAGGTCTTTGCCCTGCAACTTGTCGCCGCCTTCGCCGTAGGCCCAGCCGTAAGTCAACACTTCGTCAAGCCACAGCTTTTGCAATGCCGGCATGCTGTACCACTGGATGGGGTGCAGCAGCACCACCAGCTGGGCTTTTGCGAGCGCAGCTTGTTCAGCCGCCACGTCAATGGCGTAATCGGGATAGCTTGAATACACATCCTGGAGCTGCACGCGCGGCAAGCTCAGCGCAGCTTGCATCAGGGGCTGGTTGACCCGCGATTCGCGCCAGGCGGGGTGGGCCGCTAGTACATAGATGTCTGTTTGAATGGCATTCATACCGTTACCATAGCGCAAAACAACACATTACCTACCTGAGGAGTTTCGTATGCCAGTCATCGTGATCGCGAATCCCAAAGGCGGTGTCGGTAAAACGACGCTTGCCACCAATGTTGCCGGTTACTTTGCCGCTCAGGGCCATGCGGTCATGCTGGGCGACGCCGACCGGCAGCAGTCGTCCCGGCTGTGGCTGGGGCTGCGCCCGGCTGCCGCCAGGCCGATTGCCACCTGGGACGTGAGCGCGGACCTGATTGTCAAACCACCCAAGGGCACCACCCATGTGGTGCTGGACACCCCAGGCGGTCTGCACGGCTGGCGCTTTAACGATGTCATCAAACTTGCCAACAAAATCATTGTGCCGCTGCAACCCAGCGTGTTTGATATTTTTGCTACCCGCGCGTTTTTAGATCAGTTGGCCGAGCACCGCCATGCCGGCAAAGTGCAGGTGGGTATTGTGGGCATGCGCGTCGATTCGCGCACGATTGCGGCCGATAAGCTGCGCGGTTTTGTTGACTCGTTGAATCTGCCAGTGTTGGGCATGGTGCGCGACACGCAGAACTACATTCACCTGGCAGCACGCGGCTTGACGCTGTTTGATGTGGCGCCTGGCCGGGTTGAAAAAGACCTGGAGCAGTGGAAGCCTATTTGC
Source organism: Polaromonas sp. (assembly GCA_025363315.1). GTDB lineage: Bacteria > Pseudomonadota > Gammaproteobacteria > Burkholderiales > Burkholderiaceae_C > Polaromonas. The sequence goes on from JANYED010000355.1 coordinate 12,234, forward strand.
GAATGGCTGAACAAATGAAGACCTTCCAGACTATTGCCGAACTGGCCGCCTGCGTGGGGCAAAAGGTCGCTGTGAGCGACTGGCTGACCGTCACGCAGCAACAAGTCAATTTGTTCGCTGAAGCCACGGGCGACCACCAGTGGATTCATGTCGACCCTGAAAAAGCCGCCAAAGGCCCTTTTGGCGGGCCGATTGCGCACGGGTTTTTAACGCTATCGCTGTTGCCAAAGTTTTTTGAATCGTCGTTTGAGATCGCCCAATCGCGCATGGGCGTGAACTATGGGCTGAACAAGGTGCGGTTTACCTCGCCAGTACCGGTGGGCAGCCGTTTGCGTGCGCACATGTTGCTGTTGGCCACCCAAGCGATTGACAACGACGGCGTGCAAATGACCTGGGAAGTGACCGTTGAGCGCGAGGGCGCAGACAAGCCAGTATGCGTTGCCGAATCGCTGGTGCGGCGCTACCCGTGATGACGACCCTAGCTATTTTTCAGAGGTGCGAAAACCAGGTTGAATCCGGGTAAGCTGGCTTGCCGGTAACCATCCTTCAAACAGCGCCGCCAGATCGTTGATGCGCGCCGCTGCAACACGCTCGCTGTGGAGTTGCGCAATATATTGATGCAGCTCGCTACGCAGTGCCCATAGCTCAGCGGCAGTTGCGGCCTGCTCGATTTTGTAATTGATCCGCTGGGCGCGTATGTCTAGGCGGTCGCTCACGGCCTCATGAAACGATTGCCGAATCTGTGCCAAGCTTGGTCGGCACGGAACTGTTTCCTGATTGGCCTCGTGGCTGGCGCGTGGTCTGAAAAGATTGACGAAAATACGTTGCAGCAGGGGTTTCACAGCATGGGGCGCACCAGTCTTGTGAACTGAACGCTGGGTGGGTGATAGGAAGTGCTTTTGAGCCGAAGGCTGAAAAGATTTCTAGATTTGTGGTCTGCTTGAATTTTAGCGTTGAAAATTAGTGGGCACTCACCAGTTTTGCCACGCCGCCAAAACCGTTTTGCCGCCACGCCTCAAAAACCGCCACCGCCACTGCGTTTGATAAATTCAGGCTGCGCTGGTCGGGCTGCATGGGCAACTTCAGGCGCTGTGCTGGCGCAAAAGTCTCGCGCAGAGCGGCATCCAGCCCTTTGGTTTCCGATCCAAATACCAGCCAGTCGCCCGGCTGAAAAAGCATGTCGTAGGCGCTGCGCGAGCCGTGGGTGGTCATGGCAAACAGCCGATGGGTGTCGGGCTTTTCCTGGGCCAAAAACGCGGCCCAACTGGCATGGCGTAGCAGCTGGGCGTATTCGTGATAGTCCAGTCCAGCGCGGCGCATGTGCTTATCGTCCATTGAAAACCCCAGCGGCTCTATCAAGTGCAGGCGGCAACCGGTGTTGGCCGCCAGCCGGATGACGTTGCCCGTGTTGGGCGGGATTTCGGGTTCGACCAAAACAATATTGAACATGATTCTTTTAAAGGGGTGTTCTGGCCAGCACCATACCGGTGATGTGTGCGGCACCAGCGGCCCGCAAAGCGGCTGCCGCTGTGAAAAGCGATGCGCCGCTGGTCATGACGTCATCCACCAGCACGACGCGTTTTCCCTTTACATTCGCGGCGCGCAGAGGGTCTATTTGAAAAGCGCCTTTGACGTTGGCCAGCCGGGCATCACGTTTCAGCTCGGTTTGTGGCCGGGTATTTTTAATGCGCAGTAGCAAGCTGCTGTCAAGGCTGGCAACACTTTTTGACTGACTGGCCAACGCCTGGGCCAGCTCCCAGGCCTGGTTAAAGCCCCGTGTCTGCAAGCGTTCTTTGGACAGTGGAACCGCCAAAATCAGGTCGCTGGCGTTCAATTCGCCCAACACTTGACGAACGCACGATGCCTTTAACAATTGGGCCGCAAAAAAAGCGGCCCATCCTGACTGTTCGCCAAACTTGTAAGCACTGATCATCCCCGACCACGGGTAAGCGTAGTCAAGCGCGGCCAGCGTGGCGTCCAGCGGTGGGGGCTGCCGGATGCAGTCCATACACACATCTGACCGGGCCTGCAAGCCAATGGACAGGCCGGCAGCCAGCGACACGGCACAGCATCGGCAGCGGGGCAAGCTTGTTGCAAATCGCGCCATGCAAGCGCTGCAAACCGGCGCTGACGGCCAGCTGCGGCACACCGCACATTGGCTCGGCAATTGCGCTGAAAGCGTTGAAAAGGGGTTTTGCAGAAGACGTTTGAACACCCGGTCAATATACTCGGGGCGACCAAACGATGAACCCATGAAGACCGAACGCCCCCCGACCCTTGACCCGGCAGCTGTTGCCCGCTGGCAACGCATTGCGCCACTGGTATCGCCGTGGTTGCACGAAGAAGTGGCCAGCCGGATGCTGGACAGGCTGCAATGGATCAAACTGCAGCCGAAGGCGTGGGCGCATTGGGGTGCAGTCCGGGGCGGGCTACAAAACCATCAGAGGCTGGTGCAAAAATATCCAAAATCACAGTGTTTTGTGGTTGAAGCCCAATCGAATCGGGCGCGATCAGCTATTAAAAATATAGCAAATTCATGGTGGCGGCCAGCTCGCTGGTTCGGCAAAGCGACGCGCTTTGAGGGTCCGCCCACTGGCGGCGTGGACATGCTGTGGGCCAACATGGCATTGCACGAGACACCTGACCCGCAGGCGCTGCTGGCCAAGTGGCACAGCTGCCTGTCCGTCGGTGGATTTTTGATGTTTTCCTGTTTGGGGCCAGACACGGCCATTGAGCTGCGTGAGGTGTACCAGCTGCTGGGCTGGCCTCCTGCCGGTCACGACTTGACTGACATGCACGATTGGGGCGACATGCTGGTGCGCTCTGGCTTTGCCGAGCCAATCATGGACATGGAGCGGATTACCCTGACGTTTGACAGCCCAGCGCGGCTGCTGGAAGAGCTGGCCGGGCTGGGGCGCAATTTTCACCCAGCGCGGTTTGCCGGCTTGCGCGGGCGTGGCTGGCGCAGGCGGCTTGAAGAGGCGTTGGAAAAGCATTTGGCAAAAACACGCGATGGCAGGCTGCCCCTGACGTTTGAGGTGATCTACGGCCATGCACTCAAAGCCCAGCCCAAAGTCAAAATCAGCGCGCTGAGTGCTGTGTCGGTTCAGGACATGCGAAGCATGCTCGGGGTTGGAATAGGGGAAGATTGACCGCCTCTTTCGAGACCCCCTTTCCACAGTCCGGTTTTATCGTCAATCCGGCTCTCATCTGTAAGCTAGCTCGCGGGTAAACCCCGCTATACTCGAACTCATCGTTCTGGGTATATTCCCACCCTTCAAACAGTCCGCCTGGCAGACTGTTATTTTTTGAATGTTGCTTTGTGTCGCACCCTTCAGATCCAACAGAATCATCCGCTTTTCGTTTTGCCACCGCGCCGCAAAGCGACCAGCCAAGTCACCAGGGCGTTCAGTGGCTGCTCAAGCGCAATTGCTCGGTAACACCTGTGCAATTGCTCGCGCTATTTGCGTCGCTTAGCGTTGTTTCCCTGGGTATCGCAACTTTTTTCTGGGTGCAGGGGGCTACCCTGGTCATGCCTTTCGCGTGGGCTGAACTGATCGCTGTCGGTATCGCTTTCACCATCTATGCGCGGCACGCCCGCGATGGCGAAAAAATTTCCTTACAAGGCGGGCAACTGGTGGTGGAGCTGGAAACCGCCGGCCGCCTGGAGCGTGCCGAATTCAACCGCGAATGGGTTCGCGTCGAGCCGAAAAACGGTGACGGCTCATTGATCGAAGTGTCGGGTCAAGGGCGTTCAGTGCGGGTAGGGCGGCACGTGCGGCCCGAGTTGCGGCCCGCGCTGGCCCGGGAAATTCGCTTTGCCTTGCGCGGTTGCTAAAGCATTAGTGCCACAAACTTTATAATCAGAAGTTTTGTTAAGTCAGCCAATCCAATCAGTCTGTAGGTCAGTAATTTTGAGGTACCAGAAGTGATCACGATGAACGTACGTAAAATCATGAGCCGCATGACGCAGATGTTGTTGCAGCATGCGGCCAGCCTGTTTGCATTTTTGGGTGCTTGGGTGGGCACAGCGGCCCACGCTGTCAACGATCTGCCCGGTGGCCCCGGCGTCAGGCAGTACAACCTTCATCCCGCGGTGACCAAGGTGGCAGAAGACCAGGCTTGGCTGCATTGGTTCATGCTGGCGATTTGCCTAGCCATATTTGTGGCGGTTTTCGGCGTGATGTTTTATTCAATTTTGAAGCACCGCAAATCGGTCGGCCACAAATCCGCAAATTTCCACGAATCTGCAGTTGTTGAAATTGCGTGGACCGTGGTGCCCTTCTTAATCGTTATCGCCATGGCGTTGCCAGCAACCAAAGCAGTCGTGTCAGAAAAAGATACCACCAACTCTGACCTCACCATCAAAGCCACCGGCATGCAGTGGAAATGGGGCTACGACTACATCAAAGGCGAGGGCGAGGGCATCGCGGTGTTGTCAACCCTTGACAACGCGCAGCGCGTCTTGTCCAACGCTGGCGGCCCCAAGTCAGGCGAATCTGCAGACGATTACTTGCTGAAGGTGGACCATCCGCTGGTTGTGCCTGTGAACAAGAAAATCCGCATCATTACCACCGCAAACGATGTGATTCACGCGTTTATGGTGCCCGCTTTTGGCATCAACCAGGACGCCATTCCCGGTTTTGTGCGCGACACTTGGTTCAGGGCTGAAAAAGTCGGTGACTTTTATGGTCAGTGTTCCAAACTATGCGGCAAAGAGCATTCATACATGCCGATCCACGTGAAGGTGTTGTCGGCGCAAGACTATTCGGCATGGGTGTCTGGCAAAAACAAAGAGATGTCCGCCAAGGCCGACGATCCGGCAAAAGTCTGGACTTTGGTTGATCTAAAAGCGCGAGGCGAAAAGGTCTATGCTACAAATTGCGTTGCCTGCCATCAGGCAAACGGCAAGGGCGGCGGGGCCATCAAGGCACTTGACGGCTCAGCAGTTGTCACCGATGCCGACCATCTCAAGCAAATCGGGATTTTGCTGAATGGCGCAAACAACGGCGCCATGCCGTCATGGAAAGCATTGAGCGATACCGACCTGGCCGCTGTCATCAGCTACACCAAAAACAACTGGTCGAACCAGACCGGCCAGCTGGTGCAACCCGCTGAATTGCAGGCAGCTCGCAAGTAATCCGTCCAATCGCTGAATCAAGATATCAATCAAAAGCACAAGGCCATACCGCCTGGTGCCTGGAAAAAGGAAGCAAGATGAGTGCAGTACTAGACCCCCATGGACACATTGGTGACAACGCGCATGACGATCATCATGGCGCGCCGGTTGGCTGGCGCCGATGGGTGTTCGCCACCAATCACAAAGACATCGGTACGCTATATTTGCTGTTCGCTTTTTTCAATTTGATGTTTGGCGGCGTTCTGGCGCTGGTCATTCGCGCTGAGTTGTTTCAACCAGGTCTGCAGCTGGTGAACCCGGAGTTGTTCAACCAATTGACCACGATGCACGGTTTGATCATGGTTTTCGGCGCCATCATGCCGGCCTTTGTGGGCTTTGCCAACTGGATGATTCCTTTGCAAATCGGCGCGGCTGACATGGCTTTTGCGCGATTGAATAACTTCAGTTTCTGGCTGATGATTCCGGCTGCCGTGATGCTGGCAGCGTCGTTTTTCATGCCAGGTGGCGCGCCTGCAACGGGCTGGACGCTCTATGCACCACTGACCCTGCAGATGGGGCCGTCAATGGATACCAGTATTTTTGCGCTGCACTTGCTGGGCGCATCGTCGATCATGGGGTCCATCAATATCATCGTGACGATTCTCAACATGCGCGCCCCTGGCATGACCTTGATGAAAATGCCGATGTTCTGCTGGACTTGGCTGATCACCGCGTACCTTCTGATCGCCGTTATGCCGGTGCTGGCTGGTGCCATCACCATGACGCTGACTGACCGCCACTTTGGCACCAGCTTTTTTAACCCCGCTGGCGGTGGCGACCCGGTGATGTACCAGCATATTTTCTGGTTCTTTGGTCACCCCGAGGTCTACATCATGATCTTGCCGGCCTTTGGCATCATCAGCCAGATCATTCCCGCGTTCTCCCGCAAGCGCCTGTTTGGCTACGCATCCATGGTGTATGCCACCGGTTCTATCGCCATCTTGAGCTTTGTGGTGTGGGCACACCATATGTTCACCAGCGGTATGCCGGTGACAGGACAGTTGTTTTTCATGTACTCCACCATGCTGATTGCCGTGCCAACCGGCGTGAAAATATTTAACTGGATCGCCACCATGTGGAAGGGTTCAATGACTTTTGAAACCCCGATGCTGTTTGCGGTCGGGTTCATTTTCGTCTTCACCATGGGCGGCTTGACTGGCATGATCTTGTCGGTGGCGCCCATTGATATTCAACTGCACGACACCTACTACGTCGTGGCTCACTTTCACTACGTGTTGGTGGCCGGTTCTCTGTATGCCATGTTTGCCGGTTATTACTACTGGTCTCCCAAGTGGACTGGCGTGATGTACAGCGAGACGCGCGGCAAAATCCATTTCTGGTGGTCGCTGATCTCTTTTAATGTGACATTCTTCCCGATGCACTTTTTGGGTTTGGCTGGCATGCCGCGTCGCTATGCAGACTATCCGATGCAGTTTGCTGATTTCAATGCGATCGCTTCGGTCGGTGCGTTCTTCTTTGGCTTTGCACAACTGTATTTCTTCCTTTTTGTGGTGCTGCCTGCGATGCAAGGTAAAGGCGAGCCCGCCAAAGCCAACCCTTGGGTTGACGAAGGCGGCAAAGGCGCTGAGGGTCTTGAGTGGGAAGTTCCATCGCCTGCACCGTTTCACACCTTTGAAACCCCGCCGAAGCTGGACGCTACTGCTACCCGCGTGATCGGTTGAAGACAACAAAAACATCATGAGCACACCAGAACAAAAGAAAAACAACCTGCGGATGGGACTGATCCTGGCGTCGGTTGCCGTGGTGTTTTTCATGGGTTTCGTGGCTAAGTTCGCTTTTTTCGGCCGTTGAAGCTGCTTTTTATGGTCATCCAGCGCGAAAATATCAAAATGGTCAGTAAGCTGGGCGTGATCGTCCTGGCCATGTTCGGTTTTGGGTATGGGCTGGTGCCGTTGTACCGGGCGATTTGCGAGATGACAGGCATCAACGTGCTAGCCTTGGGCGACAAGCGAATCCCAGGCGCGACGTCCAAGCTGCCCGCCAACACGCAGGTCGATTTAACGCGCAGCATCACGGTTGAGTTTGATACCAATGCGCGTGGCCCCTGGCACTTCAAGCCTGCGCTAAGCACATTGAAGGTTCACCCTGGCGAGCTGACCACAGTGATGTATGAGTTTCAAAATACACAAAACCGCACCATGTCTGCGCAGGCCATTCCTAGCTATGCGCCTGCGCAGGCAGGAGCTCACTTCAACAAGCTGGAATGTTTTTGTTTTCAGCAATACACGCTGGCACCTGGCGAAAAGAAACAGTGGCCTGTAGCGTTTGTGATTGATCCCAAGCTTTCAAAAGATGTGCAAACGATCACGTTGTCGTACACGTTTTTCGAGGTCGGTGGCCGCACACCCGCCGCGCCGCAAGCCGTCAATTTAACTGGCTCTAAAACGTCCGGCGTATGAGAAAGCCTGACTTACGCCCCGCCAGCGCGCGGAAACATTCGGTGTTTCGCACGGTCAAGGCGGTGATGTGGTCATTCGTCGGGTTGCGTACCCGTGGCGATTATGAACAAGACGTCGCGCAACTCAGTCCGTTGCACATTGTCATTGTGGGTCTGCTTGCGGTATTCGTTTTTGTCGGTAGCCTGATCTTGCTGGCTACCTGGGTGGTTGGCAAGTAGGCCAGTTTTGCACCCACTGTTGAAATTATAGAAATCAGAGAAATCAGAGAAATCAGGAGTTTGAATATGCCGTCAGCCACCACAACAGGCACCCCGCACTATTTTGTGCCCGCGCCGTCAAGCCACCCGGTGATGGCGTCCCTTGGCCTGTTTTTTGTCATTCTGGGCGCGAGCCAATGGATCAACGGCGCAAGCTGGGGCGTGTATGCCCTCGCATTCGGCATGGCGCTGTGGCTTTTTACGCTATTCCGCTGGTTCAGCGAGTCTGTTCGGGAGAGCGAAGGCGGCTTGTATGGTTACAAGATTGATTTGTCGTTTCGCTGGTCAATGAGTTGGTTTATTTTTTCTGAAGTGATGTTTTTCGGCGCGTTTTTCACCGCGTTGTGGTGGGCACGCATGCACTCGGTGCCAGCGTTGGGCGGGCTTGAAAACGCATTGCTGTGGCCAGACTTCAAGGCGGTATGGCCTAGCGTTGCGGCTGGTGCAACGGCTTCCCCTGCTGACATCGTAGAGCCGTTTCAAACAGTTGGGCCCTTCTGGCTGCCAACCATCAACACCGCCTTGTTGTTGACGTCGGGCGTCACCATGACAATTGCGCACCACGCGCTGCGTGCGGGCCATCGCAAGCAGACCATTGCGTTTATGTGGTTGACGGTCGCACTTGGTTTTACTTTTCTGTGCGTGCAGGGCTACGAATACGCGCACTTGTATTCTGAACTGAACCTCAAGCTTAATTCAGGCGTTTACGGCTCTACTTTCTACATGTTGACGGGCTTTCACGGCTTTCACGTGTTTGTAGGCATGTTGATGTTGCTGTTTATCACGCTTCGGTTGCAAAAAGGCCATTTCACTGCTGACAAACATTTCGGTTTTGAAGGCGCCGCCTGGTACTGGCACTTTGTTGACGTGGTGTGGTTGGGTTTGTATATCTTGGTGTATTGGCTCTGACCAAACCTGGCACGTCATAAAAAGGCCGCATAGTGCGGCCTTTGTTGTTTTACAAAATCTGCATTGTCTAGGCTGACGGATTTTATTTACCAACGGGCAATCCTGTCGGCTGGATATAACCCAGCTTCCAGGAGATCAAAATGCAAACAAACAGCAGCACTGACAATCCAATACGAAATGCCAGCGCCTTTGCCATCCCACTCGTTTTGGCTTTGCCATGGGTGCCATCCTTCAACATGAAAAACAGCGCAGTGGCCAGGCTGGCAAGAATGGCTAAAAATGCGATGGCTACGAGATATGTCATGCGCTGGATTATCCGCTGATGGCCACTTTATCGCCAAAGGTCAGGTTTTGGGTCATCGCTGCGGCGGCGCTGCTGGTGGCAGCATCGACGTTTTCGCTCGGCCAGTGGCAACTGCGCCGAGCCGCGCAAAAGCAGGCGCTGCTGCATGCCATGGACGCGCAAGGCAACGAGTCGATTTTGAAAGCGGCCGATTTGCCTGCCTTCAAAAACCCGCTGGATGCGGTGCATCGGCGGGCCACGCTCAAAGGGCTTTGGCGTGCTGAGCAAACGGTGTTCCTCGACAACCGCCAGATGAACGACAAAGCTGGTTTGGTAGCGGTGACCCCTTTGGTGCTCGACGGCACAGGCCAGATTGTTTTGGTTCAGCGCGGCTGGGTGCAGCGCAATTTTGCAGACCGCACCGCGCTGCCCATCATTCAGACGCCTGAAGGCCCGGTGACGGTGCGCGGGCTCATGGCCCCGCCTCCGTCCAAGTTATATGCATTTAAGGGCGCGGATGCGGGACGCGTACGGCAAAATATTGACATTGCCGAGTTCAGCCGCGAAACAGGTTTGCCCCTGATTCCAATATCGATGGTCCAAACGGGCCCAGCCAACGAGGGCTTGCTGCGCGACTGGGCAGCTCCCAATGTGGGTATCGACAAGCACTACGGTTACGCGTTCCAGTGGTTTGGCATGTGCACCCTGGTGCTTGGCTTGTATGCCTGGTTTCAGATAATTCAACCTTGGCGCAGCAAGCGCAAACAAGCTCTTCCTACCCTTCATACCTGATATGCCTTCTCCATCCAGTACGCAGCAAGACAAACCCCTTGGGCTGACGGTACACACGCTTCCTTTGCCCAGCCAACCTGACCCGAGCAACACCGCTGGCCGCTGGAAGATGATCGCCGTGTTGCTGGTGTGCGCCGCGCCAGTCATTGCGTCTTACTTTACTTACTACGTGATTCGCCCTGAAGGCAGGCGTAACTACGGCGAGCTGTTGTCGCCGCAGCGACCACTGCCCGCCATGGCTACGCTGGATTTAAATGACAACCCGGGCGAATTGACAGCGCTCAGAAATCAATGGCTGCTGGTCAGCGTATCAGGCGCTGGCTGCGATGCTGCTTGTCAGCAGCGGCTTTATTTTCAACGGCAATTGCGCGAATCGCTGGGCAAAGAAAAAGTGCGTGTTGACTGGGTCTGGCTGGTCACTGACACCGCCGCCGTCGATGCTCGCCTGAAGCCTGCGCTAGCGGGGGCAACCGTGCGGCGAGTGCCGCTTGAGGCACTGATGCAGTGGTTGCCGCCCGATGCAGGTCAACGCGCTGAAGACCATCTGTACGTGGTGGACCCTTTGGGCAACTTGATGATGCGCTTTCCCGCCAACATGGATGCGGCTGGCGCAGCCCGAGCCAAGCGTGACCTGGACAGACTGTTGCGAGCCTCAGCCAGTTGGGACAAAGAAGGCCGGTGATCACGATGCAAACGCAAGAACTCTTCAACCTGAGCCCGGCGCTTCAACTCATGATCATGGGCCTGATCGTTGCCGTCGGCCCGCTTACCTGGGTCTGGCTCAAAAGCCGCAACGCACCGGTTGCGCAGCGCTTGCGGGTGCTTACGCTGGTCACTTTGTTCCTCACCTTTGACCTGGTGGTTTTTGGTGCGTTCACACGCCTGACGGATTCAGGCCTGGGCTGCCCCGACTGGCCCGGCTGCTATGGCCATGCCAGTCCGGTGGGCGCTGTGCAGCAGATCAACGCCGCCCAAGCTGCCATGCCGACAGGCCCCGTCACGCATCCTAAGGCCTGGATCGAAATGATTCACCGCTATCTGGCCACCGGTGTTGGCATGCTGATCCTGACGCTGGCTGTCATGACCTGGCTGGAGCGGCGGCGTATTCAAAAGCGCGACGCAGGGCCCAGTCAAAGCGCAATAACCACCGTACGAGCTAGCATGCTGAACGAGTCGAGCGAGTCGAGCGAGCCGAGCGAGATGATTTCCCGAAAAGTGGACATCTCTGCCTGGTGGCCCACCTTCGCCTTGCTATGGGTTTGCCTGCAAGGTGCGTTTGGCGCGCTGACAGTGACGATGAAGCTGTTCCCCGCCATCGTGACCCTTCACCTGCTGGGCGGCATGGTTTTATTGATGTTGCTGAAGATACAAAGCACACGACACGCCCACGCGCAGGGAGATCTGTCACCGGTGCCGCTCCAGTCAGCAACGCGGGCGCTTCTGTTTGCGACAGTGGCGCTGCTGTGGCTGCAAATCGCTCTGGGCGGCTGGGTCAGCACCAACTATGCAGTGCTGGCGTGCACAGAATTTCCGGGCTGTCAGAATTCACTGTGGCCCGCGATGAATTTCCGCGAAGGTTTCACGTTCTGGCGTGAACTTGGCGCAGGCCTGAACGGCGACAACATCAGCTTTCAAGCGCTGACGGCCATCCACTACGTTCACCGCCTCAGCGCATACCTTGTTTTCGCAAGCATGATGGCGCTGGCATGGAAGCTGTACAAAATACACGCTTTGCGCAGTGCTGCCATGTGGCTGCTGGGGCTGGCGGTTCTGCAGGTGGCCACCGGTTTGGGCAATGTGCTGCTCGGCTGGCCGCTGGCCGCTGCTGTCATGCACACAGGCGGCGCGGCGGCGCTGGTGGTGGTGCTGACCGGCATCGTCTGCAACAGCCGCAGCGCCAGCCAGACCGTCAGCGCATCCAAATTCAGCTCATCCCGATTGTTTGCATGAGCGCCGTTGACGCCCTGTCGAGCCCCCAAGTGCCGTCCAAGCTGCCGTCCAAGCCGCCTTCCAAGTTCCAGCAGTTTTACGTGCTGACCAAGCCGCGCGTCGTGCAGTTAATTGTGTTTTGCGCGCTGATTGGCATGGTGCTGGCCGTGCCAGGTGTGCCCAGCTGGGCTGACTTGCGGCTCGGGCTGATTGCCTGTGCTGGCATCTGGCTGGTGGCGGGCGCTGCGGCGGCGTTCAATTGCCTGGTCGAGCAGGGCATTGATGCCCGCATGAAGCGCACCGCCATGCGCGCCACGGCGCAAGGGCAAATCAGCAACTGGCTGACATTGAGCTTTTCTGCTCTGTTGTGCGCGATTGGCTCGGTGATTTTGTACGTGTGGGTTAACCCATTGACGATGTGGTTGACGTTTGCCACTTTTGTCGGTTACGCCGTCATCTACACCGTGATCCTCAAACCGCTGACCCCGCAAAACATTGTGATTGGTGGCGCGTCAGGCGCCATGCCCCCGGTGCTTGGCTGGGCCGCCATGACCGGCTCTGTTGGCCCTGAAGCGCTCATCCTGTTCCTGATTATTTTTTTATGGACACCGCCTCACTTTTGGGCGCTGGCTCTGTACAGGGTTGAAGACTATCGCAAGGCCGGCTTGCCGATGTTGCCTGTCACGCATGGCAACGAATTCACGCGACTGCAAGTGTTTTTGTACACACTGGTGCTGTTACCGGCCTGCCTGATGCCGTTTGTGTTTCAAATGAGCGGCTGGCTGTATCTGGTCGCGGCGCTGGGTTTGAGCTTTGGTTTTAGCTGGTACGCCTTCAAGTTGTGGCGCAATTATTCAGACGCGCTGGCGCGCAAGACGTTTCGTTTTTCACTGATTCATCTGTCGGCGCTGTTTGCAGCGCTGCTGATTGATCATTACATTGTTTAGGTTTCCATGATAAACCACACCACTATGAATTCAATAGCTGCTCGCGCCCGTATTAATTGGCCTAGAGCGATTTTTTCGTGTGTTTTTATGGCTTTTTTAGCCGCCTGCGCACCCGACAAGCCTGCCTTTCAAAGCATTGACCTGACCGGCGCTGACTACGCTAAAGACTTTGCCCTGCCCGACCAGAACGGCAAAACCCGAAGCATCAAAGACTTAGCAGGCAAGGTGGTAGTGGTGTTTTTTGGCTTTACCCAGTGCCCCGACGTGTGCCCCACATCGATGGCCGAACTGGCAAGCTTGAAAAAATCGCTGGGCGCAGACGGCGACAAGCTGCAGGCGGTGTTTATGTCCGTCGACCCGGAGCGCGACACGCCCGAAATTCTTAAAGCCTACATGGGCAACTTTGACCCGACGTTTTTGGCCCTGCGGCCCAGCCCGGCGCAGCTGCCCGCGTTGGCCAAAGATTTCAAGATTTATTACAAAAAAGTGGAAGGCCGCACCCCGACCAGCTACAGCATGGACCATTCAGCGGGCAGCTATAT
>JANYED010000348.1 GCA_025363315.1 Polaromonas sp.
CTCCGCAAAGCAGCACTCGAATACCACGAGTTCCCCACTCCCGGCAAGCTGGCCATTGCCGCCACCAAGCAGCTCACCAACCAGCGCGATCTGGCCCTGGCTTACTCTCCCGGCGTAGCTGCCCCGTGCGAAGAAATCGTCAAAGACCCGAACAACGCTTTTAAATACACCGCACGCGGCAATCTGGTCGCCGTCATCACCAATGGCACAGCCGTTTTGGGTTTGGGCGACATTGGCCCGCTGGCGTCCAAGCCCGTGATGGAAGGCAAGGCGGTGCTGTTCAAAAAGTTTGCAGGCGTGGATGTTTTTGACATCGAGATCGACGAAAAAGACCCGGCCAAACTGGTGGAGATCATCGCCTCTCTGGAGCCGACCTTTGGCGCTATCAATTTAGAAGACATCAAGGCACCTGACTGCTTTTACGTTGAGCGTGAACTGCGCAAGCGCATGAAGATTCCGGTGTTTCACGATGATCAGCACGGCACCGCCATCACGGTGGGCGCGGCGATTTTGAACGCCCTCAAAGTGGTGGGCAAAGCACCGGGCCAGGTCAAGTTAGTCACGTCTGGCGCAGGCGCTGCGGCGCTGGCTTGCCTGAACCTGCTGCTCAAACTCGGCATTGCGCGTGAAAACGTTTACGTGACCGACCTGGCGGGCGTGGTCTACGAGGGCCGCACCGAGCTGATGGATGAAGACAAAATTGGCTTTGCGCAAAAAACAAATGCGCGCACCCTGAGCGACATCATTGAGGGCGCAGACATTTTTTTGGGCTTGTCGGCGGGCGGTGTTTTAAAGCAGGACATGGTCAAAAAAATGGCCGCGAAACCGATTATTTTTGCGCTGGCCAACCCCAACCCCGAAATCAACCCTGACGACGTCAAAGCCGTTCGTGACGATGCCATCATTGCCACTGGCCGCACCGACTACCCAAATCAGGTCAACAACGTGTTGTGCTTTCCGTACATCTTTCGCGGCGCGCTTGATGCCGGCGCATCGACCATTACCATTGAGATGGAAATTGCAGCCGTACACGCGATCGCCGAGCTGGCTCAAGCCGAGCAAAGCGAGGTGGTAGCGGCCGCGTACGTCGGGGAAAAACTGGCCTTTGGCCCTGAATATCTGATCCCCAAGCCGTTTGACCCGCGCCTGATGATGAAAATTGCGCCAGCAGTTGCCAAAGCTGCAGCTGACAGTGGCGTAGCGCTAAGGCCTATCGCCGACCTGGACGCTTACCGCGTGCGGTTGCAAAGCTTCGTGTATGCGTCAGGCAACATGATGAAGCCGATTTTTGTGGCTGCCAAGGCCGCCAGCAAAAAGCGCATTGCTTACGCCGAGGGCGAAGAAGAGCGCGTACTGCGGGCCTGCCAGATTGTGGTCGACGAGGGGCTGGCCCGGCCCACGCTGATTGGCCGCCCCGCCGTGATCGCCAAGCGGATCGAAAATTTCGGCCTGCGCCTGAAAGAGGAGCTTGATTACGACGTGGTCAACGTCGAGCAAGACCCGCGCTACCGCGATTTTTGGCAGACTTACCACCGCATGATGGAGCGCAAGGGCGTGACGGTGCAGGTTGCCAAAATCGAGATGCGCCGACGTTTAACGCTGATTGCCGGCATGTTGCTGCACAAAGGCGACGTGGACGGCCTGATTTGCGGCACATGGGGCACCACCGCGCTGCACCTTGATTACCTTGACCAGGTGATTGGCAAGCGCGAAGGCGTACACACTTATGCCTGCATGAACGGTTTGCTGCTGCCGGGCCGCCAGGTGTTCTTGCTCGATACCCACGTGAATTACGACCCAACCGCTGAGCAACTGGCTGAAGTGACTACCATGGCTGCTGCAGAGATGATGCGCTTTGGCATCAAACCAAAAGCGGCGCTGCTGTCGCATTCCAACTTTGGTTCGTCCAACCAGCCTAGCGCAGTCAAAATGCGCCGGGTATTGGAGCTGCTGAAAAGCCAGGCCCCGTGGCTGGAAGTCGATGGTGAAATGCACGGCGACATGGCCCTGGACGCCGACGCGCGCGCCTTGATCATGCCAAACAGCACCTTGACCGGCGAGGCCAATTTGCTGGTGTTGCCCAATATTGATGCCGCCAATATCGCTTACAACCTGCTCAAAACGGCGGCTGGCGGCAATATTGCGATTGGCCCGGTGCTGCTGGGTGCGAACAAGCCCATGCACATCCTGACCGCGACTGCCACAGTGCGCCGTATCGTCAATATGACAGCTTTGACGGTGGCAGACGCAAACGCCGCTCGATAACGTCAAGAAGAGTAGCTAGCACTAACTTTTTATCCTCAAAAGCGTGAAAATTACGCGGTCAGAGTGCTTAAATTTTCAGCACCCTATTGCGTTTTGTTGCGACTTGCGGCACACTAGGCATCTTGAAATTTAAGGGTTAACCCGCAAAACTGAGCGGCGGGGCGGTTGACCTTGATTCGAGAAAAGGCTTTTCATGTTTTGCTTTTCGGGTGGATCGCCAGTCAGGCGATGGGTTAATTCGGCGTGGGTAACTGGGTTTTTGCTGCTCAGCCTGACCGGCGCTGGCACACATTTGGTGCACGCCAAAGGACCCGCGGCTTCAGCGTCAGAAAGTACCATTTCAGTTGCTCAGTTGCCCGGCCAGGGGCAAGACATGATGAGGTTGATTTACGCGGGTGGCCCGTTCAAGTACGACAAAGATGGCGTGGTGTTTGGCAACCGGGAGAGAATTCTTCCGGCCAAAAACCGCGGCTTTTACCGCGAATACACGGTAAAAACGTCCGGCGAGCGTACACGGGGTGCGCGCCGTATCGTGTGTGGTGGGTTGCAACCCAGTGCGCCCGATGCGTGTTATTACACCGATGACCATTACGCGAGCTTTCGCAAGATTGCCCAGTAGGCTCCTTTAAACGAGACAGGTTGTTATTTTGAGTTTTGATCATTTGATAGAAAGACACACGGAGATGGACACACCACTTCGTAAGGATACTGAAACGCCTCTCAAAGGCGTGCGGCCCAACATCGTGCAATCGATTCGCGCTTTTCGCGTGCAAGAGTTGCAGGATGCCGCTACGCACCTGAACCAGCATTTCCTGTACGCCAACCTGGGCAACGCCCAGAGCAAGCAGGACATTCTGGACATGATTGCGGCGCAGTACACCTTTCCCTCCCATTTCGGCAAAAACTTTGACGCGCTGTACGACTGCATGACGGACCTGGTTCACAAATCAGGCCCACAGCCCGGTTTTATCGTGGTGCTAGAGCAAATCCCCGCGCATGCCAAGTTTGACAAAGAGGCGCGCGAACAGCTGCTTGACATCTTCAGGGATGCAGCTGACTACTGGGCGGATCGAAAGATTCCGTTCCGGTGCTTCTATTCTTTTCTGTAGCCCGCTCCCCAGACATTAGCCAAGGGGATCGGGCGAATGAGGCTCTGCAGGTAGTCACAGAAGGCGAAGAAGCCATGCCTACCGACAAACTACTGGACGTGTCACCGCTGGCGCTGCGCATGAGCAGCCCATTCAACTCAGGTTACTGGTTAGCTGCCGCTTAAACCTTTACGACCACAAGAAAAGCCCTCAAACATGATGTTTGAGGGCTTTTTACTGGTCAAATCGGGCTCTAGCCCAATAGATTCGGGCGCGAGCAGCTATTAAATAAATAGCGCATCAAGCAATCTGAGCCAGCGCAATATATTCCGTCACCGGCACTTCTTCAGCCCGCCGCTGCAAATTAAACGTCCCGCTAAAGTTGCGCGCTTCCAGCCATTTGCCAAGCGAATGGCGCAGCAGCTTGCGGCGCTGGCTGAAGGCCACCCGAACCAG
>JANYED010000045.1 GCA_025363315.1 Polaromonas sp.
TGGCCAGAGTGTTCACCAAACTTTACAAACCATCACCGCAACACCACTTATTGTTCACAAGCGGCTGCCACACTGAGCTTTTCTTCTTGAAAGGAAGCTTTTATGACATTCAATCTCAAACCGTCGGCCCGCCTCAGTGGACTGGTGCTTGCTGGCTTGCTGGCAGCGATGGGTACCAGCGCCATTGCGCAAGGCACGCCACCCGCCGCGCCAAGCCCTGCCCCCCGCAGTGAGCACAGGGGTCACCATGGCCCAGCAAAAATGCAGACCATGATGGCCAAACATCAGGCAGACCTGAAAGCCAAACTCAAGCTCACGCCAGCGCAAGAAGGCGCGTGGGCAACATACACCACCGCGATGCAGCTCCCTGCCGGCATGGGCATGCGTCCAACAGACGCACAACGCGCCGAGATGGACAAGCTCAGCACGCCCGAGCGCATCGACAAGATGCGCAGCATGCGTGCCGAGCGCATGACGCAAATGAATGCCATGATGGACAAACGCGGCGATGCGACCAAGGAGCTGTATGCGGCCTTGACACCAGAGCAACAGAAGATCTTTGACGTCGAGCAGCAAAAGCACGGTGCGCGCGGTGAACATGGCAGGCACGGTGGCCGCGCGGCCTCGTAGTCTGGCGCCAACAGCGCTACAAAACGTAGGAAAGCGACCTGAAGCCTTCGCAGCGCTGGCTGGCTGGCCTAAATTGGCACGATGCTCAAAACACCTGATGTTAGAAAAGGTTAGGCGCCGGCTGTTTTACCTTGCAAAATATTTCATGAACGCTTCATGCAGTCGTTCATAGACCCAGCCCTCAAGCCTGAAGCAGACGCGCTTGCCAGGCTTGAAGTCGTTGTTTGGGACCCTTACACCGAGGGCCGAAAATCACCCGTGACACGCAAGGCGGGGCCGGGCTATGCCGACCCCGCTTATGACCTGTGTGTCGAGCCGCTGGAGACAAAAAACAGATTGATGCAGCCCAGGCGAAATGGAACAAAACAACCAGCCCGTCACGCGTGCTGCTGATTTGCGGCTCGTCCCGCAACGACGGAAACTGCCCCGGTGAAATTTCTAAAACCTGGCGCCTGACCACCACCGCAAAAACTACGCTGCAAAATGCTGGCATGGAGGCTGATGTGCTTGACCTGAGCTGGCTCACGTCCAGCCACCACATCAATATTCACCCCTGCAAGAGTTGCGTACTTACCGCCATGCCGCTGTGCCACTGGCCATGCAGTTGCTACCCCAACTATGCGCAGGGCCAAACCAGCGACCGGACGACTGAGATTTATGAGCGATGGACCGCAGCGCACGGCATCATCATTTTGACCCCGGTGTCTGGTATCAGGCGCCGAGCCCGCTCAAACTGATGGTTGACCGGCTGGTGTGTGCCGGTGGCGGCAACCCTAACCACACCACTACCCATGGCAAAAAGGCGTTTGAGGCCAAAGCCCTTGAAATGAAGGGCTAGGACTATCCCAAGCACCACTAGGCCGTACTTACGACCTAGTGGTGCATGGCGATGTAGCAGGCATTGAGGCGGTGCGGCGCAGTTTGACTGACTGGCTCGACTAGATGGGCCTGATTGATGCTGGCCCTCAATCCAAACTTGACCGGTTTATTGGCTACTACTAGCTTTATGCCAACAGCCACGACACGCCGGATGCCGACAAAGATGGCCAGGCAGAGGTGCGCAACGTAGCCGGTGCCGTGGCGCATGCTATCAAGGCGCTACGGGCTGGCACCCTATCGCAGCCAGACGAGGGCCTGACGAGGCCTCGCCCAAAGTAGCCTGGCCGACTCGACATAAAAGCAAACGCAGAGAAGATAACAGGCATAAAAATACCCGGCTAAACCATGTCGAGTCGGGTATTTGTAACTGTTCTGGGGTGCCTTGCGGCACGCTAACGGCTTACTGGGGCTTTTCGCTGCTCATCGACGTTGCAGGCTTTGCCATTGACGCATCGCCGTTCATTTTGGCATCGCGCTTGGCTTTTGCCATGGCTTTACGTTCTGCGCGCTTGGCTTTGCGCTCCGCCATGGCTTTGCTGTTTGCAGCTGATGCGTTTGCAGACGTGTCGCTTTTCACAACACCTTCCTGGCTGGCTTTCAGGTCGCCGGGGTTGACTTGCGCTTTCACGTCCGAGCGTGTTTTTGTGCCCATGTCGCCTGGGTTTGTCACTGCTGGCACTTTTACCGTACCCTCTCTACCGCCCTTGAGGTCGCCAGGGCTGACTTGCGCCTTCACGTCCGCGCGGGCGTTGGGCATGGCGCTGCCGGAATCTGCTGCAGGCATGTTTTTGACGGGGCCTGCTACCGATGGTGCGCCCCCGGCAGGAATTTCCGCCTTCACGTCAGCGCGGGTGTTTGGCGTTGTTTGGGCTGATGCAAAACCAGACGCTGCCATCAGCGCGACCAAGAGTAAAGAGAGTGTTGAATTTTTCATTGGGTTCCTTGAATTGCTTAAGTTGCTTGAGTTGCTTGAGTAAAGCGATGGTTTAGGGGATCAGAAGTATTGAACTCTGCGTGAAGACTTCTTCAGCATGGCCCCACCCTCCTAATTTATAAGGGTAGGGATGGCTCAGCCATCAGCGCGCAGGCTGGCTGTGTGTAGGACGTTTGCGGCATTGCTGTAAAGTGAGTGTCGCCCGGTACTTCTCGGCTCGCCCTGACTTCCGGGCAAGTGCAGCGCTGGATGTCACCCACCCCCGCAAAAAAACGCATGCCTAAATTTGCTGCCAACTTATCGATGATGTACACCGACCTGGCATTCCTGGGTCGTTTTGAAGCCGCAGCGCAAGACGGTTTTACGACGGTCGAGTTCTTGTTTCCGTACGCACATGCTCCTGCAGAGCTCGCCGCCCGCCTGACGGCCAACGGTTTGCAGCAAGTTCTGTTTAATGCACCGCCGGGCGGCACTGACGCTGCCAGCATTGCCGAGGCCTGGGGCGACGGCGGCAGCAAAGGCACCGCCTGCGTGCCGGGGCGCGAAGCAGAATTCAAAGCCGGGGTTTTGCTGGCTTTAAGCTATGCACAAGCACTGGATTGCCCACGCATCCACCTTATGGCGGGTTTGATTCCCGAGGGCTTGACGCGTGAAGACGTGCAAGGCACTTACATCAAGAACCTGCGCTGGGCTGCAGGCGAGGCCGCCAAGGCAGGCCTTGACGTGCTGGTGGAGCCTATCAATACGCGTGACATTCCAGGCTTTTTCCTGAACCGCCAGGACCACGCGCACGAAATCATTGGCCTGGTGGGCGCTGCCAACCTCAAGGTGCAAATGGATTTGTACCATTGCCAGATTGTGGAG
>JANYED010000092.1 GCA_025363315.1 Polaromonas sp.
GCTTGCTGCTTTGCTGGCGGGCTGCCACAGGTCCAGCAGATCGCGCACGTCAATCAGCACCTTGTCGGCAATTTCGGTCAGCAATTGGCGCTTTAGCGCGCCGTCGGGCAGCAGCGTCCACAAGGGCCGTGCATTGCTGGCCATGTGCGCGCGGCCTTCTGCGGTGTCCAGGTCGCAATCATCAGCAGCGGCCTGCAGCATGAATTTGCTGAGCGGCAGCGCTTTGGCCACCATCTCGGCAAAGCCGTCCTTGCCGTGCTCGCGAATGTAGCTGTCGGGGTCGTGCTCGGCGGGCAAAAACAAAAACTTGACGGTGCGCACATCGCTGGCAAAGGGCAGGGCGGCATCGAGCGCCTTGCGTGCCGCCCGGCGACCCGCGCTGTCGCCGTCAAAACTGAAGACGACGGAATCAGTAAAGCGAAACAGCTTTTGTACGTGCTCTGCTGTGCAGGCTGTGCCCAGTGTGGCCACCGCGTTGGCAAAGCCCATTTGCGCCAGCGCCACCACGTCCATATAGCCTTCAGTCACCAGCGCGTAGCCGTGCTCACGCAGGGCGGTGCGTGCTTCAAACAGGCCATACAGCTCGCGGCCCTTGCTGAATACCGGGGTTTCTGGCGAGTTCAGATATTTGGGCTTTTCGTCAGAAAGCACCCGCCCACCAAAGCCAATGCATTCGCCCTTCACGTTGCGGATCGGAAACATGACGCGGTCGCGAAAGCGGTCATATCGCTTTGCTTCGCCTGCGGAGTTTTCTTCCCCCGGCTCACCGGTAATGACCAGCCCGCTCTCGACCAGCAGCGCATCGTTGTAGTCGGGAAACACGCTGGCCAGGCTGCGCCAGCCTTCTGGCGCGTAACCCAGGCCAAAGGTTTTGGCAATCTCGCCCGACAGGCCCCGGCCCTTGAAGTAATCAATTGCCTTGGGCGAGTTGCGCAGCGCCTTGATGTAAGCCATGCCTGCCTTTTCAAGCACGCTGGTCAGGGTGACTTGCTGCTCGCGTATTTGGGCGGCTTTGGCCCGGTCTTGGGGCGACACATCGTCTTCAGGCACCTGAAGGCCGTATTGCTGGGCCAGGTCTTTGACAGCTTCAATGAAGGTCATGCCGCCGTGGTCCATCAAAAAGCCAATAGCGTTGCCGTTTTTGCCGCACCCAAAGCAGTGGTAGAACTGCTTGGCCGGGCTGACGCTGAACGATGGCGATTTTTCACCATGAAACGGGCATAAGCCCATGAAATTGGCGCCGCCCTTTTTCAGCTGCACAAAGCGCCCGACAATGTCAACAACGTCGGATCGGGCTAACAGCTCTTGGATGAAGGATTGGGGAATGGCCACACGGCATTTTGGCGGATAAAAAAACGGGCGCTAAACGCCAGACGTAAAAAAGCCCGCTTTTGGCGGGCTTTTTTAGAAAAGCTGCGTTGAAATCAACGCGCCAATTCACTCTTGCGAGTTACTTTGGCGCTTTTTTCATTGGCTTTTTGCTTTTCTTTGGCTTGGCGGTTGCGTTGTTCATGGTGTTTTCTCTTAGGTTAAGAAGGCTGGAGGCAGTAGCTTGAGGGCCGCTGCCGACTCTTGTTACGCTACAGAATTGCTTCAAAGCTTGGCAAGACTAGACTAAACGACCAATCCCGGCTGGCGGTTGACACAACTTGTTGAAAATCATTTTTTATACCAATATCGTTGCCTGATGAACCCACCACCGTTAAAAATGCCCACCCCCAAGCCGTACCAAAACCGAGACTTCGTCCGCTTTTTGCTGTGCCGACCGTTTTACGTGATGTTGGGCTTTCTGGTGGTCGAGGCAGCTCTGGCCGCCGCCACCACGGCGCTGATCATCAAAGCCGGGCACGATGTGGCCGAACAAGAGTTTTTGATCTCAGACTTTGTCTGGATGGTGCTGGCCCAGTCGGCGTCTTATGTGGTGGGGGCCACCAGCTGGGTGTTCGCAGAGCGGGCCGGCTTTGGGGCGTATGGCCGTTACATGCTGCGATTTGCGCGGGACAACCGGGGCCAGCCCATGCTGCTGGGCGACAAAACCCAGCGCGAGCAGGTCGAGCCTTTTTTGACGAATGAGGCGTTTCAAATCTTTTTTGAGCTGGTCTATGAGCTGGAGGCTGATTTAAAGCTCTTTTTTGGCCTGATTTTCAATGCGGCTGTGCTCGGTTTTGCCATTGATGCCGGGCTGCCGGGCGTGTATGCGGGTGTTTTTGTGGTGCTGCTGGGTCTGCAATACCTGCTGCGCCGACCCGTGGCCGGGGCATACCTGGCGCAGCAGGCGACCTCCAACCGCATGACGGCGCACACCTACACCGCCTGGGACAACATCACCACCGGCAACCGTTACAACTACCGGCTGTGGCATGCGGGCTTTAAACAGCGGCTGCGGGACGCGCTGAAAGCGCAAATACGGGCGATTCTGGCGCGAGAGGGCATTGCCACCGTCAGCGGTATTTTTGCGCTGGTCGTGATCTTCAGCTACCTGGCCTGGATCGCCGGACGCAACGTGGCGGATACGGGCCTTTTGATCGCGCTGGCCGCCACGCTGCCCCGGCAAATTGATTTGTCCTACAACGTGCACGGCCTGGCCAGCGGCTGGAACGACTTGTTGGCGGTGTGGACCCGCATGACGGGTGCCTGCGCTGCCATGCGGCCCGCGCCTGATGCCAGTTTTGACCAGCGCATCCGCTTTGATGGTGTTGCTTTGTCGGACGGCCACGAGGCGGTGGTGTGCGCCAGCGTTGATGACGCGCTGGCCCGCATTCGCAGCCAGCAGCATGGCCGGCTGCTGGTACGCGGCAGCAACGGCTCGGGCAAGTCAACGCTGCTGGTGGCGCTGAAGTCACGACTGGGCGCGGCGGCTTACTACTGGCCCACGAGCGACAAGCTGGCGTTTGCGTTTTCAGGCGGGGTTGCGGCGAATGAAGACGACGAGCCTGCCAGCAGCGCTTTTTCGTCGGGTGAAAGGCAGCTCAAAAGTCTGCAGGAAATCGTCAACCGCACGCATGCGGCGGTGTATTTGCTCGACGAATGGGATGCGAATCTTGACGCCAAAAACCGCGCCGCGGCTGAACTGCTGGTTGCCAGCCTGGCAGCGCGCGCTGTGGTGGTCGAAATATCGCACCGCGACCGAATTTGAATTTTAAAAAAAGAAAGAAATAAATGCCCCCCATTTTCGACACCGACTTGCCTAAAACCGCCGCCAATTACGCCCCCCAGTCGCCGCTGGCCTTTATTGAACGCACTGCAGAGGTCTACCCCAACCGCCTGGCCGTGGTGCATGGCAACTTGCGCCAAAACTGGTTAGAGACTTTCACCCGCTGCCGCCAATTGGCCAGCGCGCTTGAAAAGCACGGCATCGGCAAAGGCGACACCGTGGCGGTTATGCTGCCCAACACGCCGCCCATGGTGGAGGCGCACTTTGGCATTCCCGTAACAGGCGCGGTGCTGAACGCGCTGAACACCCGGCTGGATGCTGAAACCATCGCCTTCATGCTGGACCACGGCGAGGCCAAAGTGGTCATCGTGGACCCGGAATTTGCAGGCACCATGCAAAAGGCCCTGGCGCTGCGCACGTCCAGCGCGCCGCTGCTGGTCATCAACGCTGAAGACGTGCTTTATTCAGGCGACAGCCTGCGTATTGGCAGCATCAACTACGACGATTTTTTGGCAACCGGCGATGCTAATTACGCCTGGAAACTGCCCGATGACGAATGGGACGCGATAGCGCTCAACTACACCAGCGGCACCACCGGCAACCCCAAGGGCGTGGTCTACCACCACCGAGGCGCGGCGGCCAACGCGGTGTCAAACATCTTGGAATGGGACATGCCCAAACACGCTGTGTACTTGTGGACGCTGCCCATGTTTCATTGCAACGGCTGGTGCTTTCCGTGGACGGTGGCGGCGCGCGCGGGCGTCAACGTGTGCCTGCGCAAGGTGGCCGCGCCCGAGATTTTTGAGGCGATTCGCAGCCACGGTCATGGCGACGTAGCTTTGCATTACTGCGCCGCGCCCATCGTGCACGGCATGCTGGTCAATGCGCCCGATGCGCTCAAGCAGGGCTTGCCAAGAGGCGTGAAATGCATGGTGGCAGGCGCAGCACCGCCCGCGTCGATGATTGAAGGTATGGAAGCCCTTGGCTTTGACTTGACCCATGTCTACGGCCTGACCGAGGTCTACGGCCCGGCCACCGTCTGTGCCAAGCACGATGCTTGGGACGCACTCGACATTGGCGAGCGTGCCCGCCTGAACGGCCGGCAAGGCGTGCGCTACCACCTGGAGGCCGACGTGCGCGTGCTGGACCCCGCCAAGCGGGTAGCCGTGCATCAGCTGGCGGCATCGACTCCGGAAATGGTTTTTGCCTTGTACCAGGCCGCCTTCGCGGTCATTACCGGCGCGCTTATCGTTGGCAGCTTTGCAGAGCGCGTCAAGTTCGGTGTAACCGCCTGGTTTTGCGGCCTTTGGACAATATTGGTTTACGCGCCAGTCGCGCACTGGGTTTGGTCGCCCACCGGCTGGCTGAACCAGATGGGTGTGGCTGACTTTGCAGGCGGAACGGTGGTGCACGTCAATGCGGGCGCTGCTGCGCTGGCGTGCGCGCTGGCCGTCGGCGCGCGCCGGGGTTACGGCAAAGAGCCGATGATCCCGGCCAACCTGGCCTACATGCTTATTGGTACGGGTTTGCTGTGGGTTGGCTGGTTTGGCTTTAATGGCGGCTCTGCAATGGGCGCCAACATGATTGCCGGGCTGGCGATGGTCAATACGCAGGTTGCCGCTGCAAGTGCCGCCATCGTTTACGTGCTGCTTGAATGGCTGTTTCGCGGCAAGACCAGCCTGGTGGGTTTGGCCACCGGCGCAGTGGCGGGCCTGGTGTGCATCACGCCAGCGGCGGGCTACGTGTCGTGTCGCCACTGACGGCCATGGGCTTTGGCGCTGCAGGTGCGGTGGCTGCCTACGTCGGCGTGACCGTCGTCAAAGGCTGGATTGGCGCTGACGATTCGCTGGACGTGTTTGCCATTCACGGGCTGGTGGGCGTCGTTGGCAGCTTGATGACCGGGCTGCTGGCGCAAAGCATTTTTCTGGGTCGCCAGCCCTCTTTTTTAACGGAGCTTTGGCAGTGGTGACTGTTTTGGGCTACAGCTTTGTGATGAGTTTTGTCATCATGAAATTTTTGGACTGGCTGATGGGTGCGCGAGTTTCTGCCGGCGATGAGCAGGACGGCCTGGATTTAAGCCAGCATGGCGAGCAGGTGGTGTAAGGCGTGGCAAGCATGTCAACCACGCCCGGCCCGACCCCTGTGCCAAACCGCCTGCTTGCTGCCAGCAGAGTGGTTCACCAGCTGTCGCGCACGCAGGACACCAAGGGTGACTTGACAAAGCTGCTGCAAGACGAGGCGTACGGCAGGCAGGTGCTGAAATCGGCCAGCGTTTATGCCGACGCCAAAACCAAAACATTGTTGGGCGATTTTGAAAAGTCTTCCGTCGATTGTGGCGTCTGGCGCGCCTTGCCTGCGCCAGCGAGCCCGGCTTACACGCCAGGCGCTGACGGCATGGTGTCAGCCGCCGCAGCGTGGGACCCCAATTACAACCCACCGGCGTCTGCTGTCGTCCCCGGTACAGAGGTGGAGTACGTCCCGACCACCTCACCCCGCACCAGCACCACTGTCAAGGAAACCGGAACCAGCAGCTTTTTGAGCCGATTTGGGTTTTCTCGCCCGGTTGAGCCAGGCGATGCTGGCCGCGCATCGCGCAGTGCATCTCCTCGTACTGCGGACAGCGCCCTCAGTGGCAAGTCAAGCCAGAGCCCGCCAGCCGATGCGCCTGACGCGCCAGTTGACCCGAAGCATAAAAAATACATCGGCGGTGCCCGCTAAGGCTGACAGGGCATTAAATCGGCTGCAGCCCAATAGATACTGGCGCGAGCAGCTATTGAATAAATAGCGACCGGTGAATCGGTCAATGCCCCCGGCTGAACATGCAAAAGCTACGCTTCAGGCTGCGGCTGCCTGGCGTGCCGTGCCAATGCACTGGCCAACTGCAATTCCACAGGCAACGGTTCTGCGTGCAGCTGGGCTGCCAGCAACTCGCCGCACAACGCGGCAAAACTCAAGCCGCGTGAGCCCATGCCCGTGCACAGCCAGGCCTGGCCCGCAGCCGACGATGGCGATAAAGAGGGCTGTGAGGAAGTCAAAGGCATGACCAGTGGCAAGCGGTTGGGCGTGGCGCAGCGTATTCCTGCCCAGCCTTGGGCGGTGTCTTCGGCAAATTGACTGGCCAGCGCATCAGCGGCGTCGGGCAGCAGGGTTTGCAGGCGGGTCAGGTTGTCGGTGTGGTCTTGCGGTTTGAGCGCTGGCAGCGCCACATCCCGCTCATAACTTGCTCCCATCAGCCACTTGAGGCCGTCGGGTGTAGTGACGTGGGTGATCAGGCCGCCGTAACCGTTGATCGGAAAGGGCGGCAGTGGCAGTGAAGGCAGTGAGGGCTGTGAACGGGTTGAATCGTTTTGCAAACCCAGCGTCACCTGGCCGCGTATCGCTTGCAAATCTGGGGCCTGGCCAAGAGTTGCTGCCAGCGCCCGGCTGGGGTAGCCGGCAGCCAGCACCAGCACGTCGGCTTGAGCCAACAAGTCGCCTGCGGCGTTGAGCACCCGCCAGCCGCCAGCGCTTGACGCGACCTGAGAGACCTGAGAGACCTGAGAGACCTGAGAGATTTGCGCGACCTGCGAATTGCCACGCCACGTGACGCCAGGCGTTGCCAGCCAGGCCGCAACCATTGCGGCAGGTTTGACCCAGCCCGCTTGCCGGTGCCACAGCGCGGCGCCGCCCGGTGGCAAGCCCGCTGCTGCCAGTGTTTTTGCCGAAGCTTTGTAGCACCAGTCGCTGGCCTGAAGCGATTGATCACCCGCCCAGGCACGAGGCAACTTTGGAAAGTCCTCTTGCAAATAGCGCTGCAGCACGCCCGTATGCGCCCAATCGGTGCCGTGCCGCAAATGTGCGCGAGCCTGCTGCAGCGTGATGCGCACACCCGAGCGCGACAGGCGCGACAACCAGCTGTCGTCCGGCGACGTGTGTGGCACCAGCAGGCCTGCAGGCAGGCTTGATGCGCCGCTGGCGGGCTGGCTCGCCGCATCAAGCACCGTCACGGCCCAGCCGCGCCGCGCCAGGCTGCTGGCTACCGCCGCACCGGCCAGGCCAGCGCCTATCACCACACAAGTGCTGGCTACAACGGTGGGCATTGGTGTTTTGGGTGTCCAGGCCGGGTTGTACACGGCGTGCGATGCTTCTGTTGCTTCTGTTGGTTCTGTTGCTTCTGATGCATCTGTTTTTCTAGCTGCGCTGACGTCAAAACCGCACTGCTTGAAAGCTGCCTGCAAAGCCGAATCACTCGGCGACGCCATAAGCACAGTTCCGCGCCTGCACAGCCGCGCAATGGCCTTGACGGCGTATAGCGTGTCTGTAGCTGCGTAGGCCAGGTGGTTTAACAGCACGGCGTCGGCCTCAAAATGCTGCTGCTTCAGCAGCGTTTGAACATCGCCAATGCACAGCGTCAGCAGCACCTGGCCGCCATCAAACACCAGCCGGTGAAAGCCCGGCAGCAGCCCCCACAATTGCGCGTCAAGCTCATCGGCCAACGGCGTCAGGTCGGCATCATCGGCAGTATTTTGAAAAGCATCGCCGCACATCGCCACGTAATGCAGCATGCGCGGGCGCTGCGCATCAGCCCGCCAGCTTTGCCAGGTGCGCAAAAAATGCGCGCTGCTGCTAACGCCGACATTCAGTACGCGCCACTGTGCTGCGCCTGCCCAGTCGGGGTTCAAAACGTCAACTCAAAGCTTCAGCTCAAAACGTCAAGGCAAAGGCTCAAGCCGCTGGCGGCGTGTAGCCCTGTACAACGTCGGCGCCGCTGCCAAAAAAATGGTTTTCCATCTGCCGGGCCAGGTACTGGCGCGCGCGCTGGTCGGCCAGGTTTAGGCGGTTTTCGTTCACCAGCATGGTTTGCTGCTTCATCCAGTCGGCCCACGCCTGCTTGCTGACTTCTTCCCACAGGCGCTTGCCCAGCGGGCCGGGGTAGGGCGGCAGGTCCAGTCCTTCGGCCTCAATACCGAGCTTGATGCATTTGACTAAACGTGCCATGGTGTGCTTTCGGGTGTGGGGTTTTACAAATTGACGCGACTTTAGCAATATTTTCAAGGCAGCCGCCAGTGGCGCGATTTACCCTCGAAAGCGAGCCAAGCGCGTTCGGTTGTAAAATCAAACTCTGTCGGACGCCGGGAAGAGCACATTGCAAAGCTTTAAATCTGCGCAAGTTGCCTTTTTGAATCGGGCATTGGCCTGGAATCATACCCATCACCACCCAACCCAGGAAAGACACATCACATGGCAAGAGCTGACGCCAAAACCGCTGTACTCGCTGACGGTTTGCGCTATAAATCAAAAGTTTCCGGTTCTCCATTTGCCGCCACCACCTCATTTGGTGCGGCCACCATGTCGTGCTTTATGTGCGGCAAGCACCGCGCGCGCTCATTGATGGGCACGCGCAAAGTGCTCGGCAAGTCGCAAGCAGTGTGCGCTCCTACCTGCAAAGAGCTGGACGCCATTCTGGCGGCCCAGGCCATCAGCAGCAAAGCGTAAAAATAGTTTGAAAAAAACTTACGCTTTAACCATCGAAGGCAAACAGCCCGCACGCCTGTTGGACGCCAGCAAGCACGACATCCGCAAGTACATCAAACGCGAGCGCGCCAAGGCGTTGCCCGAAGGCGTTGATTTTTGCGACTTCCACTGCAAGGTTGGCGGCACTGACACGACTGCTGCACCCGTACATTTGGCTGAGGTTATGGGCGCGGTTGATGCGCTGGTTGGTGGCGGCGCCACGCAGTTTTTTGTCGAGATCACCAGCAAGCCTGGGCACCGCACAGCGCGCCCCCTTGAGGCAACAATTGCTGAAAACAGCCCTGAAACCCCCGAAGTATTTTGATTTCAGCCGCAAATTGTTGAAATAAAACGTTGTACAGCGCCCAATCACGCCATTAAAGGTGAATAATACGGGCGTGCAGCAAATCATTTGCACATGTTGGTGATCGGTCAGTTTCGCGCGCTACGGCGGTACTTCTAGTTTGTTGTGCTTTCGGGACCCCATCGCTTTTTGTTTTATGTATTTTTGAGGAGTCCTCCATGGGCAACAAACTTTATGTCGGCAACCTGCCGTACACCGTACGCGACGAAGACTTGCAACAGTCTTTCGGCGAATTTGGATCCATCACCAGCGCCAAGGTGATGATGGAGCGCGACACCGGCCGTTCAAAGGGCTTTGGTTTCGTCGAAATGGGCAGCGATGCTGAAGCGCAAGCTGCTATCGCCGGCATGAACGGCCAGTCACTCGGCGGCCGTGCAATCACCGTGAACGAAGCCCGTCCGATGGAAGCTCGTCCTCCACGTACCGGCGGCTTCGGCGGCGGTGGTGGTGGTTACGGCGGTGGTGGCGGCGGCGGTGACCGTTCAGGTGGCGGCGGCTACGGCGGTGGCGGCGGTGGTCGTTCCGGCGGTGGCGGTGGCTACGGTGGTGGCGGCGGCGGCGGTGGACGCGGCGGCTACTAAGCCCTCGTAATATCTCATCTTCAGCTTCGCGCTGAAGATGCTTTAAAAGGCTTCAGGACTTCGGTTTTGAAGCCTTTTTGCATTTGATATTGCAAATTAGTAACCTGAGTGTTGTTGCAAAGTTTCCAATGCTTTCATCCTTTTATGCAATGGAAATTGGCGTTAGCAGGCTTGATCTACTCCGAAATAGATTTATCGATAGCCTCCGAGGGAAGTGTCTTGTTCTTGATCGAATTTATTACTTGGTCAAGAGTTGGTGCTGAACGCAGTCGATACAAACTGCGAAACAACCAAACTGCGCAGAGAATGCCGCTGATCATGAAAATTGCCTCCCAAATCGCGGCTGAAAGTCGGAAAGCAGGTTTAAATTCTGCAGAGCAGAAAACTAAGATGATCGTTACGAGTAGACCTAGTGGAATCTGCCAGGCTTTATTGTTTTCATCTTTATCGCGATATTCAAGAAGGATAAGCCTCAATTTATCTTCGGTGATGGAAATTAGTTTTTGATCAGTGTTATGGTTTACCTCAACTACTTCTATTGCGGAGTTCTGACCGGATAGGAGTGTCATGATTTGCTTCCAAGAAGAACCTGTAACTCAATCTTTGTTGCGCCTTTTAGCCTATAAGTAACAGCAAAGTACGAATATATGCTTCCGACTTTTGAAGTCGCAAAGTCGGTGTGCCTATTCGTCATTGCGCCAAGTGACTCTGTAAAGTTTTGAAATTTAAAAACTATGTGCTCACCGACTAAATCGTGACGAATGATTGGGGCGGGCGCACTTGACTGGTCACCAGTAAATTGGCAAGTCAATTTTATTTTTAGTAATTCGTTCTCTGACGTTAAAGTTTGTATTTCCACCTCTTCCCCATCCGGAATGAAAAAAGTCCGAGAAACAAGAAGAGTTCTATTGCCTATGCTGATTTTTTCCATGGATAAGTAGCCTTTTTGATCAACGGTTTGCATTCATAAATCCGTAGGAATAAGTCGAATAGCCTGATTGCACCCAATGTTTTTAGCTCTCTCGCTTGACGCAAGGGTGGTGGCGGGCTTAGTTTAATAGCCGCTTCAAAAGGTTTTCATCGCCCGCAACTTATCCTTCTTGCTAGGCCGTTTCCCCTTAATTCCCCCAGTCCCATGCGGATCAGCCACATTCATAGGCGCAACCTCCACAGACTCAAACCCCGCCACTTGCTCCATCACCAGCTTGATGGCATGCCGCTTTTCAATCAGTTTGAAATGCGCAGCAGTGGCAGCACTCACAAAACTGATCGCCATGCCGCTCACACCTGCACGACCAGTGCGGCCAATGCGGTGGGTGTAGTCTGTGGCTGAGCGGGGCAGGTCGTAGTTGACGACGACGGGCAGGGCGCTGATATCCAGCCCGCGTGCTGCC
>JANYED010000106.1 GCA_025363315.1 Polaromonas sp.
ACCAACCCGTATTTGTTTTGAAATTTCGCCTGTTTCGCCGTCGCCTGACGATCAGCTCGCCTCGCATGGCTGTGCGCAGCGCGTTGCCCTGGCCGGTACGCTGGGTTCTGGGTGCCGTCATGCTGGGCTTTTCGGCGGCCATTGGCTTGTGGGCGTTTGAGTTTGGCAAAGGCATTGCTGGGCTGGATACCAACGCCAAAGACGAGCTGAAATTGCTGCGCGCCGAGGTCGTTCAGTTGAGGCTGGAGCGCGACAAATCGCAAACCATCGCCAACACCTCGGGCAGCCTGTTGACGTTTGAGAAAGCGGCGCAGGAAAAAATGGCAACGCAAATCCAGCAGCTGGAGGCCAGCAACTTGCAGTTGCGCGACGATTTGGGTTTTTTTGAAAAGCTGCTGCCTGCGGGCGGGGCTGATGGCGTGTCCATCCGCAGTTTGCAGGCCGAAATGCTGTCGGTATCCCAGCTGCGCTGGCAGGTGCTGGTGATCCAGCCCGTCAAAAATGCGCCCGATTTCAATGGCAAGCTTGAAGTCACGATCAATGGCCTTGTGGCCGGCAAACCGTGGACAGCCACCTTGCCGGGTGGCGCGCAGGCATTGCAGTTTAAGCAATACCGGCGCATTGAAGGGGTTCTGGATTTACCGCCGCAAGCCGTGGTAAAAACAGTCACTGCAAAAGTTGTTGAAGGCGCAGCGACCCGCTCCGTACAGTCTTTCAAGCTGTAAACCCTGCGTTTTACGCAAAATCGACCACAGGATTACTCATGTTTGGCAAGAAAAAACAGCCTCCGATCAAAAGCCTCATTGCTCAGGGCAG
The DNA here is from genome assembly GCA_025363315.1 of Polaromonas sp. Taxonomy (GTDB): domain Bacteria; phylum Pseudomonadota; class Gammaproteobacteria; order Burkholderiales; family Burkholderiaceae_C; genus Polaromonas. Next base: position 817 of record JANYED010000106.1, read on the forward strand.
CTGCATTGAAGGTAACCTTAAATTTACCGATGGCCTGAGGATTGACGGCGAGGTGATTGGCGACATTCGAGCCGTCGAAGGCAGTGCCAGTATTTTGGTGATCAGTGAATTGGCTAGTGTAACGGGCCATATTCATGCAGACCACGTCATCATCAACGGCCGCGTGATGGGGCCGGTACATGCGTCCGAGCTGCTGGAACTGCAACCTAAAGCGAAAATTGCGGGAGATGTGTCGTACAAGGCGCTTGAAATGCACCAGGGCGCCGTCATCTTTGGTCAGTTGCGGCCAACCAACCACGACGCTGAAGAAAAACCGATGTTGAAGCTGGCCGCTAACAACGTTTAAGCTGGCGGAGGGTTTTTTTGATAGTGAGTACTAGCCTTTCATAGCGAGCCAGATGACACATCGGCATTGTGGTTAGCCTTGTTGCGGTACTATAGCGCATAACGTTTGAAGATTGGAGTTTCCCATGAGCGCAGTTGCTGAAGTTGTCCCCACCCAAATGCCTGACCCGTTTGTCTTTACTGACAGCGCAGCGGGTAAAGTGGCAGAGCTGATTGCGGAAGAAGGAAATCCGGACTTGAAGTTGCGCGTGTTTGTCCAAGGCGGCGGCTGCTCGGGGTTTTCGTACGGTTTCACGTTTGACGAAATCACCAACGACGACGACACGACTATGACCAAAAACGGCGTGTCTCTGCTGATTGACGCAATGAGCTACCAGTACCTGGTGGGCGCTGAAATTGATTACAAAGACGACCTGGAAGGTGCGCAGTTTGTGATCAAAAACCCGAACGCGACAAGCACTTGCGGCTGCGGCTCCAGTTTTTCAGCCTGAGTTTTTCTCGCTGAATCAAAAAACCGCCTTTGGGGCGGTTTTTTAACGTCTGACTGACTTTAAACCCATCAGGCTGGGTAGTCAGGCGTGGTGGACTGCACCCAGTATCCGCAGCCCAGCAGCGCCCGTCACGCTGGGCAAATTGCCCGGCAAGCGCAGTGTGGTTTGCCGCGCCAGCCAGGCAAAGGCGGCGGCTTCAACCTGTAAGGGCGGCAAGCCATGCACATCAGACGAGACTACATGCAAAGCTGGCAAACCGGCCTGGAGCCGCTGCATCAAAAAACGGTTAAACGCGCCACCCCCGCACACAATGAGTTCTGTGCTATGGTTTAAGTAGCTGCTCGCGCCCGTGATACAAGCTCTCGCAGTGAATTCGGTCAGTGTGTTTTGCACGTCCTCAGCACGATGCGCTGAGAAAACTTGTAATTTTGACGCCAGCCAATCCAGACTGAACAAGTCGCGGCCCGTGCTTTTGGGCGGGGGTGCTGCAAGATACGGCTCATCCAAAAGGCTGGACAACAGCTCGGGGATAAGCTGCCCACTGGCAGCCCAATTGCCATCGCCGTCAAAGCGTTGGCCGGTATGCTGGTAGCACCAGGCATCCATCAGCGCGTTGCCAGGGCCGCAGTCAAAACCCAGGACGGCACCGGCTACCGGCAAAACACTAAGGTTGGAAATACCGCCAATATTGAGCACCAGCACCGTTCGATCAGACTGCCCAAACACGCTTTCGTGGAAAGCTGGTACTACCGGTGCACCCTGGCCTCCCGCTGCCACATCGCGACTGCGAAAGTCAGCCACCACGTCAATGCCGGTGCGTTCGGCCAGCAGGGCGGAATTATTAAGCTGCGTGGTGTAGCCCAGGGCAGGCTGGTGCCTGACGGTTTGGCCGTGCGCGCCAATGGCTTTGATGTCTTTTGCCGCCAGCTTTGAGCTTTGTAATAGCGCGCTAACGACTTGAGCGTAGACCTCGGCCAGCTGAAGGGCAGCCAGCGCTGCGCGGTGCAACTCGTTGTGCGATGGCGTGTTCAGCGCCAGCAGCTCAGCGCGAAACTCATTTGAAAAAGCTTGCGTGCTGCCTGCCAAAACACGAAGTTTTGTATTGGAAAAATCCACCAATACCCCGTCTGCCCCATCGAGTGATGTGCCTGACATCAGGCCGATGTACAGACCGCTCATGGCGACTATTCGCCCCTGGTTTGACCGATGGTTGCGGCGGCCTGCAATTGTGTGCTGACAACGCTGGCCAGTTGCTTGAACATCGGCAGCGCAGCGGTTGGCACGGGTACAGTTTCGCTTTGCTTGGCAATGGTCATCGGGTCTTGCTGCACGCCATTAACGCGAAATTCAAAGTGCAAATGTGGCCCGGTGGCCCAGCCGGTCGCGCCCACCAGCCCAACGGTGTCGCCCTGGCCGACGTTTTGGCCAACGCGCACATTGATTTTGCTCAGGTGCGCGTACACGGTTTCATGTCCGCTGCGATGCTTGACGAACACCACGTTCCCATAGCCATTTTGGCGGCCCGCAAACTCCACCACACCGTCGCCTACGGTACGCGCAGGTGTTCCGGTTGCGGCTGCAAAATCAGTACCCAAATGCGCACGCCATTTTTGCAAAATGGGGTGAAAGCGCATGGAAAATCCGCTGCTGATGCGTGAAAACTCAACCGGTGAGCTCAAGTACGCACGGCGCAGGCTCTTGCCGTCCAGGCCGTAGTAGCCGCCCTTGTTCGCATGGCCTTGCGCATCCTGTCCAGGCGCTTGAAACCACATCGCCTGGTAGGCCTTGCCTGCATTGACAAATTCAGCTGACAGCACGCGGCCCGTGCGCAGCGGCTCGCCATCGGCTTCCAGCGCTTCATACACCACGTTAAAGCGGTCACCCTTGCGCAGGGCACGGCGAAAGTCGATTTCGCTCGAGAACATTTCAGCAATTTGAATCGCCACCGGGTCTGGAATGCGGGCTTCGTCAGTTGCCGCAAACAGAGATGTTTGAATGCTGCCGCTGGCCAGGCGGGCATTGACAACATACGGCGCGGTTTCAACCCGCGTTGTAAACGTGGCGCCGGCCCGCTCGACCACCAGGCGCTTGAAAACGGCATCATCATCGGACGGCCAGCGCATGCTTAGCTTGGTCAGTTCCTGGGTATCGCTGGCTTCAACCGTTACGGTTTTGCCGGCACGCCCAGCCAGCACCAGGCGCGCATTCGCATCGGTTCGCAAAAACGCGGCAGCCGCAGGGTCGTTGATATTCAGCCGTTTGAGCAGCGTGTCAAAGGTGTCATTGCTGCGCGTACTTTCAGCGCGAAACAACTTGAAGCGGTGATCAGCCAGCGCATCGAGTTGGGCCTGCATCGGCAGTGCCTCTACGGCTTCCAGCACTTGGCGTACTGGCAGGTTGGCCGCATCAGGGGCCAGCGGGGCGACGCCGAAAGCGGTGACGGCGGTGCCCAGCAACAGGACAGAGATGCTGCCTGCTACCCGTTTCGGATAGCGGTGCAAACTGCCAGCAATTGAATTGAAAACGCGAACTGAACTTGAAAAATACAAAATCTGGGTTCCCAACGAAGGAGTGGTGTGCCAAAACATAAGATTCCCCGCACTGGTGCATTGATGACCAGTTGCCGCGCACCTAAAATGGTCACCCCATACACGCCAGTTACCAGTATATCTGTCAGCCACCTCCCTAAAGTGCGAAAAACCCTTATGAATCAACCCCAAGTTACAAATTACCCCGTCACCGATAGCGTCAGGGATGCGCTGGCTGTTTCCTTAAGGGGCTGTGAGGAGTTGATTCCGCAGGACGAATGGGTCAAAAAATTGGCCAAATCAGAAGCCACCAGCGTGCCGCTGCGCATCAAATTCGGCATGGACCCTACCGCACCTGATCTGCACTTGGGGCATACCGTGGTTTTAAACAAAATGCGCCAGTTTCAGGATATGGGCCATGTGGTTATTCCACTCATTGGTGACTTCACAACGACGATTGGAGATCCGTCCGGAAGAAACAGTACCCGTCCCCCGCTAAGCAGGGAACAAATTGAGTCGAATGCTCAAACTTACTTTAATCAGATTCGCTTGGTGCTGGACATGGGCACGGCCGAAGTTCGCTACAACAGCGAGTGGTCTGACCCATTGGGCGCGCGCGGCATGATTCAGCTCGCATCGCGCTACAACGTCGCCCGCATGATGGAACGCAATGATTTTCACGACCGATTCAAGGCCGGAACCCCGATCAGCGTGCATGAGTTTTTGTACCCGCTGATGCAGGGCTATGACTCGGTGGCTTTGAAAAGCGACCTGGAGCTGGGTGGCACCGACCAAAAATTCAACCTGCTGGTTGGTCGGCACCTGCAAGCCGAATACAGCCAGGAGCCGCAATGCATTTTGACCATGCCGCTGCTGGAAGGCCTGGACGGCATTGAAAAAATGTCGAAAAGCAAGAACAACTACATCGGCATCAGCGAGGACGCGAACACGATGTACGCCAAGGTGCTGAGCATTTCTGATGTGCTGATGTGGAAGTGGTTCACGCTGCTGTCGTTCAAAAGCGAAGCAGAGATTGCTGCATTGAGGCTTGAGATCGACGGTGGCCGCAACCCGAAAGACGCCAAGGTTATGCTGGCCAAAGAAATCACCACCCGTTTTCATTCAGCCGCAGCGGCTGATAGCGCAGAGCAAGACTTCATCAACCGCAGCAGGGGCGGCGTGCCAGATGAGATTGAAGAGCGGACCATTTCGGGCGCACCGATGGGTATAGGCGCGGTGCTAAAAGCCGTGGGCCTGGCCTCGTCAGGCGGCGACGCGACGCGGCTGATTGACGGCGGTGGCGTGCGGGTCGACTCAAGTGTGGTCAGCGACAAGGGCTTGAAGCTGGACGCCGGTACCTACGTGGTGCAGGTGGGCAAACGCAAGTTTGTGCGGGTGACTTTGAACGCATAAACCACGCCGCGCCTGAAATCTCGCAGCTTCGCTCACAATACGGGCATGATCCCAAAAACCGCCCCAACCCTCACGCCGCAGCGGTTGATGATGGTTTCTGTGGTGGTGGCGGCCATCACCATCGTGCTGAAAACTTGGGCCTGGCACATCACCGGCTCGGTGGGTTTGCTGTCTGATGCGATGGAGTCGTTTGTCAATCTGGCCAGCGCGATGTTTGGCCTGGCCATGGTCACCATCGCCCAGCGCCCGGCCGACGATGACCACCCTTATGGGCACCACAAGGCTGAATATTTTTCATCCGGCTTTGAAGGCATTTTGATCATTGGTGCGGCGATGGCCATCATCTGGGCCGCAGCGCACCGCCTAGTTGACCCGCAGCCACTGCAGCAAGTGGGGTGGGGCCTGGCGCTTGCCGTTGTCAGCTCCGCGCTAAACGGCTTGCTGGCCTGGGGCATGTTCAAGTCGGCAAAAATTCACCGCTCTGTGGCGCTGGAGGCCGATGCGCGTCATCTGGTGACGGACGTTTGGACTTCGGTTGGCGTGGTTGTTGGCATTGGCGCAGTCGCGTTGACCGGCTGGCTGTGGCTTGACGCGCTGGTGGCGATAGGCGTTGCGCTGAACATTTTGTGGCAGGGCGCGCACTTGCTTTGGCGCGCATCGCAGGGGCTGATGGACAAAGCCCTTGAGCCTGACGTGCTGGCCGAGATCCAGAAAGCACTTGACGTGTTCGCGCACCCCACCATCCGGTTTGACCACCTCACCACGCGCCAGTCGGGTCAGCGCCGTTTTGTGGATATGCATATGCACATGCCCGCAAGCTGGACCCTTGGGCGAGCAGCAGACGCGCGGGCCAGCGTGGAGCAAGCGCTGATGCGCGCTGTGCCCGGTTTGCGGGCGACGATTCAGCTGCTGCCGACAGACGTTGAAGCGCACCTGGACGATCCTTTAGATGCGGCATGAATGGTTTAACTTTTTGGGGTCTCGCATGAGCTTCTGTCGTTTTATTCGCACGGTTTGCATCGGCGCCGGTTTAAGCATGGTTTTGGCCGGAGTGGCATTTGCTGATGAGCTAAAGATTCTCAGCGCAGGCGCCATCGAGCCCGGCCTGAAGGCGGCTGCGGGAGCGTTTGAAAAGCAGACCGGCCACGTCATTAACATTACCTTCAACACCGCCCCGGAGCTGAAAAAGCGCATGGACAGCAACCCGGCTTTTGACGTGATGATTGCGCCGCCAGCAGTCATCAGCGACTTTGCTGCTGCGGGTAAATTAGCCACTGCGAGAGCTGCTCTGGGCCGCGTGGGCCTAGGTGTGGCGGTGCGTGACAGCGCGCCGGTGCCGGATGTTTCAACCGCCGAGGCTTTTAAGGCCTCTGTGATGGCAGCAGATTCACTGGTGTTCAACCGGGCGTCTACCGGCCTTTACCTCGAAAATCTTTTGAAAAAGATGGACAGCTACGCCCAGACTGAAAGCAAAACCACCCGATACCCGGACGGTGCTTCGGTGCTGGAGCATGTCATTAAGGGCAGGGGGCGCGAAGTTGGTTTTGCTGCAATGACTGAAATTTTGCTCTATACATCCAAGGGCTTGACGCTGGTGGGACCCTTGCCGGCCGCGATTCAAAATTACACGCCCTACACCGCTGCACCTCTGGCCTCTGGAGCGAACCAGGCGCTGGCGCAAGAGTTTGTCAGCTTTTTGTCTGAACCCGCGGCCAAGACGTTGTTTGTGGCGGCTGGCATCACGGACTGAATACCTTGTTGCTATTGATAAAATAGCGGTTAGCGCCCGTATTACTTGGGCTGCAGCCATTATTTATTGGATAAATCTCGTGACCGTTGTGTACCTAGCTTATTGAGTTTCATCAAAAGCAGGTTGGCGAATGAACGTTACGCCGTGAAATTTTCGGTTTGCGCAGCTCTTACAGCATCGTCCACGCTCCAGTACACTGTGACGGCGTGTTGACCTTCTGCAGCTGGGTCTGCCCCGGTCAGGCCAGCACGCAGCAGCGCGTCACGTGGCCTGTCTTTGACGCGTGCCAGCAGCAGCGCCCGCCCGTTTTGCTGCAAGCCTGCAACAAATTCACCGAGTGCCTCCAGCGCCGTGCTGTCCAAGTCGTCGCTCACTTCCAGGCTTAACACCACTGCCCGAACGCCTTGCTGGCTGGCCCGATGATTGAGAAATTTGAAAACGCCTTCTGCGTTGGCAAAAAACAGTGGCTCTTCAGGCCGTGCCACCAACACGCCCGGGATGCTGACCGCCTCGGGGTGGCGGCTGCGGTCGATGTAGTTGCGCGTGCCGCTCAATTGGCCCAGTTCGGTCACCATTGGCTGGGCAAACCTGCGAATGGCCAGCAGCAATGACAGGCCAACGGCCAGCAGCATGCCAAACAGCACGCCAAACACCAGCACGCCCAGCGCAGCGACGATCGCCAGGTACACATCACCACCCAGTTTGAAGCTGCTGATCACCGAACGGGGCCACAGGTTGTGCGACAAGATCCCAATCACCACAGCTGCCAGCACCGGTACAGGCAGCAGCGCCAACAGCGGCCGCGCCTGCCACAGCAGCAGGCCCAGCGCCAGCGCAGCCGCCACACCGGCCCACTTGCTGCGCCCACCGGCGGCATAGCTGGCCGACGCTGCAGAAAACCCAGCGCCCACTGGCAAGCCCTGCACCAGCCCGCTGGCCAGGTTGGCACTGCCCAATGCCAGCAGCTCGCGGTTGGCATCGACTTGGTCGCCGTTTTGCAGCGCCAGCGAGCGCACCGAACCCCATGATTCTGCAAACAGGATGAGCAGCAGGGCCGGGGCAATCTCAGCGGCACGCAGCCACTGCTCAGTGCGCAGTTGCGGCAGGGCAAAGCTGGGCATTTGCCAATTGATCATGCCCACCAGTGCCACACCCTGGCTGCCCAAAGACAGTGCATGGCTGGCCGCAATGCCGGCGGCCAGCACGATCAGGGAAATTGGCAAATTCACGTGCCGCTGCGCGCCATGAAACAGCGCCAGCCAGGCCACCAGCGCAGCGGCACCTGCAAGCGCACTCGGCCCGTGCGCATCGGGCAGGGCCTGCGCCATCGCCCAGACCAGCTGATACACATGCGCGCCGCTGACTGGCAAGCCCAGCACATGCGGCAATTGTTTGATAACAATCGTCAGCGCCAGGCCCCAGGCAAAGCCGCGCAGCACCGGCCGGGAGATAAAAGCGCCCAAAAAGCCAGCTCGAAACAAGCCGGCCAGTAAAAACAGCCCCCCCGTCAGGCTGACCAGCGCATAGCCCATCGCTGGCCCGCCAATGACCGCCGCTGACGCAAACACCGCCGCCGCAGACGATGTGGGTGCCACCACGGCAAAACGGCTGGTGCCCAGCCACGGGTAAATGCACAGCCCAACCAGTGCCGCCAGCAGCGCGTGCAGCGGCTCAACGCCGGCAATCGCGGCATACGCCACAGCCTCGGGCAGCAACACGCCAGCCACTGACAAGCCTGCCAGCACATCGGGCAGCAGATTCAACCTGACGGGTTGGTTGGCGGCGGGTGTTGCGGCGTGCAAAGCAGGCTACGCCACCAGCGCTTCAGCTTGGCCAGACCAGCCGGGCAAATGCGCTGCCTCTAGGCTGTGGCACAGCGCGATGGCTTGCACCAGGCAGGCCGCCGGGTCGCGCTTGAGTTGCGACAATTTGATGCGTCGCCGGAAAAAATCGGCCCACAAAAATTCCGCAAACGGCGTGGCATCTTTGGGAAAGCCGCCTGCGTGACGTACCTCGCCAGCCAAGCTGCGGTAGGGGTCATCGAGCAGATCGGTTAGCGCCTTGGGCAGGTCAGTCACGGCGCGCCGTTTGCCCTTGGCGTCGTACGGGTGCACCCACTGGTGGTGGTCCATCAAGGTCCAGAATTCGTCTTTGTCGATCATGCTCAAGTCTTTGAGCAGCACCACATAGCTGCTGGTCACTTTTTCTTCAAGCAGCGCCAGCCCCAGGTGGTGGTGGTCCACGATGTAATGGTTGTTGCCTGGGCCCAGTACTGCCGGAAACCAGTGGTTTTTCAAAAATTCTTGCCTGCGGGCTTTGGCCATGCCCGTCCACAGGCCGCGCTTGGCCTGAACTTCGGCATACCCCACTGTCAGTTGTGTGGGGCGCAGCTTGTGCAGCTCAACTTTGAACAGGTGCTGGTGGCGTGTTGTCATGGCGTGGGTGGTGGTTGATAAAGGTGTACTGCAAAAAACCGGTCAGTATGGATTGGCAATGCCCAGGCCGGACAAGATCGCGATTTCACGCGCTTCCATCGCGTCCGCATCGTGGCTGCTCGTTTCATGGTCAAACCCTTGCGCATGCAGCGTGCCGTGCACGAGCAAATGTGCGTAATGCGCTGCCAGCGTTTTGTTGTTTGCCTTCGCCTCTTGGGCCACCACGGGCGCGCACAGCACCAGGTCAGCGGTGACGACAGGCGCGCGCGTGTAGTCAAACGTCAGGACGTTGGTGGCGTAGTCTTTTTGGCGATACTGGCGGTTCAGCGCCTGGCCTTCCTTCGCATCCACGATGCGCACGGTGATCTCGGCATCGCTTGCCAACGCATGGCGAATCCACCGGACAACACTGTGGCGCGGCAAGGCGGCTCGGTGGCGCGCTGCGTCTTTAATCGCGCCGAACTGCAGCGACAAAGACAGGGTTTTAAGAGGCATTTGTGCCTCGAGCCCTTGTTTTACGGGCGCCAGCAGCTACTGTATCAGTAGCATCAATGGTACCGGTCGGCGTAGACTGCGCTGCGTCGTACGCATCCACAATCCGCGCCACCAGCGGGTGGCGTACCACATCCACGCTGGTCAGCCGCGTGATCGCTATGCCGTTGACGCGCTTTAAAACCCGCTCAGCATCGACCAAGCCGCTGAGCTGCGTACGCGGCAAATCGACCTGACTCACATCACCGGTCACCACGGCCTTGCTGCCAAAGCCGATGCGGGTCAAAAACATCTTCATTTGCTCGGGCGTGGTGTTTTGCGCTTCATCCAGAATTACAAATGCATGGTTGAGCGTGCGGCCGCGCATGAAGGCCAATGGCGCAATTTCAATTTGCTGGCGGTCAAACGCTTTTTGCACCCGCTCAAACCCCATCAGCTCATGCAGCGCATCCCACAAGGGGCGCAGGTACGGGTCAACCTTCTGGCTTAAATCGCCGGGCAAAAAGCCAAGCCGCTCGCCCGCTTCTACCGCCGGGCGCGTCAATACAATGCGCTGCACCGCGCTACGCTCCAGTGCATCTACCGCGCAGGCCACCGCCAAATAGGTTTTACCGGTACCGGCAGGGCCAATGCCGAAGGTGATGTCATGAGTGGCAATGTTCTCCAAATACATGCCTTGATTGGCGGTTCGGGCACGCAGGTCAGCGCGGCGGGTGGTCAGGGTGGTGCTGCCGTCGGGTGCAGTACTCAGTGCGGTGTCGCCCGACATCATCAGCTGCACCGTCTCCTGGGCAATCGGCCGCTGCGCCATTTCATACAGCGCCTGCAGCACTTCGAGCGCTTGGGTGGCGCGCGCCTTGGTACCGTCAATCTTGAACTGCTCAAACCGGTGCGCAATCTTCACGTCCAGCCCCACTTCAATCGTGCGGATGTGAGCATCCATCGGCCCGCACAGATGGCCCATGCGGGTGTTGTTCGGCGGCGTGAAGGTGTGGCGAAGGATCAAGGTTAGACGTCCTGAATGGGTTGAGTTGTCATTGTCGGCTGATATTGCGTCCAAGGGGGCACTGATAACATTGCTACATGATTGGACGAATTCAAGGCTCCTTGGCCGAAAAGAACCCCCCAGAAATTCTGGTGGACTGCAATGGCGTCGGCTACGAGCTGCTGGTGCCCATGAGCACTTTTTACAACCTGCCCGTTCTGGGTGAAAAAGTCAGCCTGCTGACCCATTTTGTAGTGCGTGAAGACGCGCAAATCCTCTACGGATTTGCAACATCGACAGAGCGCGCCGCTTTCAGGCAATTGGTCAAAATATCCGGCGTCGGCCCACGCACCGCGCTCAGTGTGCTCAGCGGCATGAGCGTTGAAGAGCTCGCTCAGGCCGTCACCCTGCAAGAGCCTGGCCGCATCATCAAAGTCCCCGGCATCGGCAAAAAAACTGCCGAGCGTTTGCTGCTGGAACTCAAAGGCAAACTTGGTGCCGACATCGGCGTGAACGTTTCTGTCAGCAGCGACACCCAGTCCGACATTTTGCAAGCGCTGGTAGCCCTAGGCTACAGCGACCGCGATGCGGCGCTGGCATTGAAAGCATTGCCAAAAGACATTGGGGTGTCTGATGGCATCAAGCTGGCTTTGAAGGCGTTGGCAAAGTAAGTTGAAAAGATGACCATCCAAACCGACGACTTCAACCTGGCCGACTTGCCGCCTGCAAGGCGAGTGATGTCCGCTGCTCCTGACTCCCCCAAAGAAGAGGCGATTGAGCGTGCGTTGCGGCCCAAGCTGTTTGACGAGTATGTGGGCCAGACCAAGGTACGCGAGCAACTGGAGATTTTTATCGGTGCAGCCAAAAAACGCAGCGAGGCACTGGACCATGTGTTGCTGTTTGGCCCACCCGGTCTGGGCAAAACGACGCTCAGCCACATCATTGCGCATGAGCTGGGTGTCAACATGCGGCAAACCAGTGGTCCGGTGCTGGAGAAGCCCAAGGACCTGGCTGCACTGCTGACGAATCTTGAGAAAAACGATGTGCTGTTCATCGACGAAATTCACCGCCTGAGCCCGGTGGTCGAAGAGATTTTGTACCCCGCGCTGGAGGACTACCAGATCGACATCATGATTGGTGAAGGCCCAGCGGCGCGCAGCATCAAACTTGATTTACAGCCCTTCACGCTAGTGGGTGCCACCACTCGGGCCGGCATGCTAACCAATCCGCTGCGCGACCGTTTTGGCATCGTGGCGCGGCTCGAGTTTTATACGGCTGAAGAGTTGGCGCGCATCGTCAAACGCAGTGCGGGGCTGCTGAATGTGCCGACAGACGAAGCGGGCGGCTTTGAGATTGCGCGCCGTTCACGTGGCACACCGCGCATTGCCAACCGGCTGCTGCGCCGCGTGCGCGACTTTGCAGACGTCAAAGGCAAAGGCGAGATCACGCTTGAAATCGCGAACAAGGCACTTGCCATGCTCGACGTAGACCCGCAGGGCTTTGACGTGATGGACCGCAAGCTGCTGGAATGCGTGATTCACCGTTTTGATGGTGGCCCGGTCGGGCTGGACAACATTGCCGCCAGCATTGGCGAAGAGCGTGACACGATTGAAGACGTGATTGAGCCGTACCTGATACAGCAAGGCTACCTGCAGCGCACGCCGCGTGGGCGCATTGCGACGCTGGCAGCTTATCGGCATTTGGGGGTTGCGCCACCAGCGGCGGGCAACGAGCTGTTTACCTGATTGGCTAAATCAAGTGAGCGCGCCGCGCCCATCCACCTTGATGATGCGCTCCACAATCCCCTTGAGCAGTCCGCCGCGCACGCCGATCATCATGTCATGTAAGTTTACCGTTGGGTCACAGTGCCCCGGTATCAACCACAGCATACTGCCCAGGCTGGGCAAGCGTGTGCTGCCCGCGGCGGGTTTCAAAATACCGTGTTCGTCGCCGCCGTTTGAATAGTCCAGCTCGCTGCGGCTGCTGAAGGCATGCACCTTGGGCAGGCCAGAATCAATCGCGTGGCTTTTGTGGCCTGCGTCACACACGACATGATGCGCATGCACGCTGATGACCTGAGTTTTGACAAATAACGCGTGCTTGAAGCGCGGCTGGCCAACTGCTTGCTCGTTGGCGGCATAGTCTGCGTCCATAAACAAGTATGAGCCTGCCTGCAGCTCGCCATACAGCTTGCTAGCGGCCTCCAGCGGCGCGGTGCCGGTGCCCGCACCGGTCACCAGCCCAACCTTCATACCTTGCGCTTCGATCAGATCCCGGGTGTCGCTCACAGCCTTGACAGCACCCACAATCGCAGCCTGGCGCTCAGTGGGGCTGCGCATGTGCTGCGCCCCGCCGTGATAGGCTTGCAGGCCCGCAAAGTTCAAAGCCGGGTGTTTGCGGATTTCCAGCGCCAGAGCAATAGCGGGCAAGCCGGGTTCAACCCCGCACCGGTTCTGGCCCACATTGATTTCAATGAACACATCAATCGCGGACGTGATGCCCGATGCAATGCGCCCGTCGTTCATGCAATCAGCCAGGCGCTTGATACCTTCCATGCTGTCCACACAAATAGCCAGTTTGCCGCCCTGCGGCGCTAGCACCCGCGTCAGCGCGGCAATGCGCGTCAGCTTGTGCAGCGCCACTACCTCGTTGGTGATGAAAATGTTGTGCACGCCGCCGGCAACCAATGCTTCGGCTTCAGACGTTTTTTGCACGCACACCCCGACGGCTCCAGCTGCGATTTGCAGTTTGGCCAGCTCGGCGCTTTTGTGCATTTTGGCGTGCGGCCTGAGCAAAACCTGGTGTCGTTCGGCAAACGCCGCCATGGTGCGCAGGTTGCGCTCCATCATGTCCAGGTCCAGCACCAGCGCGGGTGTGTCGATGGCGTTGACAGAATGGCCGATCAAGTCGCTCATGGATATCTCCGTCAATTATTTTGGCGTTCAGCCCGCTGCTTCGTCCAGCACGTCATCGTCCAGATGGTGCGTATCGGCCCAGCCCACCAGGGTAAAGCCCTCGGGTGTCCAGAGCAGGCGGTTGATCGCCGCGTTGCCCAGCGCCCACGTTCGCGGGGCCTGAATGTCCAGCCGCGTCGCAGCGCGGTACAGCACGTCCATCACGCCGCCGTGGCCCACCAGCGCAATCTGCTCGCCTGGGTGCTGGGCGGCGAGGCGGCAAGCGGCTTCAACCACGCGGGCGCGCAGAGCGACGAGAGATTCACCGCCAGCGGGTGAAAACTCAGGGTCGCGCTTGCGCCAGCGCAGCGACTGGTCGGGCAGCAGCGCTTCGATCTCCGCAAAAGTTTTACCTTCAAAGTCGCCAAAACCGCGCTCGCGCAAGCCAATTTCTTTGGTCAGGCCAACACCTGTTGCCCGGCTCACGTATTCGGCTGTTTCCCAGGCGCGGGTCAAGTCGCTGGCGTAAATTGCCTTGATGGGCTCGTCCCGCAATGCCTGCGCGAGCCGCTCGGCCTGCCAGCGGCCATTGGCGCTCAGCGGAATATCCAGCTGACCCTGAATACGGGTGTCGACATTCCAGCTGGTTTCGCCGTGGCGGATGGCGATGATACGGGTCGGCTCTGTCATTTATCTGGGGATTTCGACATTGATGCGGCGCGTGCTTGTCGGTGGCTGCGGAAACCCCAGCAACGCAGAATCCAGCATCGCAGGAAGAACGGCGAAGCCATCTCCCCACACGCCGTCGTGCAGGGCTCTGGTTTCAAACACCACCTTTTGCGTTGTCAAGTCGCGCATGAAGATGTTCAAAGAGCGCTTGTAATACGGTTCACCAAAACCGATCGGAAACGACAAACCGATGGAGCTGCCCATGCTGCCGCCGCCGACGAAAACACCTGTACCACCGTAGCCAAACCCCCCAAACCCAGGCGACGGGTAGCGCTGAACGATTTCCGTACTCAGCAGCACCTGTACGCTGTAGCGCGCATCAAGAGGGCTGAGCGCCATGCCCACTTTCGACAAACTGGTGGTGGCGAGCGCCTCAATCCGGTCCTGCTGCGTGGCCGCAGTTTGCGACGGCAAGCGTTCAAACCTGTAACGCGTGCCAGGCGCGGGCGGCGCCGATGTCCACGCTGTAAAAGCCGTCACGTCGCTGTCGACCACGCGCATGCCAGTGCATCCTGCCAACAACCCAATTGCTATGAATAAAAGAGCTGCCTGCGCCCGTGATATAAAGGTTTTCATATAATTTACCTGCTAAAAAGACTGCAACTGGATGACTGAAACACCCTCTGCGGTCGTGTTTGGCTGCGCCACAAACTCATCTGCATCAAAGGCCTTGTCGCTGTGGCCGTCGGCAACACCGGTCGCCTTGATGCCTTTGAAGTCATGACGCTTGCCGTCCATCAAGTGCGATGGCACGATGTTTTGCAGTGCGGTAAACATGTTTTCAATGCGCCCCGGAAACTTCTTGTCCCACTCACGCAGCATGTTGCCGACCTGCTTGCGCTGCAGGTTTTCCTGGCTGCCGCACAGGGTGCAGGGAATGATGGGAAAGTGTTGCACGGCTGCCCAGCGGCTGAGGTCTGTTTCAGGCACATAGGCCATCGGACGAATCACGATATTTTTACCGTCGTCGCTGACCAGCTTGGGCGGCATGCCTTTGAGTTTGGCCGCAAAAAACATGTTGAGGAAAAACGTTTGCAACATGTCGTCTCGATGATGGCCCAGCGCTATTTTGGTGGCGCCCAGTTCACCCGCCACCCGGTACAAAATGCCGCGCCGCAAACGAGAGCACAGTGAGCACAGCGTTTTACCTTCGGGTACCACGCGCTTGACGATGCTGTAGGTGTCTTGGTTTTCAATGTGAAAGGGTACGCCTAGTTTGCTCAAGTACTCGGGCAGGATGTGCTCTGGAAAGCCAGGCTGCTTTTGATCCAGGTTCACCGCAATCAAGCTGAAGTTAATCGGCGCGCGCTTTTGCAGCTTGAGCAGGATGTCCAGCATCGCGTAGCTGTCTTTGCCGCCCGACACGCACACCATCACCTTGTCGCCTTCTTCAATCATGTTGAAGTCCATAATCGCGCGGCCTACTTCGCGGCACAAACGTTTTTCAAGCTTGTGGCTTTCGTGGTCAGTACGGCGCGCGATTTTTAAGGCGTCTGGCGCGGTGGTTTGAGGTTCGATCAGGTCTGGCATGCCAATATTTTCGCATTGAAGCCCAAAGCAGGTGCAGCCTGTTGTTTATCAATCAAAAGCGATCTGTCTAATGTGTCGACACTACGAACAGACAAAAGGCGGTCAGTACAATTTGGAAATGGGAATGTCAAATATGTACCGTGGCCGTTTTACAGCTTTTGCTTGGCGCGTATTTTTATCCTGTTTGTGGGCTCTGGTAGCGGCGCAGGCTTCTGTTTTTGCAGCTTCCAGCCCGCCCTCGGCGCCGGGGGCCGCTGGTTTTGAGCCACCTGCCATGCTGTTGGCCAAAAACACAGACGCGCTGGGCGCTGGCTACTTTGCAGTTCGTGCCGATGCCCCGCAAGATCTGACGATTGAACAAATCGCGGCACCTGGCGCCGTCGGTTTTGTGCCTTTTAACCCTGCGCTGACCTACAAACTGTCCAAAAGCAATGCCCTGTGGCTTCACTTTCGCGTGCAGCAAGGCAAAACGGGCCCAACCGACTGGACGGTGGTGCTGTCCAAGCCCTTCATTGACCGGGCAGAGTTCTACTTTCAGGACGCTCAAGGTATCTGGCGCATGCAAACCGCTGGCACGACCGTCGCGCACCAACGCTGGCCTGCGAAGGGTTTGACACCGCAATTTCGCCTGAACGAGTCCCTTGAGTTGGCTGCAGCAGGCGCTAGCCTGGTTAAGCCGCAGGACTTTTACATCCGCATTCAAAAATGGATTCCACTGCGCTTTGCGGTGGATGTGCAGCGCAATGACACAGTCAGCGAGCAAACCCAGAACACTTTTTTGGTGATTGGACTGCTGTTGGGTTTGTTAGGCTTCATGGTCGTTCTCGGCTGCGTTTTGAGTGTGCTGTACCGCAATCTGGCTTATGCCTGGTATGCGGCTTATGCGTTTTGTGCGTTGATGGCGGCGGCCAGCTTCAGCGGCATCGGCAGCTATGTTTTTTGGCCAACGACTGTAGTGTGGCCCGCAATATCGACCATGGTGTTTGTGATGCTGGGTTTAACGGCGCAACTGGCTTTTACCCGCGCGATTTTTATTGCGCCGCGCACGCCCAAGGTATGGGCCTATCTGTTGCTGGTGGCGGCGGCGCTGATGCTGCTGGCCAGCGCAGTGTTTGTGGCAGTTGACCAGCCCCGTTTGCGTTTGGCGTTGTTCGGCTTAGCGGTTCCTGCGGGGTTTGTCATCATTGCTGCGATTGCCATCCGGGCGCTGCGCTACGACCGGCCAGTAGCGACGCTTTACCTTTTGCCATTTGCGCCCATGCTGGCGGTTGTGGGACTGACCCAAGTCGAACAGCTGGGCATTGCGGCCCTGCCCTGGCTGCCCTACAACGCACCCATTTACGGTTTGGTTTTGGAGCTCCCGTTGCTGCTGGTTGCGCTGCATTTGCATGCCAAAAAAACGCACACACAAGCTGTGCGCAGCATCACGCTGGCGCACACCGACCCATTGACGGGCTTCGTCGCATCCGCGCAGTACCGCAACGCGCTAACCGGGCTGTGGGATGCCGCACTGGACGCTGGCGCAGACTTGACGGTGGTGTATGTCAAGGTCGTCAGCGGTTATGCCGATACCTCGCTGGCCGCTACCAGCAATGCGCGCCAGGATGTGCTGCGGTGCGTGCGAATGCTGCGCACGGTTGCGCGCGACGACGACACCATTGCCCGGGTCGATGAGCGCGTGTTTGCCATGCTGATGCCGGGTGTGTCCCGCTCGGAGCGCCTGGCCAGCAAACTCTCGCGGCTGGTTGCGCTGGGTGTGATGGTGGACGCTGACGATCCGCGTTCACGCCCCATCAAATTTAAAATTGTGGCCAGCACGCGGCGTACCTTTTTAAGCGACAGTGCCACGCTTGATGAAGCCCTGAAAAGTGTCTTGGGCAAGACTGACGTTATCTCATCGCGTGTAATCAGTTACGTCAGCAAGCAGCCGCGCCAGGCCATTGAGGTTGCCAGTGGCGGCAGTTGATCCTGCGCGCGGTTGTGATTAATCGCACATGAAGGCTTGCTGTTGGCATATGGCTTGCCACAAAATAAGGTCGCCAAAGTAACCTAATGCGGCGCTGCTGTCGGCGCTCGGTTTTCTTGGTGGGCGCGTTATGCGGCGGTTTGTGCAGCGGTTTGTGCAGCGGATCATTTGGCGGATTTGGTTGTCAATTTTTGGTGGCCTGTGCATATTGCTGGCAGCCTTCTCGCTGGCCGCTGCGGTTCGGCTTGGCGCCATTGCTTTGGCTGCCCTATAACGCCGTTGGCATCGCAGTTGGTTTTGAAACGCTGGTTTTGCTGGTTGCGCTTCACCTGCATGTGAAGTCGAACCACGAGTGGTACGTCAGGCAGGCCACACTGGTAAAGCTTGACCCACTGACAGAATTTTCGGCGCCGCTGTACTTTCCCGATATTCCGGCCCAGCTCTGGAGCCAGGCTTGCCACATGCGGCAAGACATCGCTGTTGCCTATATTTGCGCTGATACGGATGTCGAGGGCAGCGAAGCTACCTCGCCTGGTGGCTTTGGGCTTGATGTGCAATACGGACGATTTGGTTCAGCTGACCGTGCGCTTTCGTATTGCGGCGACAACCTTCGGCAGTTTTTCAGGCACGTCAACACAACTTAACAGAGCGCTCAGGCTGAAGTTGAACAATTTGAACGCCGCTTGAGAGCGCGCCATTGAATTTGTTCGCAGCCAAGCGTTAGCGGGCTATCACCACTGGCCGGTTTCAATGCGAATCGCCACTTCGCAGTCGTCAAAGATTTCGAGCTTGGCGATTTTGACCCGCACACCGACCACACCGGGCAGTTGCATCAGACGTTGCGCGACCTTGCCAATCAGCGACTCCAGCAGGTTGACATGTGTGGCGATGCATTCGGTGATGATGATCTGGCGCACCTTGCGGTAGTCCAGCACGCGGTGAATCTCGTCATCGCTGGGCAGCAGTGGCTGTGTGCCCAGGTTCAGTTCAGCATCAACCTGAATCGGCTGCGGCGCGATTTTTTCGCTGTCAAGAATGCCCAGATTCGCGTCAAAGCGCAAACCAGTGAGCGTCAGTATTTGTGTGCCTCGGGTGTTGAACATTATTTTTGATCGCCGGGTGATGAGGTCATTAAAGAAAAATCCCGTTCAAATTTCATCAAATGCTGACCGCCGTCAACCAGCAGCGTCGTGCCGGTGATGGACTGGTTTTCAAGCGCAAACTTCACTGTGGCGGCCACATCAGCCGGTGTGGACGAACGGCCCAGTGGCGACAATTTGTGCAGCGCTTCAAACTGTGCATTGGTCAGCAGGTGGCTGGTCAGCGTCAGGCCGGGAGCCACGCCCACCACCCGCACCAGTGGGGCCAGTGCCATCGCCAGCATGGTGTTGGCCGCCTCAAGTGCAGCTTTTGACAGCGTGTAGCTTAAAAAATCAGGGTTCTGGTTCCAGAGCTTTTGGTCCAGCAGGTTGACCACTGCTCCGCGAACCCTGGTTTCGCCTTTCGCGTTGCGGCCAGCCAGATGCGCGTGCAACGCCTGCGCCAGCAAAATTGGGGCGCCGGTGTTGCTGCGCAGGTGTTTGCTAAGTGCTTCAAAGCTGAAGCTGGCGGCGTCGTCTTGTTCAAAGGTTGATGCGCTGTTGACGACGGCATCGATTTGCCCAAACCGTTCTATCACTTGTGGCACAAGTGCCTTTACAGCTATCTCGCTGCCTAAATCAGCACTAAATACGGCTGAATCTCCCTGAATACGGGCGCAAGCAGCTCCTGTTTCAATAGCGTCTTGTTTCGAGCTGCGGTAGTGTACCGCCACTCGCCAGCCCGCTGTGGCCAGCGCCAGAGCAATTTCGCGGCCCAGCCGTTTGGCAGCGCCAGTGACGAGAACGACGGGGGCATTCGAGTTTTGCAACATGGGTGGGTTGGTGTAATCGCCGACAATTGGGTGTGAAGCAGCTGTCATGACTATCACCATTTTAACGACCCCTCTGCAAACTCATATCCATGAGGCCATCCGCCAGGCAGGTGGCTGGCTGGGCTTTGATACTTTCATGAGCATGGCGCTGTACACGCCCGGCCTGGGCTACTACGCGAACGACCTGCGCAAGTTCGGGCTGATGCCGGGCGGCACGCTGGGCGCAGGCAGCGATTTTGTCACTGCACCCGAGATGTCGCCTCGCTTTGGCCAGGCGCTGGCGCGGCAGATTAATCAGGCTTTTAACGCCACCGGCGTGACGCAGGTGTGGGAATTCGGCGCAGGCTCTGGCGCGCTGGCCGAGCAGATTTTGCAGGCACTGCCGCAGATCACTTGTTACACCATTGTTGATGTGTCGGGCAGCTTGCGGGCACGTCAGCAGCAGCGGCTTGATATGTTTGACCGCCGCGTGCATTGGGCAACCGCTTTGCCCGATGCCATGCGCGGCGTGGTGATTGGCAACGAAGTGCTGGACGCAATGCCTGTCAAACTCCTCGCACGCGTGAATCACGTGTGGCACGAGCGTGGCGTTGTTCTGCATGAGGGCGCCTTTGCCTATGCAGACCAGCCCACTGACCTGAGGCCGCCGTTTGAGGTGGTGGGCACGTACGACTACCTCACTGAAATCCACCCCGAGGCAGAAGGCTTCATTCGGACCCTGGCTGACAAGCTGCAGGCAGGCGCAATCTTCATGGTGGATTATGGCTTTCCCGAGCATGAGTACTACCACCCGCAGCGCAGCATGGGCACGGTCCTGTGCCACCGCGCGCATCAGGTCGATGCTGATGCGCTTGTGGATGTCGGCATCAAGGACATTACCGCGCATGTCAACTTTACCGGCATTGCGGTGGCCGGGCAAGACGCCGGTTTGCCGGTGCTGGGCTACACCGGGCAAGGGCGGTTTTTACTGAACTGCGCTTTGATGAACGACATGCAAGACGCGTCGATTGCCGACAGAGCCATGGTGCAAAAGCTTGTCAACGAGCATGAAATGGGTGAGTTGTTCAAGGTCATTGCTTTCGGCGCAAAAAACACAGCGGCCTGGGAGCCGATGGGCTTTGCAGCGGGCGACAGAACCCACACGCTATAACCAAAACATGATTCGCTGGATGATCGTTATTTTTCTGACGCTGGTGTTTATCAGCGCGCTGACACCGTGGCTGAACAAGCTTGGGCTTGGCAAGCTACCGGGCGATTTACGCTTCAAATTGTTTGGCAAGGAGCGTTACATCCCGCTGACCACCACGATTTTGCTGAGCCTGATTGCCAGCGTGGTGTCTCAAATTATTTGAGCTGCGATGGCCGCCACGCGCGCTGCGTGTACCTGCTCGCCAATCTTTTTGCCGTCCAGCCCCTTAGCAAGTGCGGCCTCGGCAATCACGCTGGTGACCACCGATTGCGCCGCTTTCAGCGCCTGTGTTAGTCGCTGGCGCTGCGGGTAGGCCGCGTCTTGCAAGTCCAGCCGCCCACGCGCGTCACATTCACAGGCCAACAGCACTTCGGCAAAGCGCTGCGGTTTGCGAAAGGCATCGCAGCGCTCCAGCAGCCGCACCAGCGCCGCTGCGCCAAACTCACTGCTCCTGTGAATGTTTCCGTGCTCCATGGCCACCACGTCGGCCAGCGCGCGGCATTGCAGTGGCACGCGCAGCCGCTCGCAAACGATCTTTGAAAGCTTGGCACTGCGTAGTTCGTGGCCAATGTGTTTGGGCAGAACGTCAGCCGGCGTTGTGCCTTTGCCCAGGTCGTGCATCAGGCAGGCAAAGCGCACGGGCAGTGGTGCATTCAACTGCGCTGCCATGTCCAGCACCATCATCAAATGCACACCGGTATCCACTTCGGGGTGGTGGTCAGCACGCTGGGGCACGCCCCAGAGCCGGTCAACTTCCGGCAACAGCCGCCCCAGCGCGCCGCAGTCACGCAGCACGCCAAACATGCGCGACGGTGTTGCCTCCATGAGCCCACGCGACAGCTCTTGCCACACCCGCTCGGCCACCAGCGCGTCCAGTTCACCACTTGAGACCATGCTTTGCATCAGCTGCATCGTCTCTGGCGCGACGCTGAAGTCTGCAAAGCGCGCTGCAAAACGCGCCACCCGCAGGATGCGCACCGGGTCTTCCCGAAACGCATCGGTGACATGGCGCAGCACTTTCGCGGTGACGTCGCGCTGGCCGCCATACGGGTCAATCAAATTTGCAGGGCTCAAGTCAACGTCAGCACCGAATCTGCCTGTAGACCAATCAATCAGGGCGCAAGCAGCTATTGAATTAATAGTAAGGTCGCGCCGCGCCAGGTCTTGCGCCAGCGTGACATCAGGCGCTGCATGCACGGCAAAACCGTGATAGCCCCGCGCGGTCTTGCGCTCGGTACGGGCCAGCGCGTATTCTTCTTTAGTGGTCGGGTGCAAAAAAACCGGAAAGTCCTTGCCAACAGGCAAAAAGCCGCGCGCTACGAGCTCTTCAGGCGTGCTGCCTGTTATCACCCAGTCGCGGTCTTGCACAGGCAAGCCGAGCAAGGCATCGCGAACTGCACCACCGACCATGAAGATTTCCATGGCCTTGAGTTTAGCGGTCGCTAGGTTTTAGCGGCTAAGCCGGTACGGCTCTTCAAAGTCCCGAAAGTCGTTTTCAAGCAGCGCGTCATCTATCCACGCCTTCACGCCCGCGGTGGCGCAAAGCCTGCCGATATACGCGGCGATGCTGGCAGGAACCGGCAAGGCGTAAGTTTTCAATCGCATGGCTACCGGAGCAAAGTAGGCGTCGGTGATGCTGAACTTTCCGAACAACATGGGGCCTTTGTGTTGCAGCAGCAGCTCGTCCCACATCGCCACAATGCGCGCCACGTCAATACGCACAGCGGGTTTATCGCGCCAAATCAACTGTCCTATGTCGGGCAAGCTGGCCTCTACGTTCATTGGACAGGCTGAGCGCAGCGCGGCGAAGCCACTGTGCATTTCAGCGCAGATGGATCGGGCTCTGGCACGCGCATGCATGCTTTGTGGCCACAGGGCTTTTTCTGGAAAGTTTTCAGCCAGATATTCAGCTATCGCCAGCGTGTCCCACACCACAAAGCCGTCGTCGACCAACACCGGCACCTTGCCAACAGGTGTCAGAGCATCGATGGTCTGGCGAAATTCCGAGCCACTGCCAAAGGAGTCAAAGCGCACCTTGACTTCTTCAAATGGTATCTCCGACTGCTTGAGCACGAGCCAGGGTCTCATAGACCAGGAAGAGTAGTTTTTATTACCGATGTAGAGCTTGAGCATGGTGTGCTTTCTGGTGGGTGAAAGCAGATGCTAGCGCAGTGCGCTCAACAGATTGATGAGTAAAATCAGAGCGATTCATGCTGGATTAAAACCGCCCAGCCGTCTTGCGCTTGGCCGTCAAGCCGCTGCGAAGGCCTTTGCCGCCCAGGTAAAACGGCACAATTGCACTCAGTGCGGATGGTGTGATGCCTAGCGCCTGCAAGCCGGGAAGCTTGCCGCCAGAAATATTGTCAACCTTCATGGCGTCCAGGTTGTCGCGGCTCATGATCGGCTCGCCGGGGGCCAGCTCCATCAGCGCGGCCTGTATGCGCGCCAACGCGTCGGGCAGGCCAATCACGGGTTTGTCATGGCCGCTGTACTGGCCGGCCAGCTGCACCAGCTGCTTGAGCGTGAACACTTCTGGCCCGCAGGCCTCAAAAGTCTGGCCGATGGTGTCTTTGTCTTCAAGGCATTTCACAATGGCACTGGCCACGTCTTCAACCCACACGGGTTGAAATTTGGCCGTGCTGCCGGCCAGCGGAATAAACGGAAACATTTTTTGCAGCGATGCAAAGGTGTTTAAAAACTTGTCTTCGGCACCAAAAATAACGCTGGGCCGCAGCACGCTGACGTCTAGCCCAGCGGCTTTCAGCACCGCCTCACCGCGCGCTTTGCTGCGCTGGTACATCGACGGTGCATTGATGTCGGCGCCGAGCGAGCTGACATGCACGATGCGCCGCTGGCCCGCGGCGTCGCAGGCTTTTGCCAGCTCAAGCGGCAACTGCACATGCGCTTTTTCAAACGCCGCCTCGTTTCCGTGCAGGATGGCAATCAGGTTAACCACCGCATCGTGCTCGGCCAGCAGCGGCATCAATGCGCTGGCATGGTGCGCTGCTACCTCCATTACGTCGACCATTGGCAGCATTTGCAGGTGACTCGCGTTGGAGCGCCGCCGCGTAACAACCGTGGCGCGGTAGCCGCCAACAGCCAGCTTTTCACACAGGTGGCGGCCAACAAAACCGGTGCCGCCGAGGATAAGGATTTTTTTCATGGCGCTAATTTACTGTTTTGAAGGGATGGTTGCTTGAAAAAGGCTATTTCAAGTGCTTTTTAGTGCTCTAGGCCAATAAATTCGGGCGCGAGCAGCTATTATTTATATAGCGAATGTCCAGTCACGGCAAGGTCTTGTCGGGCTCTGGCTGGCTGGCATCGCGCGGGCCTACTGTGCCAAGACGCGCCTTGAGGGACTGCGGCTGACCTGTCAATAGCGCAGCGTAATTGGTGGTATTGCTCAACACCTTTTTAACGTAGTCACGGGTCTCGGCAAACGGCACGCTTTCTGCCCAGATAGCGGCGTCCAGTGCGGGGCTGCCGGTTTGGCCGCGCCAGGTTCTTGGCCGGCCGGGGCCCGCGTTGTAAGCCGCTGCGGCCATCGGCATGGAGCCGCCCAGGTCGTCGAGTACCAGCTTCAGGTATCCGGTGCCAATGGCGATGTTGGTGTCCCGGTCATTGATCATGTCGGCAGTAAAACCTGTCATGCCGATGCGGCGCGCTGTCTCTCTGGCGGTTGCGGGCATCACCTGCATCAGGCCCGACGCTCCCACGCCGGAGCGCGCGTCCATGATGAAGCGGCTTTCTTGCCGTATCAGGCCGTATACGTAGGCTGGGTCGAGGTTGATGCTTTGCGCGCGCTTGACGACGGCGTCCTTGAACGGCATCGGGAAGCGCTGCTCCAGGTCAATCACCGTTTTGGTCCGTTCGCTGGTGTTGATGCAACGGTCCCAGATCTGGCGGTCGCAGGCGAGCTGGGCGGCGGCCAGCAATTCACGGTCTGACATACCGCCGGGCTTGGCAAGGTTGGTGCTGTAGTTCCATTCGCGCACCCCCTCAGAGCGCAAACCGATGGCAATTGCGTAGCTGGCGCGGCTCAGGCCGGGGTTCTGGCGTGCGGCCTCTTTTTCTTCAGCGCTGGGCACAGGGGGCTTGGGCGGCACGGTGATTTTCTGGCCCAGCTCTTCGAGGGCCAGCTGCTCGTAAAAACCGCGCACCGAGGCGATGGATTGCAGCAGTGCCAGCGCCTCAGCGCGTTGGGGGTGGATGGATGACGACGCGGCGGGCGCAGCAGCGGGCAAGGTGGCCAGCAGCGCGCGCGCTTTCCAGTAGCTCCAGGTGGGTTCATTGCGCGCATCGAGGCTCATGGCGTTGATGGCTGACAGCACCTGCGGCCAGGCGGGTTGACGCCCGGCACGCAGGGCTGCGCGTACCTTCCAGCCCAGCATGTCGTCGGTCAGGTCGGCGTCTTTGTCGACCCGGGCAAAGTACTTCATCGCCTCGCTGCCCGGCACGGTA